>NZ_JBHSBI010000021.1:0-178887 GCF_042650645.1 Nonomuraea purpurea
CCGGTTACATTCCGAACCCGGAAGTTAAGCTTCTTTGCGCCGATGGTACTGCACTCGGGAGGGTGTGGGAGAGTAGGTCGCCGCCGGACAATCTTTAGGGAAGGGCCCGACGCCTTGTGTGTCGGGCCCTTTCTGTTTTTCGTGGTGGGAGGGTTTTCAGCTTCGGTTTCCGGGGTTGGGGGCCCTCCCTTTTTGTTGTCATGAGCGCCCACGTGCGCAAGGTGGCCACCTCCGACCTGGGTGCCATGGCGGGTGACCCCGACACCTGAGTGCCGCCCTCGCGTCACGAGGTAGAAGGACTTCTACCCTTGATCGGTTGGCAGCCCCATCGTCAATCATCAGGGCAGCTAAGATCATCGAGGGCGTGGATACGTCACTGGAAATCGTGAACGTCAAGCGTCGGCTTCGGCGGATGCAGGTTTGCCTGATCACCGTGATGGCCGCTGCGGTGGCCACGGGGCTGCTTCTGGTCAACAACAGTGGAGAGGCCGTCGCGCAGGACGGCGGTAAGGTCAGATTCGGCGAGATCGAGGTAGAGCGGATCAATGTGGTGGCGCCGGACGGCAAACCACGCATGGTCCTGAGCAACAAGGAGAGATCGCCGGCCGCCGTCGTGAACGGGGTCGATCTGGGGAACGGCGGCACGCGGGCGGGCATGACCTTCTACAACGCCGAAGGGGACGAGGCCGGCGGCATGGGCACCGACAACGGTGTCCACGACGGGAAGCGATGGGCGTCCGGCCAGCTCGCCTTCGACCAGTACAAGCAGGACCAGACGCTCGTTCTCCGGTACATGGAACAACAGGGCGCCCAAGGTGTCGGCCTGGAGGTCAAAGACCGGCCTGAGACGCCCCTTTCGGAGTACTTCGAGGAGTACAAGAAGATCTCGGAGATGCCGCCCGGCCCGGAGCAGGACCAGGCGATGGCCGAGTTCAGGAAGAAGTATCCGAGCCCGCAGCGGGTCTTCATCGGCAAGAACCCTGACAAGTCGTCGGCCGTGACGCTCGCGGACGGCCAGGGCACGCCGCGTATCGTGATGCGCGTCGATCAGGATGGCAACCCCCAGATCCAGTTCATGAACGCCAAGGGCAAGGTCACCCGGACGATCAAGGGCTGATGAAGAACGCCACCACCCCTTGGCAGGCGGTCACGGGGAATCCGCTGCGGTTCCTCGGGTCGCCTTGGCCGTGGCGGGCGCTCGCCTACCTGCTGACCAGCCTGCCCGGCGGAGGTGCGGTCGTCGTGGTGACCGCCTTCGGGCGGCAGACCGCGCTGATCATCGCGATGACCACGTCGTTGGTCGTGGCGGTCGTGCTGAGCGGCCCGATCGCCTCCTTGGAGCGGTGGCGGCTGAGGCTGATCGATTCTGCGGGCGCCCCCGTGCCGAAGCCGAGAACGACGCTCTCCTTCGCGAACCCGGCCGCCTGGCGTGAGATCGGGTACGCGCTTTTGTGGGCGACGATCCTGCCTGCGGTGAACGGCCTCGTCATCGTTTTGGCGGCGTTGACGGTCTTCTCCTATGCCGCGGCTCTTCCGCCTGGCGGCTCCCCGCTGGTGGTGCTGCTGACCATCGTCGTGGTGATGGCGGGGCTGGCCGGTTGCGCGTACCTGTTCACGGTGGTGGCCGCGGCGCAGGGGGCGCTGGCGCGTGGGTTGCTCGTCGCGCCCACTGAGGAGCGGATGGTCGAACTGACGCGGTCGCGGGCCCGGCTGGTGGATGCCTTCGAGGCCGAGCGGCGGCGGATCGAACGGGATCTGCACGACGGCACCCAGCACCAGCTCACCGCCGTGCTCATGCAACTGGGCCTCGCCCACCTGGACGTGCGGGAAGACCCGGAACGTGCGCTGCAAGCCATCAGCTTGGCCCAGGGCCACACGCAGGCCGCACTGGACGAGCTGCGCCGCGTCATCAGGGGCATCCACCCTTCCGCGCTCACCGGCCGGGGGTTGGGGGTCGCCGTCACCGATCTGGCCCGCCACTGCCCCATCCCGGTGATCCTGGACCTTGATCTTCCCTACCGCCCGCCTCCTGGAGTGGAGGCGGCAGCGTATTTCTGCATTTCAGAAAGCCTCACCAACGTGATCAAACACAGCAGCGCCCAACAGATCACGATTGCCGCGAAGTTGTCGGACCATCACCTCGCCCTCGAAGTGCGCGACGACGGCAGGGGCGGAGCCGACGCGGCGAAGGGCACCGGGATTACTGGGCTGGCCGACCGGATCGGCGTCCTTGAGGGAACCCTGTCGCTCAGCAGCCCACCAGGAGGGCCTACGGTGATCCGGGTGGAGCTGCCATGCGGGTGATGATCGCCGAGGATTCGGTGCTCTTGCGGGAGGGGTTGACCGGGATTTTCACCCGGTTCGGCTGCGAGGTGGTCGCGGCCGTGGGCAGCGCCGACGAGTTGCTGCGCGCCATCGCCGGGGGCGTGCCCGACGTCGTCGTGGTGGATGTCCGCATGCCGCCGAACTACCACGACGAGGGGCTGCGGGCGGCCATCCAGCTGAGAGGCGAGTATCCCCGGCTCGGCATCCTCGTCCTGTCACAATTCGTCGAGGAGGCCGCGGCCGGTGAGTTGCTGGAGGCCGGTACCCGCGGCGTCGGTTACCTGCTGAAGGATCGGATCGGCAGGATCAGCCAATTCGTGGAGGCGGTACGCGAAGTGGCCGCCGGCGGCACGGTCATCGATCCTGACGTGATCCACCGGCTGCTGGTTCACCATCGTGCGCACGATCCGCTGGACGCGCTTTCGCCACGTGAACGCGAAGTGCTCGCGCTGGTCGCCGAGGGCAGATCCAACAGCGCGATCGCCCAGCGTCTGTATGTGTCGGAGGCCGCCGTGGCCAAGCACGTCACCAGCGTGTACACCAAGCTGGACCTCGGACCGGACGCCGATGACCATCGGAGGGTGCTTGCCGCGCTGACCTTTCTCCGCTCACGTTGAAAGCACGCATTACAGCGGCTCGGGTTGCTCGCCGGCAGCAGCGGGGTGCCGGGTGGCCCTTGGTGTTCCTCCTTCCAGGAGGGGGGCTATTCGGTAGGGGATCTGGGTGGACAGGGAGATCGTCGTGTCCGTGCGTTGTACCGCCGGCGATGCCAGGATGTGAGCGATGATCTCCTGGAGGTGGTCGGTGGATCGGGCCACCACCCGGCACAGCAGGTCGTGCTGACCGCTTGTCCCGTGTACCTCGAGGATCTGCGGCACCGCGCCCAGCGCCGCCACGGCCTCCTCCAGGCGGCCCTGAGCGATCTGCAGCCAGACGAACGCCAGAATCGGGTACCCCGCTCGGGCCGGGGACACCGTGGGGCCGAAGTCCTCGATGACGCCTCTGGCGGTCAGCTTCTCCACGCGGGCCTGCACGGTGCCCCGGGCGACGCCCAGGAGGCGGGCGAGTTCGGTGAGGCCGATGCGCGGGTGGGCGCGCATGGTCACCAGGAGTCTGGCGTCCAGTTCGTCCAGTCCGCGTCCGGCCCGTGGCTGCTCGTCCAACTCCGGCCTTTCTGTGGCTGTGCGAATCGACTAGAAAATGCCGGTCAAAGCATACGGATTCCAGCGTATCGCGCAGTGAAACTGGTCGCTCTTGCCAGGGAATGCGGAAGTTGCTGTCATCTGAGGCATGTTTGAGGAAGCGCAGTACTTCGCCCCGGTAACGGCTCAGGAGGATGGATCGGTGGTGGTCGAGTTGGCGTCGTCCCATCCGGGGTTCGCGGACCCGGTGTATCGGGCGCGGCGCAACGCCATCGCGGGGCTGGCCGTCGGGTACCGGCCGGGGGCTCCCGTTCCGGCCGCCGAGTACACCGAGCGGGAGCACGAGGTCTGGGCGCTGGTCGCCAGGGAGTTGGGGGTCAAGCACGCCGTGTACGCCACGGCCGAGTATTTGCACGCGGCGCGGCGGCTCGGCCTGCCCCAGGAGCGGATTCCGCAGTTGGAGGAGGTCTCTGAGCTGCTGGAGCCGCTGACCGGGTTCCGGTATGTGCCCGCGGCCGGGCTGGTGCCGTTGCGGGAGTTCTACGGGGTGCTGGCCGATGGGCTCTTCCACTCGACGCAGTACATCCGCCACCATTCCGTGCCGTTCTACACGCCGGAGCCCGATGTGCTCCATGAGGTGATCGGGCATGCGAACGCACTGGCGAGCCCTCGGTACGCGCGCCTCTACAGGGCGGCGGGCGAGGCGGCGCGGCGGGTCGAAGGAGAGGAGGCGCTGGAGTTCGTCTCGAAGGTGTTCTGGTTCACGCTGGAGTTCGGGGTGATGCGGGAGGCGGGGGAGCTCAAGGCGTACGGGGCCGGGATTCTGTCGTCGTACGGGGAGATCGAGGAGTTTCGCGGGATGGACATCCGCGAGCTGGATCTGTCGGCCATGGGGACCACGCACTACGACATCACGAAATATCAGGATGTGTTGTTCCGGGCAGAGTCCCTGCAGCACCTGGAAGACGTCGTGGGCGGCTTCTGGGACACCTGCGACGACGACTCGATCGCGAAACTGGTCGCCTCAGAGCTCTAGCGGCGACTCGGCCGGCTTCGTGATAATGCTCGGATGATCGCGGGCCGCGCGAAGGCGATACCTCGTCTGGTGATCGCGCTCGCCCTGCTCCTGCCCCTGTTACCCACGGTGCGGCACAAGCCCGCAGAGTCTGCGCCGGCGGTGGTGGCGCAGGAGAAACGGGCGTGGCTGGGGATGATCGAGGAGATCGCCGCGGAGGAGACGCTGCCGTCCATCCCGGCCAAGAAGATCGGCAAGCGGCTCGACCGTTACCTGGCGGGGCGCCCCGGGCCGGTTACGGCGATGGTGAAGGAGCTGACGACCGGGCGAGTCTACCGGTACCACCCGGGGGAGCGGCTGATCACCGCCAGCTCGGCCAAGGTGCAGATCCTCATGGCGCTGCTGCTCAAGACCCCGTGGCGCAAGCTGCCCAAGGCCGTCAGGCACGATGCGGAGTTGATGATCCGCTACAGCGACAACCATGCGGCTGATCGCCTGTGGGTGCGGATCGGCGGGGCGGCGGGGTTCACGAAGGCGGGGAAGGCGTTCGGGCTCAAGCACACTCAGGGCGTTCCCGGCGACTGCGTGGATCTGTACTGCTGGGGGATCACCCGGACGTCAGTCGACGATCAGGTACGGCTCATGCGGGCACTCGTGTCCGGCGAGAGCCCGCTCAAGAGGGCGGAACGCGATCGGGTGCTCAAGCTCATGGGCCAGGTCGTCGACGGCCAGGACTGGGGTCTCAGCGCCGCCGCGTGCGGGGGTGACCGGGTGGCGCTGAAGAACGGCTGGCTCAAGCGGGTCTCGACCAAGCGCTGGGCCATGGTCAGCGTGGGCCTGATCCGGGGCGACGGCCACGATTACGCCGTTGCCGTACTCACCGAAGGGAGTCCCGACGTGGGGTACGGCATCGCGACCGTCGAAGGCGTGGTGCGGCGGATTATGGAGTCGTTCCGGAAATGCCGGGGGTGACGAGGCGGTAGCCCACCCCGCGTACGGTCTGGATGAGCTGGTCGTCCTCGTCACCCAGCCGGGCGCGCAGGCGTTTGACATGCACGGCGATCGTGTTCGTCGACGTGGTCGACGCCGCGTGCCACACGTGGCGCATGATCTGCTCACGCGTGACCGTGCGGTCGGCGTTGCGCATCAGATACTGCAGCAGCTCGAACTCGCGCAGCGGCAGGTGCACGGCGCGGCCGCCGACGCGCACCTGGTACGCCTGCACGTCCAGCTCGACCCCGCCCACAGTCAGCACCTTGCGTGACTCGGGCGAGGCCGCCTGGATGAACGGCAGCAGCTCCGGCACCCGGTAGGGGCGGGCCACGCAGGCGGCCGCGCCGGCCGCGAGCGCGCGTACCGCCTGCTCGGCGTGGCCTTCACCCACTCCGAGCAGCACGGGTACGGCTCGGGCGAGCCGTACCGCGCGGACGAACTCCACCGCGTCGATGACCGGCAGCGTGGCCGAGACGAGCACCACATCCGGTTGCAGAGCGCCTGCCTGAAGGAGCCCCTGGGCCCCGTCGGCCGCGCCGGTGACGGCCACGCCCTCGCGTTCGAGGGCCGTGGCCAGCTCCTCCACTACCGCTTGGTCCGGATCGGCGATGAGCAGTACGGGCTTGGTCCTCGCGTCCCCGTTCATCGTGGATGCCGCCTGCTGTTGGGTCATCAGCCGAAGCGCCCCGTGATGTAGTCCTCCGTGGCCTTCTGCGTTGGATTGGTGAACATGCGGGACGTCTCGTCCATCTCGACGACCTTGCCGGGCTTGCCCTGCTCGGCGAGGTTGAAGAACGCGGTCCTGTCGCTGACCCGGGCGGCCTGCTGCATGTTGTGGGTGACGATGACGATCGTGTACTCGTCCTTGAGCTTGGCCATCAGGTCCTCGATCGCCAGCGTGGAGATCGGGTCGAGGGCCGAGCACGGCTCGTCCATCAGCAGGACCTGCGGCTTGACCGCGATGGCCCGGGCGATGCAGAGGCGCTGCTGCTGACCGCCGGACAGGCCCGCGCCGGGCTTGTTGAGGCGGTCCTTGACCTCGTTCCAGAGGTTGGAGCCCTTGAGCGAGTCCTCGACGACGCCGTCGAGTTCGGACTTGGCGATCCGGCCGTTGAGGCGCAGGCCGGCGGCCACGTTCTCGTAGATCGACATCGTGGGGAACGGGTTGGGGCGCTGGAAGACCATGCCGATCGCCCGGCGGACGGAGACCGGCTCCACGGTGGGCCCGTAGAGGTCATCGCCGTCGAGCAGCACCTTCCCCTCGACGCGGGCGCCGGGGATCACTTCGTGCATGCGGTTGAGCGTGCGCAGGAACGTCGATTTGCCGCATCCGGAGGGGCCGATGAACGCCGTGATCGAACGCGGCTCAATGGTCATCGACACGTCCTCGATCGCCTTGTGCGACCCGTAGTACGCGTCGAGACCCGAGACCTGGATCTGCTTGGACATTTTCTGCGATAACCCCCTATCGGCCCCTGGAGGGCGCACGCCACCAGGCGATCAGGCGCGCCACCAGGTTCAGCAGCATGACGATCAGAATGAGCGTGAGGGCTCCGGTCCACGCCCGGTCGACGGCGGTGTCGTTCGGACGTGCCGCCTGGTCGAAGACGAACAGCGGCAGCCCCATCTGCGGTCCGTTGAACGGATCCTCGTTGATGGAGTCGGTGAAGAACACCGTCATCAACAGGGGTGCGGTCTCGCCCGCCACGCGGGCCACCGCCAGCATGACGCCGGTGACGATGCCCGTGAACGCGGTCGGCAGCACGACCTTGACGATGGTGCGCCACTTGGCCACGCCCAGCGCGTACGAGGCTTCACGCAGGTCGTTGGGCACCAGCCGGAGCATCTCCTCGGCCGATCTGACGACTGTCGGCATCATCAGGATCGACAGGGCGAGCGCTCCCGCGAAGCCGGAGAACGGCATGCCGAGGAAGAGGATCCAGAAGGCGAAGACGAACAGGCCCGCAACGACGGAAGGGACGCCGGTCATGACGTCCACGAAGAAGCTGATGGCTCTGCTCAGCCGGCCGCCGTTGCCGTACTCGACCAGGTAGATCGCCGTGAGCAGGCCGATCGGGACCGAGATGAGCGAGGCGAGCAGGACCTGTTCGAGTGTGCCCAGAATGGCGTGATACGCGCCGCCGCCGACGTCTCGGGCGGTGATGTTGCGCATCGAGTGGGTGAGGAACTCGAGGTCGAACCGGGCCAGGCCGTTGGAGATGACCAGCCAGAGCACCGAGATGAGCGGCACCACGGCGAGGAAGAACGCCAGGTAGACCAGGCACTGGACGAGGCTGTCCTTGATCCGGCGGCCGGTTGAGATGTGCTGAATCGCGCTCATGCGCCGGCCCTCGCGAACTCCTTGCGGCGGTTGATGACCAGACGGGCGCCCATGTTCACCAGCAGCGTGATGACGAACAGCACCAGACCGGAGGCGATCAGCGCGCCCCTGCCGATCTGGCCGGCCTCGGCGAAGCCGTTGGCGATGTTGGCCGCGATGCTGTTGGCGTGGGGCGTGAGGATCTGGAAGGAGATGTCGAAGGTCGCGGGGAAGATGAGCGCGACGGCGATGGTCTCGCCCATGGCGCGGCCGAGGCCGAGCATCGCGGCGCTGATCACGCCGGGCTGCCCGAACGGCAGCACGGCCATCCTGATCATCTCCCAGCGGGTGGCGCCGAGCGCCAGCGCCGCCTCTTCGTTCATCTTCGGCGCCTGGAGGAAGACCTCGCGCGAGATGGCCGCGATGATCGGCAGGATCATGATCGCCAGGACGACCGCGCCGGCGAGCATGGTCTTGCCGCCGATGGCCCCTTCACCCGCGAACAGCGGGAACCAGCCGAAGGTGTCGTTCAGCCACTGCGACGGCTCCCTGAGCAGCGGCACCAGGAACATCACGCCCCACAGGCCGTAGACCACACTGGGCACGGCGGCCAGCAGGTCGACCAGGTAGCCGAGCGGCCCCGCCAGGCGGCGGGGCGCGTAGTGGGAGATGAACAGCGCCACGCCGACGGCGATGGGGGTGGCGATGATCAACGCGAGCGCCGAGCTGAGGACGGTGCCGAACGCCAGGGCGAGGATGCCGAATCGCTGGCTGCCGTTGGGCTCCCAGATCAGATCGGTGAAGAAGTTGCCCTTGTTCGCCTGCAGAGCGGGGATGGCCTCGGCGATGAGGAACACGGCGATGGCCGCCATGATCGCCAGCAGGAGGACGCCCGCCGCGGTGGAGATGAACTTGAAGGGCCCTTCACCATGGCTGCGCCGCGAGGCGGGCCGGCCCGTGGCCGGTCCGCCCCCGCGGGTACGAACGTTGGTCGTCATCTGTTGTTAGGAAATCGCCTCGACAGCGGTACGGACCTTGGTGAGCAGGTCGCCCGCGAGCGGGGCGTAGCCCAGCTCCTTCAGGGCCGCCTGCCCCTCGTCACTGGCGGTGTAGGTGAGGAAGCCCTTGACCAGCTTGGACTCCTCGGCCGACAGACCCTTCTCGCAGGTGATCTCGTAGGTCACCAGCACGATCGGGTACGCGCCCGGCGTCTTGGTGGCGTAGTCGATCGACAGCTTGAGGTCGTTGCCGGTGCCCGTGATCTCCGCGGTCTCGACGGTCTTGGCCGCGCTGTCGGCGGTCAGCTCGACGAACTCGCCGGCGCCGTTGGAGACCTTGGCCTTCTGGAGCTGGGAGTTCTCGGCGTAGGAGAGCTCGACGTAGCCGATGGCGCCCTCGGCGCCCTTGACGCTGGCGGCGACCTGGTCGGAGCCCTTGGCGCCCTGGCCCTTGGCCTCGGCGGGCCAGGCCTTGGCCGGCTCGTAGGGCCACTCACCCGTGGCCTTGAGGAACTTGGTGAAGTTGTCGCTGGTGCCCGACTCGTCCGAGCGGTGGAACGCCTGGATCGGGGTGGACGGAAGCTGGGCGCTGGGGTTCTCGGCCTTGATGGCGGCGTCGTCCCACTTGGTGATCTTGCTGTTGAAGATGCCCACCAGCGTCTTCGGCGACAGCTGCAGACCCTCCGCGCCAGGCAGGTTGTAAACGACCGCGACGGGGCCGGTCACCATCGGGATGTTGATGGCCTTGCCGGTCTTGCACCGGGCGTCGGCCTGCGTCGGCTCGTCGTCCTTGAGCGCGGAGTCGGAGCCCGCGAACGCGACCTGCCCCTGAATGAACGACTGCACACCCGCGCCGGAGCCGCTGGGCTGGTAGTTCAAGCTGGCCTGGGGGTTCTTGGCCTGGAAGTTCTTCTTCCACTCGTCGATCGCGTTGGCCTGGGCAGAGGAGCCCGCGGCGTTGATCGTGCCACTCAGACCTGCGTCATTGCCCCCCGCGCTGGAGGTGGCAGCCGTGGTGCTGCCGCCCGAGGGGTTGTTGTTGTCTGTGCCGCACGCAGCGAGCGAGAGCGCGCCGACGACGGCGACGGCGGCGAGCCGGCCTGCATACTTCACGGTTGGGTTCCTCCCACTTGGTCCTTAGTCGCCACGAAGCTACGCAGCGAAAGTGACGCGGTCCCCCAAGAGTGAATGAACAGGCGGTGAACGCTGCAGGTCGGCGTGCTGCCCTTATGTGAGGGGGGCGGAGTGTGAGCGGATCGTCGCTCGGGGTGGGCTTTCTGACTTTCTGGAGAATAGGGCCGCGTGGCGCCCGTGAGCGCGCGTTTTGCTTTTCCTTGGCGTGTCATGGCCGGTCAGGCGCGTGTGCGGGGCATGGGCGTGGCCCCGCAGAATGGACGCATGACGTATCGCGTATGCCTGGTGTGTTTGGGGAACATCTGTCGCTCTCCGATGGCGGAGGCGGTGCTCCGTCAGACCCTCGCCGACCGCGGGCTGGCCGATCAGGTCACCGTGGAGAGCGCGGGGACGGGCGGCTGGCACGCAGGTGACCCCATGGATGAGCGGGCCCTGGACATCCTGACCCGGCACGGATACGACGGTTCCGCGCATCGGGCCAAGCAGTTCACCAGGGATTGGTTCGATCGTTATGACCTGGTGCTGGCCATGGACCGCGACAATCTTTCCCAGCTGCGGAGGATGGCGCCAGAAGGGGTTGAGGTGCGGCTGTTCCGGTCGTTCGATCCGGCCGCCCCCTCGGGCGCGGAGGTGCCCGATCCCTACTACGGCGGGCGCGAGGGGTTCGAGGAGGTGCTCGCGCTGGTCGAGTCCGCCTCCGAGGGCGTGGCCAAGCACATCGCCGATGAGATCGACTGAGGACCTCGGCTCGTCGCACGGGTGGCGGCTCCAACGGGGCGTTCTCGACGACGGGCGCGAGGTGTTCGTGAAGAGCGGGGACGCCTCCGGGGTGTTCGCCTCAGAGGCGGCCGGGCTGCGCTGGCTCGGCGAGGCGATCTCGGTGCCCGCGGTGATCGAGGCCGGACCCGATCGGCTCGTGTTGTCCTGGGTACGCCAGGAGCGGCCCGGTCCGGCGGCGGCCGAGCGGTTCGGACGGGCGCTGGCCCGGCTGCACCGGACGGGGGCGGAGGGGTTCGGCGCGCCGTGGCCCGGGTTCATCGCCGAGTTGCCGATGGACAACGCGCCCTGCGATGACTGGCCGTCCTTCTACGCCTTGCGGCGGGTGCTGCCCTTCGCGCGGCAGGCGCGGTTGTCCTCCTCCGACTTCGCGGCCCTGGAGCGGGCCGTGGAGCGGTTCGCGGACGTCGCGGGGCCTCCCGAACCTCCGGCGCGGATCCATGGGGATCTGTGGAGCGGGAACGTGTTGTGGTCCGGCGGGGCGGGGGTGCTGATCGATCCGGCCGCCCATGGCGGGCATCGGGAGACGGATCTGGCGATGCTCGATCTGTTCGGACTCCCTTACCTGGATCGGGTGCTGGGGGCCTATCGGGAGGAGTTTCCGCCGGCGGAGGGGTGGAGGGAGCGGGTGCCGTTGCATCAACTGCATCCGCTACTCGTTCATGTGGTGCTGTTCGGGGGCGGTTACCGGGACAGCCTGATGCGGGCCGTGGGGCGGGTGCTGGCCCTTTAGGTGGTCTTGGTGCGCTTTCTG
Organism: Nonomuraea purpurea; assembly: GCF_042650645.1. NCBI lineage: Bacteria > Bacillati > Actinomycetota > Actinomycetes > Streptosporangiales > Streptosporangiaceae > Nonomuraea > Nonomuraea purpurea. Next base: position 11,459 of record NZ_JBHSBI010000021.1, read on the forward strand.
TAGGCGCGTTGCTGGCAGGCTCGGGAGCAGTAGACGCGGGGGCGGCCCGATGTTGCGGGCTTCAGCGGGGTGCCGCACTCCTCGCAAATTTCATCACGGCTTTCGTCACGCTCGTCGATGAGCGCTTGGACGCCGTCCAGCAGGCGGGCCAGGCCGAACTCGAAAGAGTCCTCCGGGTGGTTCCAGCCGCCCGACGTCCACAGGTGGGAGATCGTGGGGTAGCGGTCGAGGCGTTCGTAGAGGGAGTCGCGGGCGCCCCACCACTCCTCCTCCGACACGCCACTGCGCCGCTCCTCGCGCCGGCTCTCCACCAGGAGCAGGGCCTCGGCGTCCACGAACCGGCCGACCAGGCCCACGACCGCGATGACCTCGGACGGGGTCAGCGCGGTGCCGGTCAGCGTGCTCAGCATGTAGTCGTAGTGGGCCACGGCGTTGGGGCCCGGCAGGCGGCGGGTGCCGCGTATCTCGGCCAGCCAGGGGTGCCGCCCGCGGATCCGCCAGGCGTGCCTGGCCACGGACGCAAGGCGGGCGCGCCAGCCGCGCTCCCCGTCGTGGTCCGCCGGGTGCTCGGTCATGACCTCGTCGCGCATCAGGTCGACGAGCTGGTCGCGGCCGGGGACGTGGCGGTAGAGCGACATGGTCGTGAAACCGAGCCGGTCGGCGACCTTGCGCATCGACAGGCCCTCCAGGCCCTCGGCGTCGGCGAGCTCGATGGCGGCCGAGACGATCCTGCCCGGGCTCAGGCCCTGCCTCGGCTCGTCCTCCCGCCGCCGCCACAACAACTCTTCCGTCATGTGCGCCCCTCCTTGTTTATGGTGTATTACTACGTGTACGGCATAAACAGCAAAGGCGGTTCGCATGTTCCAGTTCCATGTCGCGCTCGACGGTGACGACTCGTCGCCGGGTTCCCTTGAGCGTCCCTTCCGCACCCTCGATCGGGCCAGGATCGCGGCCCGCGAGGCTGACGGCGACGTCGTCGTCCAGGTGCGGGCCGGCACCCACGCGCTGACCCGGCCCTTCGAGCTCACCGAGCGGGACTCGGGGCGCGGCCGGGTGATCTACCAGGCGTACGGCTACGGCACCCCCGAGCAGGAGGAGGTCGTCATCAGCGGCGGCCGGCCGATCACGCAGTGGCGGACGCGGGACGGCGTCTGGGTCGCCGACGTCCATGACCTCGACACCAGGCAGCTCTACGTGGACGGCCGCAGGGCCGCGCGGGCCTGCATCGCCGGGCTGCCCGGCGCGGTCGAGGCGAGCACGACCGGGTACGTCACCGACAGCGCCGAACCGCGCGGGTGGCGCAGCCCGGCGGACGTCGAGTTCGTCTTCCGCGGCGTCTATCCGTGGACCGAGGGCCGGTGCGGGGTCGCGGAGGTCTCCGGGGACGGCGGATCCACCGTGGTCACGATGGCGCGGCCGGCGTTCGGGTGGGCCGTTGAGCTGTACAACTCCACCTGGGACGGCCAGACCTCCAGCGGTCCTGGGCTGCCCACGTCGATCGAGAACGATCCGAGCTTCCTGCGCGAGCCGGGCACCTTCGTGCTGGACAGGTCGAGGGGCGAGCTGCTGTACCTGCCCCGTCCCGAGGAGGATCCCGCCAGGACGCGGGTGGTCGCGCCCGTGCTCGAGACGCTGGTGAAGGCCGTCGGGGTGCGGAACGTGACGTTCAGGGGGCTGATGTTCGCCGACGCCACCTGGCTGCGGCCGAACCGGGGCTTCGTCCACTACCACGGCGCGAACTTCTACGAGGGCGGCGGCATCGAGACCGCCGTGTTCGGCGAAGGCGCGTCCGTGACGTTTCCCGTAACTTCCGTCACGATTCCCGCGTGCGTGATCTTCGAGGACACGACGGGAGTGGAGATCGAGAACTGCCGCTTCACCCGGCTCGGGGCCTCGGGGCTCGGGGTGGCGGGAGGGACGGGGTTCGCGGTGCTGGGGTGCGACTTCGACACGCTGTCCGCCTCGGCCGTCACCGTCTCCGGGGGCGAGGGGGTCTCGATCGAGGACAATCTGGTGGGACGGGCCGGGCTCGAGTACAGCGGGTCGCCGGGGATCGCCGTCACGGGGACGCGGGGGTGCCTGGTCGCGAACAACGAGATCAGGGACGTGCCCCACTGCGGCATCGTCGCCGGGCCCGGTGAGGGGACCCGCATCCTGCGCAACCTCACCGTGGACACCATGCGGGTGCTGGCCGACGGGGGTGGCGTCTACATGAGCGGGGCGCAAGGGGACTCGGCCGACAACGGGGCCCTGGTGGCGGGGAACGTCATCAAGGACACGCGCACGCCGTACAACTTCGGGCTTTATACCGACTACGGGGCCTCGTGGGTGATCGTCGAGGGGAACGTGGTCATGCGGGCCGACAACACCTCGGTGCTCCAGGTCGCGCCCCCGTTGGAGAACGTCGTCTACCGGGGGAACTTCTGGGACGCCGATCCGCTCGGGCATGATGATCCGCCGAGCGGGGTCGTCTACGAAGGAAACGTGACCGTGAAGGACACGCGCGAGCTTGAGGCGGCGACCGGTGACATCCAGGCCAAGGCGGGGCTACTGCGCAGGAGGGGGCTGCCGCTCTGATCGCCAGGCGCCCGGTCAGCCGGTGCCGTTGAGCTGGGCCAGGACCTGGTCGTGCAGGATGCGGTTCGTGCAGACCAGGCTGCCGCCCTCCATGCTCGGGATGCCCGCCAGATCGGTCCAGACGCCTCCGGCCTCCTCGACGATCACGGTGAGGGCCGCCATGTCCCACGGCGACAGCTCCGGCTCGGCGGACAGGTCCACCGAGCCCTCCGCGACCATCATGTGGGACCAGAAGTCGCCGTAGGCCCTGGTGCGCCAGCAGGCGCGGCTGAGGCCGAGGAAGTTGTCGAGCCTGCCCTGCTTCTCCCAGCCGCCGAAGCTGGAGTACGAGAACGAGGCGTCCTCCAGAACGGACACGGACGAGACGTGCATCCTCGACGCCTTGGTCAGGCTCTTGCCCGTCCACGCGCCGCCCTCCGCAGCGGCCCACCAGCGGCGTCCGAGCGCGGGGGCCGACACCAGGCCGACGACGACCTTGCCGTACTCCATGAGCGCGATCAGCGTCGCCCACACCGGCACGCCGCGGACGTAGTTCTTGGTGCCGTCGATGGGGTCGATGATCCACGACCTGGCGCCCCAGCCGGTCTTGCCGAACTCCTCGCCGACGACCGCGTCACGCGGCCTCGCACGGCGGAGCGTGCCCCGGATGGCCTCCTCGACGGTGCGATCGGCGTCGCTGACCGGGGTGAGGTCGGGCTTGGTGTCGACCTTGAGGTCGACCGCTTTGAACCGTCGCATGGTGAGGTCGTCGGCGGCGTCGGCCATGACGTGCGCCAAGCGGAGATCATCGGAGTAACCCTGCACGATGAGCCACGCTACCGTGTCGGCTATGCAGAACATCAGTCACTAACGCCCCTTTTCTGGTAACCGCTATTCCGGGTATCCGCCAAGGGGTCCTGTTTATCCGCGCCTGCTTGATGGTGATGGCGGGGGTTCGGGGGTGATGGGTGATTGACGGCTTTAAGAACTTGTCCTGGGGTTTTTGACTGTTCGGGGTGGTCAGGGGGTGTCGTCGGGAGTGCCTTCGCGGCTGGCGAGAAGACGGCGCAGGGATTCGAGGCGGGCCGGGTCGGCGTTGCCGGCGGCGACCCAGGCGTCCAGGGCGCAGCCGTCGCCCAGGTGGGTGCAGCCCTTGGGGCAAGTGACCGTGCCCTCGATCAGGTCGGGGAAGGCCGCCAGGACCGTTTCGACCGAGACGTGGGCTAGGCCGAAACTACGCACGCCCGGCGTGTCGATGATCCAGCCGCCGGCCGGGAGTTCGAGGGCCACGGCCGAGGTGGAGGTGTGGCGGCCTCGGCCGGTCACCGCGTTGACCTGGGAAACGGCTCGGTTGGCGTCGGGGACCAGGGCGTTGACCAGGGTGGACTTGCCGACGCCCGAATGGCCGACCAGGACGCTGATACGGCCGGTCAGCTGATCGCGGAGCTCCTCCAGAGAACCGCCCTTGTGCACGACGACATGAGGCACACCCAGCGGCTCGTACAGGGACACCAGGTCGTCCGGCGGGGCGAGGTCGGACTTGGTGAGGCAGAGCAGGGTGTCGATCTCGGCGTCGAAGGCCGCCACCAGAATCCTGTCGATCATGCGAGGGCGGGGCGGGGGGTCGGCCAGAGCGGTCACGATGACGAGCTGGTCGGCGTTGGCGACCACAGGGCGTTCGATGCCGTCGGTGTCTTCGGTGTCGTCGGCCGAGCGGCGCAACATCGAGGTGCGGGGCTCCACGCGTACGACCCTGGCCAGGGTGTCGGGACGGCCCGACACGTCTCCCACCAGAGCGACCCTGTCGCCCACGACGATGCCCTTACGGCCCAGCTCGCGCGCCTTCATGGCGACGACGAGACGGCGCTGCGGGGATGATTTGCGCTTCTGGGCCGAGCCCCTGGGGCGTTCCGGCTCCACCAGCGTCGTGTAGCGGCCGCGGTCAACCGCCACCACGAACCCTTCGACGGCGTCCTCGTGCGCAGGACGAATCCGGGTCCGGGGCCGGGAACCCTTGCCTGGCCTGACCCGTACGTCGTCCTCGTCATACTCCCGCTTTCTCAGCGGTCCGCTCCCATGCGCTCGCTTCCCTTCATGATGGGGTGAAGTTGTGGGCTGTTGAGCCCGGTTCTGGTGGTTTGGGTCTGAGGTGGTCGGCCGGCTTGCGCACGGCTCGGTGGGGCACGATTTCACATGACGCCCAGCGGCCGGCTGGGCCGGTGGCCCGTGAGCGGCCAGGGGGCAGGAGCTCTGCGCTCCAGGGATCCCTGTGTGAGGTGAGCCGAGAGCGTTGCTGTCCAGAGCGCCGGGTAGCCGGTGTGCCGGGGCTCTGGGCGGGATGTCGGGCGCGCGCGGGAGGGCGCGGCGAGCCTGCGGTGAGCTCGGGCGTTGGGCGGGTGGTGGTCCTTGCTTCTGGACGCATGTCAAAACTGGCGTCCGGGCGCCTGATGACGCCGGGCTCCGGATGCCTGGTGAGTCTCGCGGTGGTGCGTGGGCAGCGCGTCAGCACGTGCCGCCCTTTTCCGACGTGCCCGGCGCTTGCCCCGTGAAACCAAAAGGGGCCGTCACCGGGTGTCGAGGCGTTGTCATCGGGCTTCCAGCATCGCCGTCCACATCTGGACGAACTCAGGAAGGGTCTTGGCGGTCGTCGCGATGTTCTCGACCTCCACGCCGGGGACCGCCAGGCCGATCACGGCGCCCGCGGTGGCCATGCGGTGGTCGTCGTAGCTGTGGAAGGTGCCGCCGTGAAGGGGACGGGGGCGGATGACGAGGCCGTCTTCTGTCTCCTCCGCGTCGCCGCCCAGACGGTTGATCTCGGTGGCGAGGGCGGCCAGGCGGTCGGTTTCGTGGCCGCGCAGGTGGCCGACGCCGCGGATGCGGCTCGGGGCCGTCGCCAGTGCTGCCAGGGCGGCGATGGTCGGGGTCAGCTCGCCCACGTCGTGGAGGTCGACGTCGATGCCGGAAATTTCGCCGGTGCCGGTGACCACCAGGTCGGCCTCGGCAAAGGTGGCCGAATGGTTTCTTTGCTCATCCGAGGTGCCGGGACCATCGGTGCGGGTGATCGTGGCGCCCATGGAGGTCAGCAGGTCGCGCAGGGCGTCGCCTGCCTGGGTGGTTTCCAGGGGCCAGGACGGGATCGTGATCGTGCCGCCCGTGACCAGGGCCGCCGCCAGGAACGGGGCCGCGTTGGACAGGTCGGGCTCCACCGTCATGTCTCTGGCCGCGATCGGGCCGGGCTCGACCCGCCACACGTCGGGCTCGCGGTCGTCGACCGTGACGCCTGCCGTCCTGAGCATCTGCACGGTCATTTCGATGTGGGGCTGGGAGGGCACCGGCGGGCCCACGTGGCGGATCGTGATGCCCTTTTCGAAGCGTGCGGCCGTCAGGAGCAGCCCCGAGACGAACTGGGACGAACCCGAGGCGTTCAGCGTGACCTCGCCGCCCGCCGGCGGCCCGCTGATCGTGAACGGCAGGGCGTCGTTGTCGACTCGTGCTCCCAGCGCGCGCAGGGCGTCGAGGATGGGGCCCATCGGGCGCTTTCTGGCATGCGGGTCGCCGTCGAAGAAGACGGGGCCGTCGGCGAGGGCGGCCACCGGGGGGACGAAACGCATGACCGTGCCTGCCAGTCCGGCGTCGATGCGTGCGCCGCCGCGGATGGGGCCGGGGGTCACGTGCCAGTCGACGCTCGCGGTGGTCTCGCCGGCCGGCGTCAGCGTGGCGCCCAGGGAACGCAGCGCCGCGGCCATCAGGTCCGCGTCGCGGCTGCGCAGGGCCCGGCGCACGATGCCCGGGCCGTCGGCGAGGGCGGCCAGGACGAGCGCGCGATTGGTCACCGACTTGGAGCCGGGCAGCGAGACGGTGGCGGAGACCGGGCCGGTCGCCGTGGGCGCGGGCCAATGCGGAGCGGGCATGGTCAAAGACTACTGGCCGGGGTGGGGGAGGGGTCACACCCTGTGGATAACGTCCCCTTCATCGTGGTCGGGATGTGGCGGCAGGGGCCGGTGAGGCAAACATGCGAGCGAAACCCGTACGTGGCACTGTGGGGTCATGTGCGGTAGATACGCCTCGGCGCGCAAGAAGCACGAGCTGCTCGAGGAGTTCCAGGTCGAGCAGGACGGCGCCCCGGAGCAGGACCTCGGCGCCGACTACAACGTGGCTCCGACCAAGAACGTCTACGCGGTTCTGAGCCGCGTGCCCAAAGAGGCGGAACGGGCGGTGCGGCAGCTCAGGGTCGTCAGGTGGGGCCTGGTGCCGGCCTGGGCCAAGGATCCGTCGATCGGTTCGCGGCTGATCAACGCCAGGGCGGAGACGCTGGCGGACAAGCCGTCGTTCCGGCAGGCGTTCGCCAGGCGAAGGTGCCTGATCCCGGCCGACGGCTATTTCGAGTGGATGCCGGTCGAGGGCGGGAAGAAGAAGCAGCCGTACTTCATCCATCCTGAGGACGGCGGGGTGCTGGCCATGGCCGGCCTGTACGAGTTCTGGAAGGACCCGTCCAGGGACGATGACGATCCGCTGAAATGGCTGGTCACCACGACGGTCATCACGACGAACGCCGAAGACCACCTCGGGCGCATCCACGACCGGATGCCCATGATGATCGAGCGGGAGCGCTGGCAGGAGTGGCTCGACCCCAAGCTCACCGACACCGATCAGGCGACGGGGTTGCTGGTGCCGGCCGAGGCGGGGCGGCTCACGGCGTACGCGGTCTCGACCGATGTGAACAACGTGCGGAACAACGGCCCGGATCTCATTGAACCGCTACCCGAGGAGGGGGAAAGCGCCCTCTTCTAAAGGTGTAAGGAGCACGGTAAGTGGGCATCCGGTGAGGAAAGCGATGTATCCGTTTACTCGGAGTCACCGCCGAACATGCCCTTTGATTGCGCCGGGCGGGACATCCGGGGAGTCCTAGCCGCGGGTTGCCCTCATGTACCCGGAGGTGCGGATTCGTGGACGTCACGACCGCTCGTGAGCGGCTGGAAGACATGCTCGCGGAACTGGATCGCTCGATCGGGGTCCTTCAGGGCGACCCCGTCGCCGTACGCGAGTACTCGGCGGCCGACGCCGGCTCCGACCTGACCGACGCCGACCGCGCCCAGGCCATGCTGACCGTGGCCTCCGCGCAGCGCCGCGCGGTGATCGAAGCCATCAAGCGCCTGGAGGAAGGCGTCTACGGCCGGTGCGTCGACTGCGGCAGGCCCGTGCCGGAGGGCAGGCTGGAGGCCCGCCCAGAGGCGGCGCGGTGCGTGCAGTGCCAGGGCAAGCAGGAGCGCCGCAGATAAGCGGCACAAGCCCGGGGCGAGCGGGAGCGCCGTGGACGGACGGTTCCTGGCGGGCGCGAGCGCCGCTGAGGACCGAGAGGGCATCGACGCCGCCGGCCACGAAGAACGGCGGGCCGGCGCCCTTCAAGGGCTCTTGCGGCAGCTCGCGACCAGATGGATGCCGACCGTGTCGTCGTCGTCGGGGTGGGTCTCGAGTTCGGTGCGCACCAGATAGGTCAGGGCCCGCGCGTCGGACCCGAGCACGTGGTCCACGGTGGAGGGCGACAGCACGGTACGCGGCCGCATCCACTCCACTTCGAGCCCGGCTCCGATCAGCAGCTCGCGCAGCTGCCCGCTGCTGAAGCAGCGCGTGATGCTGCCGTCGGGCCACGGCACGAGCATGACCTCGCCGGTCTGCCGCAGGTGCTGCCACTGTTCCTGTTCGGCCAGGATCGCCATGCCCAGCACCAGCGAGTCGACGCACACCAGCGCCCGCCCGCCGGGCCGCAACACCCTGGCCACGTCGTTCATCGCGGATTCGGCCATCAGCTCGATCGACATCGCCCGCTCTTCCGCGAGCACGGCGTCGACGCTGGCGTCGGGCAGGAACGCCAGATCGTCGGCGCGTACGTGACGCACCAGGTCGGCCTCGCGCAGGGAATGCCCGTCGGGGGTTCCACGGAAGTTGACCACCTCGATCACCCGGTGGCCCGCCCTGGCCGCCTGATCGGACCAGCGCCCGCGGCCGCCGGACAGATCGAGGATCGTGGAGGGTTCGCCGGGAAGCCATCGGTTGAGTTGCTCGGCGGCGACGGCGCGGTAGAAGGTCCAGTACGGCCCGAGCGTCCCTGAGCCGTTCAGTTCCTCGGCCGGAATGGGCAGCACACGCGACTCCTGGGTTCCGGAAAAAGGGCTACCAGCCGGTACGTATGGACGTTCCCCGCACCGGGTCCTTCGTACCTTCTATCTTGCGGGAACAGACAAGGCGGCGTGGGTGTTGCGACGAGCATGCTCGCTGTCGTTGATGGTCGAGACCGCCGCGGCGGTCGTCGCACCGTGTCCGCCACGCTCTCGCCGAGCGCTCGCATACTCGACCCCCTCCCCGCTGACCGGCAGTTCTCGGGCCAGCAGGTATCCTCCCCTGAGTACGGTGTTCCGCCACAGCCGGCCACCGGTGATCTTAGGGGGGTGGGTCCGGTGCCCGCGACAGGCGCGGAGACGCTGGAGCAGCGGAGCGAGCGGTTCGAGCGCGATGTGATGCCGTATCTCGAGCAGCTCTATTCCGCCGCGCTCCGGATGACCCGGAATCCCGCGGACGCGGAGGACCTGCTGCAGGAGACCTTCGCCAAGGCGTTCGCGTCGTTCCACCAGTTCCAGCAGGGCACGAATCTCAAGGCGTGGCTCTACCGGATCCTGACCAACACCTTCATCAACAGCTACCGCAAGAAGCAGCGCGAGCCGAAGCAGTCCGGCACCGAGGAGATCGAGGACTGGCAGCTCGCGCGGGCCGAGTCCCACACCTCGAGCGGGCTGAAGTCTGCCGAGGTCGAGGCGCTCGAGCATCTGCCCGACGGCGACATCAAGCAGGCGCTGGCGGCGCTGCCTGAGGAGTTCAGGATCGCGGTCTACCTGGCCGACGTGGAGGGCTTCCCCTACAAGGAGATCGCCGACATCATGGGCACTCCGATCGGCACGGTGATGTCGAGGCTGCACAGGGGACGCAGACAGCTCAGGAGCCTCCTTGAGGACTATGCTCGCGAGCGTGGCCTGGTCCCGGCGGAGGGATCGAAATGAGCTGTGGCAACCCGCATGACACCGACTGTCGTGAGGTGCTGGAGAAGGTTTACGCCTATCTCGACGGCGAGCTGACCGAAGGCGCCGTCGCCGATATCCGCGTTCACCTCGACGAGTGCAGTCCCTGTCTGAAGGAATATGACCTTGACAAGGCGGTCAAGGCGCTCGTGGCCAAGCACTGCGGCTGCGACCCCGTCCCCGCGGACCTTCGTTCCAAGGTCCTCGACCGCATCGCGCAGGTGAGGGCGGAGCTGGGCGACTAGGATCGACCGCATGCGCGTGTTGGTCACCGGAGGCGCCGGGTTCATCGGATCAAATCTCGTCGATCGCCTGCTGGTCGACGGGCACGAGGTCGACGTGGTCGACGACCTTTCCTCGGGGAGCACGGCCAATCTGGCGGGGGCGGCCGAGAGTGAGCATTTCCGCTTCCACGAGCTCGACGTGTGCGATCCCGCGCTGAGCCGCCTGGTGGCCGATCGGGGGCCGGAGGTCATCTGCCATCTGGCCGCGCAGGTCAGCGTGCGCAAGAGCGTCGCCGACCCGCTGCAGGACGCCAGGATCAACGTCGAGGGCACCGCGTCGGTGCTGGCGGCGGCCCAGCACGGGCACACGCGCAAGGTGGTGTTCGCCTCCTCCGTGGCCGTCTACGGCAGGCCGGTCACGATCCCGGTGCCCGGTGACGCGCCCACGGACCCGCGTTCGCCGTACGCGGCCTCGAAGCTGAGCGGCGAGACCTATCTGGCGACCTTCCGCGCCCTGTACGGCATCGAGTACACCACGCTGGTGCTCTCCAACGTCTACGGCCCGCGCCAGTCGGCGGAGGGCGAGGCCGGCGTGGTCGCGATCTTCACCGACGCCCTGCTCAGGGGCGAGCCCACGGTCCTGTACGGCGACGGCACCCAGACCCGCGACTACGTCTACGTCGACGACGTGATCGACGGCTTCGTCAGGGCGTGCGGGCAGGACGGCGACGGCCGCAGGTTCAACCTCGGCACCGGCATCCAGACCACCGACCGGCGGCTGCACTCGCTGATCGCCGACGCGGCGGGCGCGCAGGACAAGCCGGGGTTCGCCCCGCCGCGCCTGGGCGACCTGCCCGCGATGGCGGTCGATCCGGTGCCCGCCCACGACGGGCTCGGCTGGCAGCCGCGTACCGACCTGCCGACCGGGGTGAAGAAGACCGTCGTGTGGGCCGCCACACATCGCAATAGGTAGTTGCTTGATTACGCTTTGCTTGCGATTTCCGACTCCGCCCATACGGCCACGTCGACTTCTGTAGCGTGAACCCCAGAAATCGACGTGGAGGCATGTGGATGTTGAAGGTTACGGTCCCCCGGCCGCTCCCGGGAGCGGTCCGTCCCGGGGTGTCCTGGACCTGAACTCCGTAGGGGGCCGCAATGCGTGATCTGCCGTGGCCCGCAAGGGTCTATCTGGTCGCCGTGATCGTGGCGGCGGCCGCTCTTCTCGTACGGAGCACGATCACCTCCGGCGCGCCCGTGGCCCCGGAGGACCTGGACGTCCTGCTGGTGCTCGCGCTGCTGTTTTTGGTGTGCGAGTCGATGCCGACGCTGCTCAACGTGGAGCAGTTCGCGGTGTCGGTGAGCTTCTCGGCCTCGCTCGCGGCCGTGGTGCTGCTCGGCCCCGACGGCGCGGCGCTCGTGGGGCTCACCGCGGTGGTGAGCGTGCGTCCGGGGCTGCCGCTGGTCAAGCGGCTGTTCAACGGCGCCCAGTTCGCCGTGTGCGGCTACGTGGCCGGGTGGGTTTACCAGGCGCTCGAGGGCAGGGTCGGGGTGCCGCAGGTCAACGCCTTCGACGACCTCATCGGCCCCTACGCCGCGGCCACGGCGGTGTTCGTGCCGCTCAACATCGCGCTCACGCTGACCATGATCGGGCTGGCCACCGACGTGCGGGCCACCGAGGTGCCGATGCGCGCCATGGCGCAGTTCCTGCTGTCCTATCTGGGTTACGGCACGTTCGGGCTGCTGGTGGCGGGGCTGTGGGCGACCGTGCAGTCGATCTCGGCGGTGCTGGTGCTGCTGCCGCTGTTCGTGGCCCGGTGGGCGTTCGGGCAATACCACGCGCAGCAGCGCTCGTACGACGCCACGATCGCCGCGCTCTGCCAGGCCGTGGAGACCAAGGACTACTACACCAGGGGCCACTGCACGCGCGTCTCGCTCGCCTCCTCCATGATCGCGCAGGAGATCGGCATGGGCACAGAACGGGTACGGGCCATCCGCTACGCCGGCATGCTCCACGACGTGGGCAAGCTCGGCGTGCCGACCAAGGTGCTGCAGAAGGACGGGCCGCTGACCGAGGAGGAGTTCGCCGCCATCCAGCTCCATCCGATGCGCGGGCTGGAGATCGTGCGCGGCATCGGCTTCCTCGACGAGGCGTACGCCGGGATCATGCACCACCACGAACGCCACGACGGCACCGGCTACCCGATGGGGCTGGCCGGTGACGAGATCCCCGAGTTCGCGAAGGTCATCGCGGTGGCCGACGCGTTCGACTCGATGACCTCCGACCGCTCCTACCGAGGCGCCAGGCCGGTCGGAGTGGCCGTCGAAGAGCTGCGCAAGAGCGCCGGCACCCACTTCGACCCCGTCATGGTCGCGGCCTTCATCCGCGCCCTCGACCGCGAACCGTGGCAGCCGCCGCGCCGGGTCGACTCGCCGCCGCCCGACGAGACCCCGATCAAGGACCACGACGACCCGACCATGCCCATCGAGGTCGTGACCGGGCCATGATCACCACAGAACGCGCCAGAAGCACCGAGCGCTCGTTCAACACCGTCCTGCGCCGGCTCGACTCCGGGCAGCTCCTGCTCATCGGCGCGGCGGGGCTGGTCGCCATCGCGGGCGTCGCCCACACCGCCGCCGTCGGGCTCGACCGGCCGGAGATCGCGCTCGGGTTCGGGGCGCTGATCGCGGTCGGCGAACTGGCCAGGCTGACCATGCCGGGCAACAGGGAGGTGGCGCCCATCGGCGCCGCCGCGGCGCTCGGCTACACGCTGCTGCTCGACCTCAGCCAGAACCCGCTGCGCCACTCCGCGCTGCAGGTCGTGGCGGTGATCGCGGTCGGCATGATGGCGGGGGCGCTGCCGCATCTGGCGGTGGGCCGCCCGCCGCGTCTCGACGCGATGGCCAGGCGGCTGCTCACCGGCGCGCTGTTGGCCTTCGCCTTCCGCCCGCTGGCCGATCCGCTCTACGAGATGACCAAGCCGCCGACGAGCACCTGGTGGCCCGCGCTCGTGGCGATGGTCACGCTCATCGCGATCACCCTGCTCATCGACGTGCTGATCGCCGCGCTGCTGCGGGCCGAGCAGGTGCGCACGGCGTTCAGGGTGGCGGTGCGCGACGAGATCAACATGGCCTTCCCGCTGGGCGCGGCCGTGGCCTCGTCCGGGGTGCTGCTCGCGCTGGCCACACACAGCATGGACCTGGTCGCGCTGCTGGTGTTCGCCGCGCCGCTGCTGGTCACGCAGGTGGCCTTCCGCAAGTACGCGGGCATCCGCGCGACCTACCTGCAGACCGTGCGTGCCCTGTCGCGGGTCACGGAGGTCGGCGGCTACGTCGAGCCCGGCCACTCGCGCCGGGTCAGCCGCCTGGCCGTGGCCATCGGCAGAGAGCTGGGCATGGCCGAGCCCGAGCTGCTCGAACTCGAGTACGCCGCGTTGATGCACGACATCGGCCAGCTCTCGCTGCGCGACCCGATCCCCGGCGGCGCGACCGTGCTGACCGAGCCCGAGCAGGCCCGCCGCATCGCCGAGCTGGGCGCCGAGGTGATCAGGCAGACCGGGGTGCTCGACCGGGTGGCCGACGTGGTCAGCCGGCAGTGCGATCCGATCAGCGACGACCCGCCGCTGTCGAGCCGCATCATCAGGGTCGCCAACGCCTACGACGACCTCGTGGGGCCCTCGACCGACCGCGACAGGGCGGGGGCGGCGCTCGAACGCGTCCGTCTGTCCTCCGGCAGCGCCTACGATCCCCATGCGATCGAGGCGCTGGCCCGCGTGATCGACCGCGGACGCGTCTAGGTGTACAAGTCCGCTGCGGGCTCGTCGCGTTTCCGGCCGCTCACAATTGTGGGGTTCCTACAGATCAGGCTCCTTGGATCGGTGGTTTAGGGGGAAAGGGGTCAGGGCGGTGGCGGCCATAGGGTGGGCGGGTGCTTACTGAGACGCTCGGACCCGTTCTGGTCGCCAACCGAGGGGAGATCGCGCGGCGGGTCATCCGCACGGTCAAGCGGATGGGCCTGCGTGCCATCGCCGTGCACTCGGAGGCCGACGCCGACCTGCCGTTCGTCCGCGAGGCCGACGAGGCCGTGCTGATCGGGCCCGCCAACCCGGCGCAGAGCTACCTCGACACCGACAAGGTGCTTGAGGCGGCCCGCGCGACCGGCGCGAAGGCGGTGCACCCCGGCTACGGCTTCCTGTCGGAGAACTCCGCGTTCGCCAGGGCGGTGATCGACGCCGGCATGGTGTGGATCGGCCCCGCGCCCGAGTCCATCGACACGATGGGCGACAAGATCAACGCCAGGAACCTGATGGAGGCCGCCGGCGTGCCGGTCGCCGCGGGCACCCGCGAGCCGGTCACCGACCTGTCGCAGGCGCTGAAGGCCGCCGAGTCCATCGGCTATCCGGTCATGGTCAAGACCGCGGGCGGCGGCGGTGGCATCGGCATGAGCGTGGCCCACGACGACGAGGGCCTGGCCAAGGCGTTCGAGCAGGCCGCTCGGGCGGCGGCCAGGTTCACCGCGGGAGACGCGCTGGCCGGTCCCGCCGTGCTGCTCGAGCGCTACATCGAGCGGGCCCGCCACGTCGAGGTGCAGATCCTCGGCCTGCCGGACGGCCGCGTGGTGGCGCTCGGCGAGCGCGACTGCTCGGTGCAGCGGCGCCACCAGAAGGTCGTCGAGGAGTCTCCGTCCCCCGGCATCACGCCCGAGCTGCGCGAGCGCATGCTGGCCGCGGCGGTGCGGGCCGGTGAGGCCGTCGGCTACCTGGGCGCCGGCACCGTCGAGTGCCTGGTCGACGCCGACAAGCAGGACTTCGTGTTCCTGGAGATGAACACCAGGCTGCAGGTGGAGCACCCGGTCACCGAGCTGGTCACCGGGCTCGACCTGGTGGAGCTGCAGCTGCGCGTGGCCGCGGGCGAGAGCCCCGAGGTGCGGCCGGTGAGCGCCGGGCACGCGATCGAGTTCCGGGTGTACGCCGAGGACCCCAAACGCTTCTTCCCCGGCCCCGGCAAGGTCGTGACGTGGGACGAGCCGACGGGCGAAGGCGTGCGCGTCGACTCCGGCTACGAGGCGGGCAACACCGTCACGCCGTTCTACGACCCGCTGATGGCCAAGCTGTGCGTCCACGGCGACAGCAGGGCCGACGCGCTGGAGAAGGGGCGCAAGGCGGTGGCGGCGTTCATCGTCGAGGGGCCGAAGAACAACCTGCCATTCTGTGCAGAGCTGCTGGAGAACGCGGAGTTCGTCACCGGCGACTACGACACGGGCCTGGTCGCGCGGATGCGCGCCTAGGGTGAGAACATCTGAGAAAGAGGGGAGTCCCGGTGGCTGAGGTACGCGCCGAGATGGTGGCCAACGTGTGGAAGGTCGTCGTCAAAGAGGGCGACACCGTCTCCGACGGAGACACTCTGGTCATCCTCGAGTCGATGAAGATGGAAATCCCGGTGATCGCCGAGGATGACGGTGTGGTGGCGCAGCTCAAGGTGGCTGAGGGCGACGTGATCCAGGAAGGCGACCTGATCGCCGTCATCGAGTAGCGCGGGCCAGAAACTTGGCGCGGTCGACGACCACCCGCTCGATCGTGCCCCGGCCCACGACGGCATGCCTGTCGTGGGCCTCGAAAGCGAAGACCAGCCGCCGCCCGTCGACCTCGGTGAGTTCGACGCCGATCTGCACGTGCGTCCCGAGGGGGCTGGCGGCCAGATGCTCCAGCTCGACCCTGGTGCCCACGGACGTCTCGTTCGGCCGCAGGTGGTGCTCGACGGCGCGCACGGTCGCGGCCTCGGCCAGGGCGAGCAGTCGCGGCGTGGCGAGCACCGGTACGTCGCCGCTGCCGATCTTCTTGGCGGTGTCCTCCATCTCGACCATGATGAGCAGCGTGGAGCGCAGACCTGGAGCGAGCGTCATGGAGCCAAGCCTACTGATGTGACAGGGGCCACTGACTTCCCGGGAAACGCGGACAAGTGTGGGCATAAGGCCGCAGGATAGGGTTTGTACGGCTTAAAGCATTTGAGTGGCATGTGGGACAGGTGAGTCGTACACTCTCTGAGTTCCGTGACCACTGTGTTACCTGACCGCGACAAAACTTCGCTTTGTTGGAGTTCCGCGGGGTGGGAGAGGTTACAGAGGTAGGGGGGTAACGGGGGAGTCATGGTGGCCCAAGGGACGACGCTGGCGGGGCGGTATCGGCTGGATACCCGCATCGGCGCCGGCGGCATGGGCGAGGTGTGGCGCGGCGAGGACATCGTCCTGGCCCGCACCGTCGCCGTGAAGGTGCTGCTCCCGGGCCGAATGGAGGATCCTGGCTTCGTCGCCCGCTTCCAGGGGGAGGCGCGGGCGATGGCCACGATCAACCACTCAGGCGTGGTCGACGTCTACGATTACGGCGTCAGCGGCGACACTGTCTATTTGGTGATGAAGTTCGTCGACGGCGAGCCGCTCGACCGACTGCTTGCCAGGCTGGGCCGCATCCAGCCGCAGTCGGCGATGGAGCTGATCGCGCAGGCGGCCTCCGCGTTGCAGGCGGTGCACGACCAGGGCATCGTCCACCGCGACGTCAAGCCGGGCAACCTGCTGGTGCAGCGCGACGGCACGCTGGTGCTGACCGACTTCGGCATCGCCCGCTCCGACCTGGCCAACCGGCTCACCGACGCCGGCATGGTGCTCGGCACGGCTGCCTACTGCGCCCCGGAGCAGGCCGAGGGCGCTCCCGTCACGCCGGCGGTCGACATCTACGCGCTCGGCGTGGTCGCCTACGAGTGCCTGGTCGGCCAGCGGCCGTTCGACGGCGACAGCGCGGTCACGATCGCGCTCAAGCACATCAGGGAGGCGCCGCCGCCGCTGCCCGCCGAGATCCCTCCGGCGGTCCGCACGCTGGTCGAGGTCGCCCTGTCGAAGGATCCGGCCCGGCGTTACCCGACGGCCAAGGCCATGAGCGAGGCGGCGCGCGCGGCCGCCAGCGGGCAGGCGACCGCCGTTCCCGAGGCACCGGCCACCGGGGCCCAGATGGCGCCGCCACCCGAGGCGTACCAGCACCAGCAGCAGACGTCGCCTCAGGGCGGCGGGCAGTACGCCTACCAGACCGGCGCGCAGATGGCCCAGGAGGAAGCCCCGACCACGGAGCGGCGCGGGAGCCGGCGCGCGGCGAAGGCCCCGCGCAGGACCGGGCTGATCGCGGGCGTCGCCCTCGCGGTGGTGCTCGGTGCGGGCGCGGGCGCGGTCGCCCTGACCGGCATGACCACCGGCACGCCGCCAGAGGCCACCACCAGCCCTGCCGGTAACGAGACGAGTGAGTCCAAGAGCCCCAAGCCGCCGAGGAAGATCAGGACGCCCACGCCGGAGCCGACGAAGGAAGAACCCAAGCCGACGGTCACGAGGCCGCAGCCCGCCGAGACCGAAGAGGAGGAGATCCCGGAGGAGACCCCTTCGCCCACGGTCTCTCCCTCGGTCACCAAGACGCCGACCAAGAACCCGACGGCCACCCCCTCCTCGACGGTCAAGAAGGTGCTCGTGCCCAACGTCCTTGGGATGGGCACCATCGCGGGCGAGGAGCGGATCTTGGCGGCAGGACTGCAGTCGATGCTCGAGGACAACACCGCCTCGTCCAACGGCATGCGCTGCGGCAAGATCAGGGCGACGGTGCCCGGCCCCAACAAGTCCGTGGAAGAGGGCAAGACCATCAAGTTGATCATCATCGACGGCGTCTGCCCCGAGGACGTGCCGACGCCCACCCCGACCCCCACGCCGAAGCCGTAAGCTCACACCCCCGTCGTGTTGCGGGGGTAGGCGACCTGGGGGTCGGTCGCGATGTTGACCAGGTAGGGGATGCCGGAGTCGAAGGCCCTGCGCAGTGCGGGGCCGATCTCCGACGGCTTGGTGACCAGCTCGCCGCCTCCGCCGAGCGCGGTCACGACCTGGTCGTAGCGGCACTGCGGCTGCAGCTCCGCGGCCACGTCGTAGCCGTACAGGAGCTGCATGGGGTGCTTCTCCAGGCCCCACATGCCGTTGTTGCCGCAGATCATGACGACGGGGAGCTTGTGGCGGACGAGGGTGTCGACGTCCATCAGCGAGAAGCCGGCGGCGCCGTCGCCGAGCAGCAGCACCACCTGCGAGGACGGCCTGGCCAGGCGGGCGGCGATGGAGTAGCCGAGGCCGGTGCCCAGGCAGCCGTACGGGCCGGGGTCGAGCCAGTTGCCCGGCTGCTTCGGCTCGACGTACTTGCCCGCGTAGGAGACGAAGTCGCCGCCGTCGCCGATCACCACGGCGTCGTCGGCCAGCACTTTGCCCAGCTCGCCGTAGACGCGCATCGGGTGGATCGGGTCGGCCTCGGAGGCGAGCAGTTCGGCGTCGCCGGCGATGGCCGCGGCGGCCGCCTCCGACAACTTCGACACCCAGGAGGCGTAGGAGCTGGGCTTGACCCCGGCCTCGCCGCAGGCCGTGGACAGGCTCCAGAAGACCACCGACAGGTCGCCCGCGGCGGAGGCGGCCGGCTGCATGTGGGTGGCCAGCTGCGACGGCGCGTCGGCGATGTGCACGACGCGGGCCAGCGGAGCGCCGTCCTTGCCGCCGAACCAGCCGTAACCCAGGCGGAAGTCGAGCGGCGTGCCGACCACGATCACCAGGTCGGCCTGGGCGAAGGCGAGGCCGCGGGCGCGGGTGACGAGCAGCTCGTGGCCCGAGGGCAGGATGCCGCGGCCCTGGCCGTTGGGGATGACCGGCAGTCGCCAGGTCTCGGCGAAGTCGCGGGCGGCCTCCTCGGCGCGGTCCATCCACACGTCGGAGCCGTACACCAGCACGGGCCGCTCCGCCTCGGCCAGCAACCGCGCGATGCCGGCCAGGTCGTCGGGGTCGGGCTCAAGGGGTGAGGGCGTCTGCGTCCGGGCGAGGTGCGTGGGCGACGGGGAGAACAGGTGGTCCATGTAGAAGTCGAGGAACACCGGGCCTCGGTGGGGCGCGATCGCCGTGCGGAAGGCCACCTCGACGTCCTGGCCGATCGACTCGGCGTCGCTCGCGGTGAACGAGAGCTTGGTGATCGGGTCGAGCAGGGGCGGGTGGTCCATCTCCTGCAGGGCGCCGCTGCCCCAGCGCGACTGGGGCGCGCGGCCGCCCATGACGACCACGGGGGAGCCGTTGAAGTGGGCGGTCGCCACGCCGCTGACGCCGTTGGTGATGCCGGGCCCGGCGGTCAGCACGGCCAGACCCGGTTTCCTGGTCAGCCTGGCCGTCGCCTCGGCGGCGAAGACCGCGCTCTGCTCGTGGCGTACGTCGAGGATGCGCATCTCCTCGTGCACCGCGCCGTCGTACAGCGGGAAGACGTGCCCGCCTGACAGGGTGAACATGGTTTCGACGCCATAGGCCTTGGACACGGCGACGGCGGCGTCACCGGCGTGCTTCGCAGACTCCATGCCGGGAACTTACCAACCAGTCACAAGAGTAAACAGACCTTCAGTCGCAGCACACCCTGACGGTGCCGTTCGGCGCCTTCGCGGTGACCTTCCTGGGAGCGCCCGGGGCCTTGACGACGTCGAGGGAGGTACGGGCGGCCTCGGTGGTCACGTCGTAGGCGCCCTCAGGCAGGATCACGGTGACGTCGCCCGTGGTTCTGACGACCGCCCTGACGTTCGAGGGTAGGTCTTCGAAGCTCGCGTACACGTCGCCGGAGCCGATCTCCAGGTCGGCCCTGTCGCCCTTGAGCAGGACGGCCTGGATGAGGCCCGAGCCGCTCTTGGCCCACACGTCGCCGGAGACGCGCTGGGCGTTGATGGTGCCGGACACGGAGCTCAGGCGCACGTCGCCGAACATGCCGTGGATATTCAGGTCGCCGACCGTTGTGCTGGCGTCGACGTCGGTCTCCGGCGGCAGGAACAGCATGTAGTCGGCCTGGCAGATGGGGCCTTCCGGCTGGTCGTAGCCGGGGCAGACCGCCTCCAGCCGCAGCGTCCTGGTGGCGGTGTCCCAGACGTCGGAGACGTCGGGCCGCTGGCCGGACCAGCGCAGCCGTCTGTTGACGAGCAGCTCCCCGGCCTCGCCCGGCAGGATGTGCACGTTCACCTGGCCCTTGGCGACCTTGATCCTGATCTCGTCCTGCGTGAACGGGATGGACCTTTCGGAGAAGGCCGACGGCGTTCTGGCGTGGGCGAAGCCCACCCAGATCAGCGCCGTGGACAGCGTCAGCCCGATCACGGTCGCCATCACTCCCGCGGTCAGCCACGCCGCCCTCACGGCAGGCTCCTGATCTTGAGGAACTGCAGGACGGCCAGCACGCGCCGGTGGTCGCCCTCCGCCGGTGACAGGTCGAGCTTGGCGAAGATGTTGCCGATGTGCTTGCCCACCGCGCCCTCGCTGAGCACCAGGGCCTGGCCGATGCCGGCGTTGGAGCGGCCCTCGGCCATCAGCTTGAGCACCTCGTGCTCCCGCGGTGTCAGGCGTTCGAGCGGGTCGCTGTTGCCGCGCAGCAGGAGCTGGGCGACGACCTCCGGGTCGAGCGCGGTGCCGCCCGAGGCGACCCTGCGCAGCGCGTCGATGAACTCCGCCACGTCCGCGACCCGGTCCTTGAGCAGGTAGCCGACCCCGCCCGCCGCCGCGGAGGCGAGGAGTTGGGCGGCGTAGCGCTCCTCGACGTACTGCGAGAGCACAAGCACGGCCAGGTCCGGCTGCTGGCGGCGCAGCACGAGCGCGGCCCGCAGGCCCTCGTCGGTGTGCGTGGGCGGCATCCTGACGTCCGTGATCACCAGCTCGGGCCGGTGCTCCTCGGCTGCCCGCAGCAGGCCCTCCGCCTCGTCCACGGCCGCCACCACCTCCATGCCTGAGGCGTCGAGCAGCCGGATCAGGCCCTCGCGCAGCAGGACGGAGTCCTCGGCCAGCACTACTCGCACGGCAGTTCCACCTCGATCGTCGTCGGGCCGCCCAGTGGACTGGACAGCCGCAGGGACCCGTCCACCGCGTCGATGCGCTGGGCCAGGCCGCGCAGCCCGGTGCCGCGGTGCATCCCGGCGCCGCCGCAGCCGTCGTCGTAGACGGACAGGTGCAGGCGGTCGCGCTCGCGCCGCACGCTCACCTCGGCCTTGGTCGCCGCGGCGTGCTTGGCGATGTTGGTCAGTGCTTCTGACACGATGAAGAAGGCCACCGCCTCGATGGTCGGAGTGGTACGCCGTTCGATGTCGACGCGGAGTTTGACGGGGAAGGGGGCGCGGGCGGCGATGCCGGACAGCGCCGCGTCCAGGCCCTGGTCGTTGAGCACGGCCGGGTGCAGCCCTCTGACGAAGTCACGCAGCTCCTTGAGCGCCTGCTTGGCCTCCTCGTGCGCCCGCACGATGGCCTCGCGGGCCGGCTCGGGCAGGTCGGTCAGGGTGGCCCTGGCTAGGCCGAGGTTCATGGCGAGGGAGACGAGCCGCTGTTGCGCGCCGTCGTGCAGGTCGCGCTCGATCCTGCGGCGCTCGGCGTCAGCCGCGTCGATCACGCCCGCCCTGCTCTCGGTCAGCGTCTCGATCCGCTGGCCCAGCTCGGAACGGCTGGGCCCGAGCAGCGTGCGCGCCACCGACAGGTCCAGCGCGGCCATGCCCCTGGCCAGCAGCGGCGCCAGCAGCACCAGCGCGAGCCCCAGCGCCATGAAGGCCGCCACGACCTTGCCGTCTCTGAGATCGAACAGGAACTCCAGCGGCGGCCGTTGGAAGCGCGGCGGCAGAAACGACAGCAGCCCCACGACCGCGCTGCTCCACGTCAGCGCCACCAGCAGCGCGGCCGCCAGGCTCACGAACGGCGACAGCAGGTGGTAGCCGATCTGCCGCCAGGTGGCCCGGCTGCGCAGCTCGCTCGGTGAGTTCACCGGCGGGATGCGCACGCCGAGGAACGCCTCGAACCGGGAGCGCTGGATCCTGGTGAACCACGGCATGCCGCGCCGCAACAGCGGCGGGACCGCGATCGCGGCGACCGTCAGCCCGCCGAGCACCACGCCGACCGGCAGACCGATCATCACGTGCGCCGTGTCGAGCCAGGCCCGAGCCGACCACGGACGGGGGACTTTCATTCCTCAACGGTATTGAGCCGGACGGGGTCCGCGAAATGGGCCTGGTGTGCTGGTGGGAGGTGGGGTTAGCCCCACCCCGCGCGAAAGGGCGCGGGGTCGAATCCGCCGCCCAGCGCCGTGCCCAGTCCGCAGCGCGCCGCCGCGACGAACGCCGCCCGGTCGAGGCGGCCCGCCCCGTCGTGCAGCGCGCCGGCGAGCGGCCGCGCGGCCAGCATCTCCAGGTCGGCCACGTCGCTGCGCTCGGCGACCCCCGGCGCGTCCGGCCAGCGGCCGATGACCAGCCCCGCCAGGTCGAGCCCGCGGTGGGCAAGGACTTCCAGGGTGAGCGCGGCCTGGTTGACCGTGCCGCCGCCGACGCCGGTCACGACGAGCACCTGTGCCCCCAGCGACCTGGCCAGGTCGGCGATGGTGGCGCCGTCCTCGTCGTAGCGGACGAGCAGCCCTCCTGTGCCCTCCACGACCACGAGCCTGCTGCTCTCCGCCAGCTCCCGCACCAGGGTCGCGCAGGCGGCCAGCGACACGGGCGGCAGGCCGGCGACCCGGGCCGCGGCGGCGGGCGACAGGGGATCGGAGAAGCGGGCCAACTCGAACGTGGTGCCGACCCCGGACAGCCGGATCACCTCGTCGACGTCACCGGGCGCGCCGGCGGGCACACCGGTCTGGGCGGGCTTGACCACGGCGACAGAAGCCCCCCGCTCCTTCGCCAGCGCGGCCAGGGCGGCGGTCACGACGGTTTTACCCACACCCGTGTCGGTGCCGGTCACGACGAGGACGCTCATGTCTCTCAGCCTAGAAGTCAGCGAAGAACACGGCCCACATGGCGCTCGTAACGGCGAGTGCCACGTGAGCGTTCACGACCGGCGCTCGAAGGTCGCGCGCCCACGTCGGCGAGTCCGGGCAACCTGGCCGTGCCGTACAGGATGGTCTTTCAAACAGGACACACGTCGGCGAGCGGGGGTCTTTCAATCGAGCAGGGATCTTTCAGGGACGGCGCAGCCGGGTGACGAACTTATAGCGGTCGCCTCGGTAGAGGGATTGCGCCCACTCGACCGGGTTGCCGTCGGCGTCGAACGCGTGCCGCGTGAGCAGGAGCATCGGCAGGCCGACGTCGACGCCCAGGGCCTTGGCGTCGTAGGGGGTGGCCAGCACGGTCTCGATGATCTCCTCGGCGTCCGTGAGCCGCACGTTGTAGGCGTTGTGCAGCGTCTCGTACAGCGACGCGTGCACTTCCAGCTCGCGCCGCAGGCGCGGGAAGCGCCGCGCCGACAGGTGGGTCGTGTCGATCGAGACCGGCTCGCCGTTGGCCAGTCTGAGCCGGTGGATGCGCAGCACGCGCCCGCCGGGGTTGATGGCCAGGCGGCGGGCGAGCGCCTCGTCGGCGGTGATGTAGCCGATCTCCAGGATCTTGGTGTCGGGCTCCAGCCCGGCCGTGCGCAGGTCGCCGATGTACGAGGTCAGCTGGAGCACCTGCGCCACCTTCGGCTGGGCCACGAACGTGCCCTTGCCCTGGATGCGCAGCAGCCGGCCCTCCACGACAAGTTCGGTCAACGCCTGCCTGACCGTGGTGCGCGAGGTCTCGAACCGCACGGCCAGCGTGCGTTCCGGCGGCAGCGCCGTGCCGGGGGACAGGCTCTTGGTGAGCTCGAGCAGGCTGCGTTTCACGTCGTAGTACTTGGGAACGCGGGGGCTGTCGTCTGTCACGCTCTCACCTTCACTTCTGCCACGGCGGTGAGGGCGTGTCTGGTCACCGCGAGATCATCGGAACTCACATATGCCCGAGCGGTCAACCGCGGACCGGAGCAACCGAGCGCTGCCCAGCGCGTGCGGCTCCTGGCCCGCGCGGATCCGGGCAGCACAGGGTGGCGCGGCTCCGGTTGATGCAGCTCAGGTTGATTGTGAAGGATATCCACAGCAGAGTGCGCGATCGCAACCGAGGCCGGTTCACGAGCCGTGTCGCGCGGGGACCCGCCGCCCGTGTGGATCACCTCCGGATCACCCCGCACCGCCCCGTCCAGGCTTCTGACCTGGACCGACGGTGTGACGCTTCTCACAATATGAGATTTCGAGATAGGTCCAGCCGAGTAGACGATGCCGTATGCGCTGCAACATCGGGGATGAGCTGAGTTCTGCCCCCGTATCCAGCGCGCATTCAGGGGGTCGGTTTGGATGTTGCGGGGAAAAGCACGCATGATGCAGTCGTGCCGACTCTCAGCGACCTCGTAGCCCGCCACACCGCCCTCGACGCGGCGGACCTCGACTGGCTGCACTCGCTGGTCTCCGACTGGCAGCTGCTGGCCGACCTGTCCTTCGCCGATCTGGTCCTGTGGGCGCCGCTCCTGGGTGAGAACGGCTGGATCGCCATCGCCCAGATGCGCCCCACGACGGGGCCCACCGTCTACCACGACGACATCGTCGGCACCGTGGCGGCCAAGGGCGAGCGCCACCTCATCGACACCGCGTGGAACGAGCGGCGCATCTGCCGTGAGGGCGACCCCGACTGGTCGACGGGCGTCCCGGTGCGGGAGGAGACCATCCCGGTGCGCCGGGCGGTCGACAACGGCGAGGGCCGCTTCCTGGCGGTGATCCAGCGCTCCACGAACCTCTCCTCCGCGCGTACTCCCTCGCGCCTGGAACTGACCTATCTGCAAAGCGCCTCCGACCTGGCGCAGATGGTGGCCGAGGGGCGTTTCCCCTTCTCCGGCGAAGAGCCGATCCTGGTCCGCTCGCCGCGCGTCGGCGACGGGCTGCTCAGGCTCGACAGGGCCGGACGCGTCACGTACGCCTCGCCGAACGCCCTGTCCGCCTACCGCCGGCTCGGCCTGCACGCCGATCTGGTCGGCGCCGAGCTGGGCCGGGTCACCGCCACGTTGTGCTACTCCGACGAGCCGATCAACGAAGACCTCATGATCGTTGCCAGCGGGCGTGCGGCCAAGGAGACCGAGGTCGAGTCCGGCGGCACGATCGTGCAGCTCAGGGCCATTCCGCTGATCGTCGGCGGCGGCCGCATCGGCGCGCTGGTGCTCATCAGGGACGTGACCGAGCTGCGGCGGCGCGAGCGCGAGCTGATGACCAAGGACGCCACCATCCGCGAGATCCACCACCGGGTCAAGAACAACCTCCAGACCGTCGCCGCGTTGCTCAGATTGCAGGCGCGGCGGCTGCAGGTGCCCGAGGGCCGGGAGGCTCTGGAGGAGGCGGTACGCCGGGTCGGGTCGATCGCGATCGTGCACGAGACGCTGTCTCACGCGCCGGAGGAGTTCGTGGACTTCGACGAGATCGCCGACCGGGTGATCGCGATGGCGGGGGAGGTGTCGTCGCCGGAGGTGGCGGTGACACCGCGGCGGGTCGGGGAGTTCGGTGTGTTGCCGTCGCTCATCGCCACACCGCTGGCCATGGCGTTGACGGAGTTGTTGCAGAACGCGTTGCAGCATGGCCGGCCCAAGCGTCTGGAGGTCGTGGTCGATCCCGAGCTCGACCGGCTGAACGTCACCGTCTGGGACGACGGCGGCGGCCTGCCCGACGGCTTCGACCTCGAAAGCTCCACCAGTTTGGGGCTGCAGATCGTCCGTACGCTGGTGGTCGGGGAGCTGTCAGGCAAGCTCTCCATCCAGCCCCGCCTCGAGGGCGGCACCGAGGTGGCGTTGTCGATCCCGCTGCCCTCGGCCTGAGGGATTGCCTCAGGCGGTGGCGCGGGCGCGGGCGCGGACGCTGCGACGCTTGAGCGCGCGGCGCTCGTCCTCGCTCATACCGCCCCAGACGCCGGCGTCCTGGCCGGACTCCAGCGCCCACTTCAGGCAGGCCTCGACGGCCGGACAGGAACGACACACCTGCTTGGCCTCTTCGATCTGCATGAGTGCCGGTCCGGTGTTGCCGATCGGAAAGAACAGCTCGGGGTCCACGTCACGGCAGGCAGCTCGGTGGCGCCAGTCCATGCGTTCACTCCTTAGTAGATGGAGCCTGTGGTCGGCTCCGTGCGGCTACTACTTTGTGAAGAGTTTCACTAACTTGCGCGAACAATTACCCGGAACCTGTGGGGACCGGGATTGCCCGCTGACAACCGGAGGACCTCTTGGGTTTGTTAAAGGTCCTACGTTCCGACGTCAATGTTGAGACTGTCAGCCACGGAGAGTGCACGCAAGGGGGTTGGCGGGAAGTTTTGGCGGTTGTGGATGTCGGATGCGTCACACAATGACCGAATGTAACCGGCTAGACCAGAACTTGTAACGCGTTCGGTGTAGACCGGAATGTTACGGTTTCGCATTCGCCCAGGTAGTCGCCATCCAGCTCGAAGGCCACAGGGCGCTCGGAGGCGATCGTGAATTCGCTCTCGTCGTGGAGCTGGACGAGGTTCCGACCCGACGGAAGCGCCTCACTCTCCGTGAGAATGTGGTGGAGCAGTGGTGCGATGGAGGTCACACCCATGCGGCGCAACCCCAGGAAGTCCAGGCCCGTCTCGAAGCCGGCCCACGGGGTCGGCCGCACCGGGGTGCCGCCCACGTACGTCCACGGCGAGGTGTTGGAGACGATCGCCATGAAGATGCCCCTGGCGGTCGGTATCCCCGGACCTGTCAGGGTCATCGACGGACGCCGCTTGTCCGTGGCCAGATAGTGCCGTAGAGCCGTGTTCACATACCGTGCGGGGGTAGCCTTGCGCCCAGACCCGCGCAGGCCCTCCACGGCCCGTATGACCTCGGCGTCGTACCCGAGCCCCGTGCAGAAGGTGAAGTATCTGCTCTGCCCCTCCCAAAGGGCCTGCCCCAAGCCGACGGTTTTGCGGCGGTCCTCCCGCAGGGCCTCCAGCACCGCCCCGGTCGACTCCACCGGATCGTTCGGCAGCCCCAGGGCCCGCGCGAAGACGTTGGCGCTGCCGCCCGGGATGACGACGAGCGCGGGCCGCCCCGCGCTCGGATCGTCGCCGAGCTCGAGCTCCTCGCCGTCCACCGGGTTCAGCAGACCGTTGACGGCCTCGTTGACCGTCCCGTCTCCGCCGAGCACCGCCACCATGTCGTATCCCTTGGCCCGGGCGGTGGCCGCCAGCGCGGCGGCGTGGCCCCGGTAGCGGGTCTCCTCCACCGAGAGATCAACGGCCGCGCCGAAGGCACGGATGAGCACGTCACGCGTACGGCCATTCGTGGTCGTGGCCTTGGGGTTCACCAGCAGCATCGCGCGCATAACGCCAGCGTAGCCCGTGAATCCCGCCCGTCTTATCGCCGAACGTCCGGTTTCCCCGTCATGTATGTCACGCAGGGTAGGGTGCAGGCGTGAACCGACGCCCGCTTACCCTCCTCATCGCCGCCGCAGTCGTCGCCCTGGAAGGGCTGGTCGCGCTCGGGCTCGGCGTCTTCGTGGCGGTGGAGACGCTGACGGGAAGGCCGGACGACATGACGTCCGCCGCGGCCGAGGCGGTCTTCGGCCTGCTGATCGGCGCCGGGCTGCTCTGGGTCGCCTGGGGCGGGTTGATCAAGATGGAGCGGTGGGGGAGGTCGCCGGCCGTGCTGGCCCAGATCTTCATGTTGCCCATCGCCGTCACGCTGATCCAGTCGGACCAGCCGCAGCTCGGGATCCCGGTGATCGTGGCAGCCCTGGCCGGGTTCGCGACGCTGCTGGCGCCTCCCACCACCCACGCGCTCTACGGTGACGGCCAGGCCTAGTCGTCCGCGGTCAGGCCCTCGCGCAACTGCGCGAGGGTGCGGGCGAGCAGACGCGAGACGTGCATCTGGGAGATGCCCAGCTCGGTGGCGATCTGCGACTGCGTCATGTTGCCGAAGAAACGCAGCAGCAGGATACGTTTCTCACGGGGCGGGAGCCGTTCGAGCAGCGGCTTGAGCGACTCGCGGTATTCGACGCCTTCGAGTGATTCGTCCACGATGCCCAGCGAGTCGGACACCGCGGGGGCGTCGTCGTCGCCGGAGTCGGGCGCGTCGAGCGACACGGTGGAGTAGGCGTTGGCCGACTCCAGGCCCTCGAGCACCTCCTCCTCGGTCATCTTCAGATAGGAGGCCAGCTCCGCCACTGTCGGGGCCCGGCCCTCGCGCTGCGACAGATCGCTTATCGCCTTGGTCAGCGAGAGCTTGAGCTCCTGCAGGCGGCGCGGCACCCGCACCGCCCAGCCCTTGTCGCGGAAATGGCGCTTGATCTCGCCGACGATGGTGGGCGTGGCATAGGTGGAGAACTCCACGCCGCGGTTGAGGTCGAAACGGTCGATCGACTTGATCAGGCCGATGGTGGCGACCTGGGTGAGGTCGTCGAGCCATTCGCCTCTGTTGCGGAAGCGGCGAGCCAGGTACTCGACCAAGGGAAGGTGAAGCTCGACCAGCTCATCCCTGATGCGCTGGCGGCGCGGCTCCTCGGGGCCCAGCTCGGCCAGCTCGGCGAAGAGCATGCGGGCGCGCACCCTGTCGGGCACGGCGTGTTCGCTGGTGGCCATGGCTCCAGTCCTTTCCGTCACGCCGGCCTCGCTGCGCCTCGGCGCTTACGCAGGACGATCGCCATGCGATCGGGAGAGTCTGTCACCGCGTCGACGTCGTCGGCCAGGGCGGTGAGCACCATCCAGGCGAAGTCGTCGCGCTTGGGCGCGGAGCTCCCGACCGTCGCGACCTCAACCCTGACCTGCATCTCTTGCCCGGTCAACTCGAACTCGGCGGTGAGGTCGGTGCCCGGCACCGCCTCGCTCAGCAGCATGGCGCACGCCTCGTCGACCGCGATCCGCAGATCTTCGATCTCGTCCAGCGTGAAGTCCAGCCGCGCCGCCAGCCCGGCGGTGGCCGTACGCAGCACAGACAGGTAGGCACTCGCGGCGGGGAGCCTGATGCTCACCACGTCGCGGATGCCGGCCGCGCCTTCCGCGCGCGTCTCGGTTTCCTCGGTCACGTTCCTCCTTGCGTACGTCCGGGAGGCGCTGCACGCCGCCGCCCGCCGTATCCGACGCCAACTGCAACTTACCGCCCCGGAGAGGTGCTTGGACGAATCAGACTCGCCATCAACGGAAAAGGCTCTGTGCGGTCCGGGACCACACAGAGCCTTATGTGCCGTTTTAGGCGGCCTTGGTCTCCCAGAAGATCTTGGAGATTTCGTCGATCTTGCCCAGCAGGTCCTCGGCCTTGGAGACTTCGACGGTGCCCTTGGCCCCGGCGGCGCCCGCGAGCTTCGTGGCGTCCCAGAAGAGCTGGTGAAGCTGAGGGTACTGCTCGAGGTGCGGCGGCTTGAAGTAGTCGGTCCACAGCACCCACAGGTGGTGCTTGACCAACTCGGCGCGGTCCTCCTTGATGGACAGCGCGCGGGCGCGGAAGACCGGGTCGTCGTTGGCCGCGTACTTCTCCATGATCGCCTTGACCGACTCGGCCTCGATGCGGGCCTGGGCGGGGTCGTAGACCCCGCAAGGCAGGTCGCAGTGCGCGGAAGCGACATGCTTGGGTCGTAGCAGTCGTGCGAGCATCAGAAAGTCCTTCCTTGATGCTGAATCAGCTTGGTCCACAACCGACCTTACTCGGGTCCGGAACGCCTGCGGAGTAGGGGGTCAACGCCCATGAGAGTCCGTGTTGAGGGTGATTCCATGCGTCCCGCGCTGGTCCCCGGCGACTGGCTGCTCGTCCGCCGGGGCGCCACCGTCCGCCCCGGGGACATCGTCGTGGCCAGGCTTCCCGACGATCCCGACCAGCTCATCGTGAAACGGGCTCAGTGGCACGGGGCGGACGGGTGGTGGCTGGAGAGCGACAACCAGCGGGCCGGCGGGCGGCGCGACAGTTGGGATTTCGGTCCTGTCGCCGACATCGTCGGGCGGGTGGTGCTGCGGTACTGGCCGCTGGTGCGGCGGCGCGTTTGAAACTCGCGACCCGAGTCGATGGGGTGATCGTCAGGAGGCGTTCCTGCGGCGGGCGCGGTAGGCGGCCACGTTCGCGCGGGTGGCGCAGCGGGGGGAGCAGTAGCGGCGGGAGCGGTTGGAGGAGGTGTCGAGGAAGGCGGTCGCGCAGCGGGGCTCCTGGCAGCGGCCGAGCCGGTCCACGCCCAGCTCCGCCACCACCGCGGCCAGGCCCATCACGGCGCTGGCTGCGGCGTCCTCGGCCAGGTGGAGGTGCCAGCGCTGGCCGTCGTGAGCCGAGAGCTGGGGGCGTACGGGGTAGCGCACGAGCAGGGCGTTGAGGCGTTGCGCCACGGCCTTCTCCTCGCCCGCCGCGTCGAACACGGCGGTCAGCTCCTCGCGCAGGCGGCGGAGCTCGGGCGGCGGGTCAGGATCGTTGACCAGCCGGATCGCCCACTCGGCGTAAGAGGTCAGGTCCATGCGGGAGTATTACACGAGAAGGGGCCCAGGGGGTCTTCGTCGCGCCGCTTGAGGGCTCGCGAGAGGTGAGTTGTGCGACGGCGGGGCTTGAGATATGCGGGCAGGGCTGGAACGGGCCGCGCGGGCGCGTCAGAGGGCCCCCGGCCCCCCCAGCGGCGGTCTCGCCTCCCGCGACGGCTACGGCCTTGATCGAAGGCGGCCGAGCGGGAAGGCACCGACAGGCGGGGCGGCCATGGAGGCGCCCCGCCGGGGGCGGGTTACTCCTCCGGGTGGAGGACGCGGCGCAGGAACGCGCGGGTGCGTTCCTGCTGCGGGTCGCCGATCACCTGCGCCGGTGCCCCGTCCTCGACGAGGACCCCGCCGTCCATGAACACGACCCGATCGGCCACCTCGCGCGCGAAGCCCATCTCGTGGGTGACCACGAGCATGGTCATGCCCTCCTCGGCCAGTTTGCGCATGACGGTGAGCACGTCGCCGACGAGTTCGGGGTCCAGCGCCGAGGTGGGCTCGTCGAAGAGCATGAGGTCGGGGTTCATGGCCAGCGCCCTGGCGATCGCGACCCGCTGCTGCTGGCCGCCCGAGAGCTGCCCCGGCAGGGCGTCGCATTTGGCGCCGACTCCGACCTTGTCCAGGTTCTCCCTGGCGACGATCTCGGCTTCCTTCCTGCTCCGCTTCAGCACCCGCTGCTGGGCGATCATCACGTTCTGCAGCGCAGTCATGTGGGGGAACAGGTTGAACTGCTGGAAGACCATGCCGATGGCCCGTCTGACGGCGTCGATGTCCACGTCGGGGTGGGTGACCTCGACGCCCTTGACGAAGACCTGGCCCCTGGTCGGCTGCTCCAGCAGGTTGACGCAGCGCAGCAGGGTGGACTTGCCCGAGCCGGACGGGCCGATGACGCAGACCACCTGGCCCGGGTCGACCGTCATGTCGATGCCCTTGAGCACCTCGTTCTTGCCGAAGTGCTTGTGCAGGTCTCTGAGCTCGATGGCGTGCGTCATCGGTTCCTCCCCTTACGCCCCTCCAGCCGGGAGGCGAGGTATCCCAGCGGGATCGTGACGATCAGGTACGTGATGCCCGCGACCATGATGGGCGTGGCGTTGGAGTGCTGGGAGGCCAGGTCGTTGCCGAACTTGGCCAGTTCCACGTACTCGCTGGACACACCGAGGAACAGCACCAGCGAGGAGTCCTTGAGCAGGGCCACGAACTGGTTGGTGGTCGGCGGGATGACCATGCGGATGGCCTGCGGGATCACCACGGTGAACTGGGCGCGGGTGGCGGACATGCCCAGCGACCTGGCGGCCTCGATCTGCCCCTTGGGCACGGCCTGCAGTCCCGCGCGGAACACCTCCGCCTGATAGGCCGCGCCGATCGCCCCGAGCCCGAGGGCTACCTGGCCGTAGGTGCCGAAAGGCACCTCGAAGCCCGGCAGAGCCAGCGGCAGGAAGGTGATCATGACGAAGATCAGCAGCGCGGGCAGGCCACGGAAGATCTCGATGTAGACGATCGCGATCCATCGGTAGGGCCGGATCTGCGACAGCCGCATGAGCGCGAGCACCAGCCCCGCCACGAAAGCGATGACGAATCCGCTGACCGTGTAGATGATCGTGTTCCGCAGCGCGATGGTGAACAGGTCCGGCAGCGTCTCCTGCGCCACGGCGGGCTTGGCGAAGTTCTGCGCGAGACTGCCCCAGTCGGCGTACATGAGGAGGACAGCGAGCACGACGACCAGGAGGGCATATTGGATGCCGCGGCTGATCTGCTGCTTCTTCCGGGGGCTGAGCCTGGCGCGGGCAGGCTCAGCCGTCTTCGGCTGGTCGGCCATGGATCAGCCCAGCTCGCCGGGCTTCTTGCCGAACCACTTGACGTAGATCTTCTCGTAGGTGCCGTCCTGCTTGGCCTTGGCGATCTCTTCGTTGATCGTCTTCAGCAGCACCGGGTCGGCGCCCTTCTTCAGGCCGAAGCCGTACTGCTCGCCGGTGTTCAGGCTGCCGATCAGCTCGAACTTCGCGGCGACGTCCGGCTTCTTCAGCCAGGTGAGCACCACGGGCAGGTCCTGGACGATCACGTCGGCCTGTCCGGCCTGCAGGGCCAGCAGTTCCTTGGCGGAGTCGGCGTACTCGGTCGGGTCGAAGCCCTGCTTCTTGACGTACTCGAGCCCCGTCGTGCTGGCCTGGGCGCCCAGCTTGAGGTTCTTGGCCTTGACGTCCTCCAGCGACTTGGCGCCCGTGCCCTTCTTGGCCAGCAGCGCCTGCGTGGCGTCGAAGTAGGGCTCGGAGAAGTCGATGTTCGCCTTGCGTTCAGGGGTGATCGTCATGCCGGCGGCGGCCAGGTCGCACTTCTTGGCCGCCATGGCGGCGCCGCTCTTGATCACCGCGAAGTCGATGTCCACGATGTTCTGGGTCACGCCCAGCTTCTTCGCGACAAGGTCGACCATGTCCACGTCGAAGCCGACGATCTTGCCGCTGGAGTCCTTGAACTGGAACGGCTCGTACGGGATGTTCGTGCAGACCGTGAGCTTGCCGGGCTGCACCAACTGGGCGCCGCCGGAGGCGGAGGTGCCGGCGCTGGTGGTGCCCGCGCCGGAGCTCGATTGACTGCCGCACGCGGTCAGCGCGAGAGCAGTGGCCAGGGCGAGCGCGCCGACGGCGTAGCCGCGGCGGCCCTTAGGGCTGAGGGCCATGTACGGCCTCCTCGAAGTGAAATGCCATCAAACTTGCGTTTTGTGCAGTTTAGATGGGGTTTTGCCCCGCTCAGTCATCGGCCATTTAACGATGCGTCAACAGAACGGCGTCGGCGCCGACACCGAACACCATCTCACCATGTGGCACTATGGTCAGACGGGTGACCCCCGAACCCCTCTGAGGCGATCGACGAGGGGATCCTGGCAGCTACCAGAAGCCAGCCGCTCGCGCTCGTCCGCCGATGGTAATTCCGCTTCCGATGACTACAGGGGTCGCTGTGGCTGCCACGCCCACGTCTGCTTCCACCGAAAAACTCGATCTCGATCCGGCGTTCGCGCTGCACCGCGGAGGCAAGATCGAGATTCGCTCCACCGTTCCCGTCCGCGACGCGGACGACCTCTCACTCGCCTACACGCCCGGCGTCGCCCGGGTCTGCACGGCCATCGCCGAGACGCCCTCGCTGGTCCACGACTACACCTGGGTCTCCAGAGTGGTCGCCGTGGTCTCCGACGGCACCGCGGTGCTCGGCCTCGGCGACATCGGCCCCGCCGCGGCCATGCCCGTCATGGAGGGCAAGGCGCTGCTGTTCAAAGAGTTCGCGGGCGTCGACGCCGTCCCGATCTGCCTCGACTGCACCGACGTCGACGCGCTGGTCGAGACCGTCGTCCGCCTGGCGCCGTCGTTCGGCGGCATCAACCTCGAGGACATCAGCGCGCCGCGCTGCTTCGAGGTCGAAGACCGGCTGCGCGAGCGGCTCGACATCCCCGTCTTCCACGACGACCAGCACGGCACCGCCATCGTCGTGCTGGCCGCCCTGCAGAACGCCGCCCGCCTGACCGGCCGCACGCTCGGCGACCTGCGCGCGGTCGTGGCAGGCGCGGGCGCCTCCGGCGTCGCCGTCACCCGCATCCTGCTGGAGGCCGGCATCGGCGACATCGCCGTCTCCGACTCCAAGGGCATGATCTACGAGGGCAGGGAGGGCCTCAACCCGATCAAGGAGGCCCTCGCCCGCGACACCAACCGCGCCCGCCACACCGGCTCCACGGAGGAGGCGCTGGAGGGCGCCGAGGTGTTCGTCGGGCTGTCGGGATCGACGGTGTCCGAACAGGCCGTGGCCTCCATGGCGGACGACGCGATCGTCTTCGCCCTGTCCAACCCGACCCCCGAGGTCCACCCCGAGGTGGCCGCCAAGTACGCCGGCGTCGTGGCCACAGGGCGCTCCGACTTCCCCAACCAGATCAACAACGTCCTGGCCTTCCCCGGGGTGTTCCGCGGCGCTCTCGACGTGCGGGCCACCACGATCACCGAGAACATGAAGGTGGCCGCGGCCAACGCGCTGTCGGGCGTCGTCGGCGCTGACCTTTCGCCCGCGTACGTCATCCCGAGCCCGTTCGACGAGCGCGTCGCGCCCGCCGTGACGGGCGCCGTTGCCGCCCAGGCGAAGGCCGACGGCGTCGCCCGGCTCTGAGCGCGCAAAGGGGCGGGCGGGGCCTTTCTGGCCCCGCCCGCCCCTTTTTTGCGCAGGTCAAAGCGTCTTTTCGGTTACCTGGTCCCGCCATGGGTAGCTGAGCTGCCCGTCCAGGAGTGAGGAGCGCCCGCCCGGCCCGATCTTGGGAGCGGGACGAAGTTGGGGTGACCTTTGAGAACCGCCGCAAATCCTTTACTCAAGGTGCTATAACAGTAGCTCTCTGTAAGGAATGGGCGCCGACTCCTGTGACGAGGAGAGCGATGGAACGCGAGCCTAATCGACTGCTGCAGCAGCTCATCGCGGAGGCGGGTTTCTCCCATAAGGGATTGGCCAGGCGCCTCAACGATCTGGGGGCCGCGCGCGGCACTCCGGGCTTGAAGTACGACCACAGCTCGGTCCTGCGCTGGATCGCCGGCCAGAGGCCGCGTGACCCGGTGCCGTGTCTGCTCACGGAGATCTTCGCGCTCCGGCTGGGCAGGCCGGTTTCCTCGGAAGACCTGGGAATGCCCGCGATCATCACACCCCTCGATCTCGGACAGGAGTTCACGCACACCTGGCAGGAGGGGGTCGCGACCGTGACCGCGCTGTGGCGAGCCGATGTGGAAAGACGGAGGTTCCTGATCGACTCGGCGTTCGCGATAGGAGCAGGCTCCGTGGGAGCCGTACGCTGGCTGACGTCCCCGCCGGAGGGACGCCCGGCCGGCACCGGCACTCGACGGGTGGGGCGCGCCGACATCGCCGCCATCCACGAGGTCACCCGCTCGTTCGGCGAGCTGGACAACCGTTTCGGCAGCGGACGGGTCCGCTCGTCCGTGGTGAAATACCTCGATACCGCCGTTTCGCCCCTGCTCAAGGACGGCTCGTACGGCGAGTCCACCGGCAGGCAGTTGGCCGCTGCGGCCGCCGAGCTGACCCGCCTGGCGGGCTGGATGGCCTACGACATGGAGCAGCACGGGCTCGCCCAGCGCTACCTCATCCAGGCCCTGCGCCTGGCCAGGGGCGCCGACGACCACACGCTGGGCGGCGAGATCCTGGCCGGCATGGCGCACCAGGCCATCTACATGGGCCAGCCGGCCCACGCGCTCGACCTGGCCAGGGCCGCCCAGCTCGCGGCCCGCCGCGCCGGCGTCAACACGTTGCTGGCCTCCGCTCACGTCCTGGAGGCCCACGCGCACGCCGGCAGGGGGGACGCCAGGGCCTGCGGGGCCTCTCTGCACGAGGCGGAGCGGTCGTTCGACGGCCGCAGTCCCGCCGACGAGCCCACGTGGCTGAGCTACTTCGACGAGGCCTACCTGTCGGCCAAGTTCGCCCACTGCTTCCGCGACCTGGGGCACGGCAAGCACGCCGTGGCCAAGGCCAGGCGCTCGCTGGACATGGACTCCCGGTTCGTCCGGGGGCGGATGTTCAACCTGTCGCTGCTGACCGCGGGGCTGCTGCAGTGCGGGGAGTTGGAGGAGGCCTGCTCGGCGGCGGCCGGCGCGTTCACGCTGGGGGCCGAGCTGCAGTCGGCCAGATCCCGGTCCTACGTCGCCGATCTGCGCAGGCGGCTGGAGCCGTACAAGAACGAGCGGCCCGTGCTCGCGCTGCGCGAGCGCGCACGGGAGCTCAGCGTGGTCTGAACGCGGAACAGCCCGGGACGCACGCACTCGCGAGCGTCCCGGGCCGTTGTTCGCCGCAGGAGAGGGCTACTTGAGCATCTCGCCGTTGGGGCCGACGATCCTCTTGGTGGCCGCGAAGTTGGCCTTGTTGTACACGGCGGCCGTCTCACTGTCGAAGATGGCGGAGCTGATGTAGTCGATCCGGCCGTTGCCGTCGTTGTCGGCGAACACGCTGGTCACGCCGTTGACGTAGCCGACGCGCTTGCTGTTGTTGTACTTCATGAGCCAGGGGCCGCCGTCGGCGCCGCCGGTCATGGAGCACTTGAGCACCTGGTGCGTCTCGACCTTGAACGTGTTGATCTGGTAGGACTTCGTGGCGGTCTTGCCGGAGCACCACTTCGGCGTCACGCCGGTGAAGGCCTTGTTGCCGTCGGGGTGCGGGTCGGCGGGGTAGCCGAAGGCCGTGACCTGCTGGCCGAGGGGCTGGTTCCAGGCGAAGCCCTGGCCGCCGACGACGTCGCCGAGACGGCCCATGTCCTTGACGAGGCCGAGGGTGTACTGCGCCTCGTAGTACTTGCGGCTGGTGCCGGGCTTGACCCACTTCTGCGTGTAGTAGCGGGTGATGGTGTAGTTGCCGGTGGTGGTCTTGGCCTTGTCACCGGGGCCGTTGTAGGCGTTGTACTCCGTCGCGGTGACCTGCTCGGTGACGGGCGCGCCGAACTTGAAGCCGTTGCCCTTGCCGGTCCTGGCCGCACCATAGGCGGTCTTGCCGACCTCGACCTTCTCCACGACGGCGCCGGGGTAGTCGGGGCCGACCTGTTCTGCGGCCTTGTCCTGGCCCTCGGACCAGCAGTCGCCGAGGTTGAGCTGGCACTTGAGGAACTCGGCGGCGGTGATCTCCTTAGGCTTGATCCACTTGTCGCCGGTCCACTCCTTGTACTCCTTGGCCGACACGATCTTCTCACCCGCGAGGGAGAAGCCGTTGTGCACGGCCACGAAGGCGTAGTCGCCGTCGTAGTCGTCGTAGGTGTCCAGGTCGAACGTGGTGAAGGCGTAGGCGCCCGCGTACACGCCCCACGGGGCCTTGCCCTGGTAGGAGCCGGGGACGAACACCCACTTGTCGTAGACGTCGTCCTTCTTCTCGTAGACGCAGTGGCCGGCGGTGGCGACCAGGTTGCGGTTCCTGGACTGGATGGAGGTGGCCGAGCACCAGCGGTAGTTGCCCTTGCTGTCCTGGAAGAAGACCTTGCCGATGGTCTTGGGCAGGTTGACCTGGCTGGCCTTGGCAGGCGGGCTGCCCACGCCGGTCGGAGCCGTGGAGCCCGGCTTGCCGTCGGTGACGCCGCTCTTGCTGCCGGTCGAGACGAGCTTGGGCACGGTCTTGGTGTCCAGCGTGTACTGGGTGGCCTTGCGCAGCGCGGCACCGTTGGCGTCGAGCCAGAAATAGGCGGCGCTGTAGGCCTGGGCCGGCGTGGGTAGAAGGTCGTCCGACACCCAGTTCGGATTGGCCTCGGCGGGTGCTACGAGGGCGGCGGCGGTCAGGCCGGCGGCGGCTAGGGGGATGAGCAGGCGCTTCACGAAAGGCTCCACAGTTGTCAAAAAGGGTGTAAAGACACTATCGACCCTTGAGTCACTCTGGTAAGGGGGATTGCCAAATTTCACAGAAAGGCCGAAGGGCCCGGCAGGATGCCGGGCCCTTCGGGTGATGCAAGGTGCTACCGAACGAAGACCAGGTCGTCGTTCCGATCGCGACGAACTACGGGATGAGCTTGCCGGACCACGAGGCCGCAGCGGCCTTGTAGACCGTGTTGGTCTCACCGTCGAAGTAAGGCGAGGTGATCCTGTCGTAGCGCTTGTTGTTGTCGGTGTCGGCGATGAGGCTGGTGACACCGTTAACGTAGCCAAGACGCTTGGCGTTGCTGTACTTGTACAGCCACGGCGCACCGTCGTAACCAGCGGTGACGGCGCACTTCAGCGACATCTGCTCCTCGACCTTCTTCGAGGGGATGCGGATGACGTTCTTGTCGGTCTTGCCGTAGCACCACTTCGGCGTCACACCGGTGAACGGCTTGTTGCCGTCCAGGTGCGGGCCGTAGGGGTAACCGAAGACGCGGACGTCCTTGCCGGTCGGCTGGTTGTACGCGAAGCCCTGGCCACCAACAACGTCGCCGAGGCGACCGATGCTCTTGACCTCGTTGCCAACGATGAAGGGCTCGAGCCGCACGTAACGGGCGACGCTACCCTGCTTGTACCACTTCTGCACGTAGTAGTGCGTGATGGTCCAGTTGCCCCGCGCGTCCTTCCCGACCGTCGCCGGGTAGTCCCGGGTCGGCGTGGGGAAGGGCTGGCCAGGCCTCCAGCTCGGCCTCTGCTTCTTGGCGTAAGCCTCGGCGTCGCTGGCAGTCACGTTCTCGACGACGGGCTCGCCGAACTTCTTGCCGTTCCCCTGGCCGACGCCAGCCGCGTCGTAGATACCCTTGCTGACCTCAAAACGGTCCACCACAGCGCCGGGGAAGTCCGGACCAGTGGCCTCGTCGGCCTTGCCCGGGTCCACGTCGTAGTAGTCGGTGGTCTTGGGGTCGAGCTTGCCCTTCTTGTACTCGTCCTCGGTGACCGTGACGTCCTTGACGCCCTTCTCGCCCTGGTACGCCTTGTACGTGGCCCAGTCGACCTGCTTCGGCTTGTTGATGGTGCCGCCGATGCCGTCGTAGACCGTGACGAACGCGTAGTCGCGGTCGAAGTCCTCGTAGACGTCGAAGTCGTAGTGGGTGAAGGCCTGCTTACCCACGTAGATTCCGAACGGAGCCTTGCCCTGGTAGTAACCCGGGACGAAGACCCAGCGGGAAACAACCTCGTCGTTGGCCGCGATGTCGTACGCGCAGTGACCGGCCGTGGCGACCAGGTTGCGGTACTGCGACTGGATCGAGGTGCCCGAGCACCAGTACAGCTTGCCGTCACGGCCCTCGAAGAACACCTTACCGGTGGTCTTCGGGTTGTTCACGTTCTGGACCTTGGAGACGGACTTCTTCTCTCCGCCGATGGGCTCGGCCTGCCCCGGCTTGGTGTCGGCGCTATAACCGCCACCGGAGGAGATCTTCGAAACTTCGAGAGCGTCGGGGTTGAACGCCACGGCGCCCTTGAGGGCCGCGTAGTCCGACTTGCTCCAGAACTCCAGCGTCTCGGCTGCCTTCGCCGCAGTGGCGGCGAGCGGGTCGGTCGAGACGGTGGTGTCGGCCTGAGCGGTGCCGGCCAGGCCGGCAGCCAGGAGACCAGTGGCCAGAACGGCGCCACCGGCCGGGAGGAGGATGCGCTTCATTAGGTAACTCCTTGCGCTGTCGTGGAACGCCTCTTGCGTCCCATGCGTCAGTAAAGGGATAGCCAGGAACATACAGTGTCGATCTTGAAAATCGGAAGCCGCTTTGAAAGGAAAAGATGCGACAAGTCGACCGTGATCGTTCTGTGATGTTTAAACGGCTGAAGCGCAGGAAGTTAGCGAAGCTCGCGTTGCCGACATTTGCCCTGATCAACATGAGCGGCGTTGCCGGCGTGTCTGGCGGGGCGGCGCCCTCCTCGTGATCCGGTCGGCTGACTCGATGTGACGCAGATCACATCGACTTGATGGCACCGTCTGGGTGCCTCATACGTCCAAGGGCCCGTCACTTTCGGGCCTCCAGGCCCGATTGCACGCATCCCGGGGCCGGGAAGGCCCCTTGCGGGCCGGAAAACAGAAAGGGCCCGGCTGGATGCCGAGCCCTTTCCTTACGCCGGTGTGCGAACGATCTAGGACCGGTCGCTAGCCGTCATTCAGACAACCTTGCCGGACCACGAGGACGCGGCGGCCTTGTAGACCGTGTTGGTCTCACCGTCGAAGTACGGCGAGGAGATGTAGTCCACGCGGCCGTTGCCGTCCTGGTCGTTGAAGGTGCTGGTGACACCGTTCACGTAGCCGAGACGCTTGGCGTTGCTGTACTTGACCAGCCACGGACCACCGTCGGCGCCCTCGGTCATGGCGCACTTGAGGGCGACGTGCTCCTCGATCTTCTTGGCGGCAGAACCCTGCAGCTTCTTCGAGGTGGTGCCGTAGCACCACTTCGGAGTAACGCCGGTGTAGTTCTTGTTGCCGTCGGGGTGAGGACCGGACGGGTAGCCGAACACGCGCACGGGCTTACCGGTCGGCTGGTTCCACGCGAAGCCCTGGCCGCCGACGGCGTCGCCGAGGCGACCCGCGTCCTTGGCGTAGCCGTCAACGATGTAGAAGACGGTCTTGAAGTACTTCGAGTCGGAACCGGGCTTGTACCACTGCTGGACGTAGTAGTGCGTGATCGTCCAGTTGCCGCGGGCGTCCTGGACGACCTTGGCCGGGTACTTCTTCGCGTCCTTCTCCGCGTTGGCCTTGTAGGCGGCCGCCTCGGAGTCGGTCACGATCTCGGTGACGGGCTCGCCGAACTTGAACCCGTTGCCCTTGCCGAGCCTGGCGGCCTTGTAGGCCGCCTCGGCGACCTCAACCTTGCCGACCTCGGCACCGGGGTAGTCAGGGCCGGTCGCCTCAGGCGCCGTGCCCCGCTTGACCCAGTAGGCCTCGGTCTTGGTGGGGTCGAGCTTGCCCGCGCGGAACTCCGCACGAGTGATCTCGACGTCCTTGGCGTCCTTGACGCCCTGGTGCTTGTCCCACTCGGACTTGGAGACCTGGCGACCGGTGCCGCCACCCAGCTGGACGCCGTTGTACACGGTCACGAACGCGTAGTCGCGGTCGTAGTCCTCGTACACATCGAAGTCGTAGTGGGTGTAGGCCGTCTTGCCGACGTAGATGCCCCACGGGGACTTGCCCTGGTAGTAACCCGGGACGAAGACCCACTTGGACATGGTGTCCGCGTTGGCGGCCGTGTCGTAGACGCAGTGCCCGGCCGTGGAGACCAGGTTGCGGTACTTCGACTGGATCGAAGTGGCGGAGCACCACTTCTTCTCGCCCTTGCTGTTGACGAAGAACACCTTGCCGATGGTCTTCGGCATGTTGACGTTCTGGACCTTCGTCGTGGTCTTCTTCTCGCCGCCGATGGGCTCGGTGGCACCCGGCTTGGTGTCCGAGGTAGCCCCGCCCTTGCTCTGCAGCTTGGCGACGTCGGCCTTGCTGTCCCAGACGTTGGACTCCTTGGCCGCCTTAAGGGCAGCACCGTTGTTCTCGGCCCAGAAGTCCGCGATGGCCTTCGCGTTGGCAGCGCTGGCCGCCATCTGGTCGGTGGCGACAGTGCTGTCGGCGGAGGCGGAGCCCACGAGGCCGGCAGCCAGAAGGCCAGTGGCCAGAACGGCGCCACCGGCGGGGATGAGAATGCGCTTCAAGGGAACTGCTCCTTGCTCTGTCGTGGGTCGCATCTTGCGTCCCATGCGTCAGTAAAGGGATGGCAAGGAACATAGCGCGGTGATCTCCGCTGGTGGAACCCGGTTTGGGAGATCTGGTAGTCATCCTTACCGCCGTTGCCGTTCTGTTACCAGTCAGAGATCTTTGCGGTTAGTGATCAAGAGGTCACGTTTTCGCAGGGTATGGAGGGGGTGTGACAGTTGGGACGAAAGTGCCGTTAGTGCCATGTTACGGTGTGTAGTCGGCCAAATGTGACTCAGATCACAGGAACCAGATTGGCACCAACTCCGTCTAAAATCGCTCGATACTCACAGGTGATCTTCAGGTTCGGGGTGAGGGCGCCTAGATTCGGTCCCATTGGGCCCCTTTTTGGAAGGTTCCGGGGCGGTGGCGGGTCGGGCACGCCTGGGTTCCACGCCCTCGACTCCCGGACCGCTCTGCTCTCGTGGGTTCCGGTGGGCGGACTGAGGGAAGGCCCGGAGTGTTGCCGGTCCTTGGGCGCGTTGAGCGTCCCGCTGGGCGGATCCG
Organism: Nonomuraea purpurea; assembly: GCF_042650645.1. Classification (NCBI taxonomy): domain Bacteria; kingdom Bacillati; phylum Actinomycetota; class Actinomycetes; order Streptosporangiales; family Streptosporangiaceae; genus Nonomuraea; species Nonomuraea purpurea. The sequence goes on from NZ_JBHSBI010000021.1 coordinate 53,238, forward strand.
TCGGCGGGGAGTTGGTGTTGGGACGTCGGCGCGCCGCATTGCCCGGCCGATTCCGTGGCGTTTCGACCCCGCAAGAGCCCCGCCCCGGCTGTTCGGGGTCGGTCTCAGGGCGTCAGCTGTCGTGGCCGCTGACGGGAGAAAGGGGGGGGCGGGGCGGGTATCTGAACGCCGTGCGGTCGCTGGGTCAGGCTTCGGGGCCGTTTGCGGGGGAGACGATCTGGGTGAGGTGGGCGCGGAGGCCGGCGAGGGCGGGGTCGCCCGGGTTGGCGGGGCCAGAGCCGTCCTGGGCCGCCTGGACCGCGCTCAGGAGCCAGCGCCAGGTGCCGTCCGCCTCCCAGAGGCGATGGTGGCGGTAGGCGGTGACCCAGCAGCCGAACCGCTCGGGAAGGTGCCGCCAGCGCGATCCGGTGCGTGCTTGGTAGAGCACCGCGTTGATGATCGTGCGATGGTCGGCGGCCGACGGGAGCAGGGATTCGAGCCGCTCCCACTCGGCGTTCGTCAGATCGCCACTACGCATGCGCCAATGGTGACAAGGTAAACACTGTCTGTCAGCGAATCCAAGAAAGATCTTCACAACGAAAGGGAGGGGCCCCGGCGAACGCCGGGACCCCTCCCTTTTCCCCTGGTAGGGCTTACTTGTACAGCTCGCCGTTCGGGCCGACGATCTTGCCGGACCACACGTTCTTGGCCGCGTTGTAGACCGCGGCCGTCTCACCGTCGAAGTACGGCGAGGTGATGTAGTCGATGCGGTCGTTGCCGTCCTGGTCGGCGAACGTGCTGGTGGTGCCGTTCACGTAGCCCAGGCGCTTGCTGTTGTTGTAGTTGAGCAGCCACGGGCCACCGTCGTAACCGGGGGTCACGGCGCACTTGAGGCCGATGTGCTCCTCGATCTTGAGCCAGGGGGCGCCGACGGCCTTGGCCGTGGTCTTGCCGTAGCAGTGCTTCGGCGTGACGCCGCTGTAGGGCTTGTTGCCGTCGGGGTGCGGGGCCGACGGGTAGCCGAAGGTGCGTACGGTCTTGCCGGTGGGCTGGTTCCACGCGAAGCCCTGGCCGCCGACGCTGTCGCCGAGACGGCCCGCGTCACGCGTGACCAGGATGTAGCTGCTGCCGCCCCACGCGCGCTTCGGGCCGCTGAAGCGGCCGTAGTCCCTGCGGTTCACACGCTTGACGCCCTCGAAGCGGATGCCGTTGTAAACGGTGACGAACGCGTAGTCGCGGTCGTAGTCCTCGTAGGTGTCGAAGTCGTAGTGGGTGAAGGCCTGCTTGCCCACGTAGATGCCGAACGGGGCCTTGCCCTGGTAGTAACCGGGGACGAAGACCCAGCGGTCGAGGAGGGCCTTGTTGCTGTCGGTGTCGTAGACGCAGTGGCCGGCCGTGGAGACCAGGTTGCGGTAGTTCGACTGGATCGAGGTGCCCGAGCACCAGCGGAGCTTGCCGGAGCCGTCGACGAAGAAGACCTTGCCGACGGTCTTGGGCAGGTTCACGTTCTGGGCCCTGCCGGTGGACTTGGACTCACCGGTCGGCGCGGTGGTGCCGGGGCGGCCGTCGGGGCTGTAGCCGCCCTTGGAGACGACCTTCCTGACCTCTTTCGAGTCCCACGTGTACTGGGTTGCCTGGCGCAGCGCGGCGCCGTTCGACGCGAGCCAGAAGGAGACGACGGAGGCGGCCTGCGACGTGCTGGTGGCCATGGGGTCACGGGAGACGTCGCCGTCGGCCTGCGCGACGCCGGACAGGCCACTGGCGAGCAGACCGGTCGCCAGGACGGCACCGCCGGCGGGAAGGAGAATTCGCTTCAAGGTAACTCCTGGTTGCGCTGACATGAGGCGCCTCGTGCACCTTCATAAACTCAGCAAACGGACAGCCGGGAACCTACAGGGTTGACACAGTCCGTGTGAGTTTCAGGTAGATCATGTAAGCGTTCCAACTGGCACCGTGATCGTGCCGTGACACAGGAGTACCTGATCACCTGTAGTGATCAAATGGTTGCTGTGACTTACACCACATTTGACAGCACGACCGTCGTGGCGGCGTGCCGGTAGACCTGCCCGGTGACGGTGTCGAAGTACGGCGACGACACGGCGTCGAACCGGCCCTGGGCGTCGCTGTTCCAGTTGAGGCTGTTGACGCCGTTGAGGTTGCCGAGCCCGCGCTCACGGTTGTAGCCGACCAGCCAGGGGCCGCCGCTCGCGCCGGAGCTGAAGTCGCACGGCTGGAGCCGCACGCCCTTCTGCAGGTCGTAGCTGGGCGCCACGGTCCAGCTCGTGGGGCCGTCCTTGCACAGGTGCAGCCTCTTGCCGTCGAACGGACGTGAGCCGTCGGGCTGCTCGCCCCCCGGGTAGCCGAACGCGAGCGCCGTGTACGTGCCCGGCTTCCTGTTGAGTTCGAGCCCTTGGCCGCCGACGTTGTCCTGGAGCCTGCCGACGTCCTCCATGACGTAGGCGCCGTTCTTGGCGACCCACTTGAAGCCCTGGTGCACCGTCACGAACGCGTAGTCGTAGTCGTAGTCGCCCCTGCCCGACCAGTCCTCGTGCATGCTGATCGAGGCGCCCACGTAGATGCCGTCGGGCGTTTCCCCGTTCTCTCCGGGGTTGGGGACGAAGATCCAGTATTCGGCTGCCTTGCCCTGGCGCGGGTCGAACGCGCAGTGTCCGGCCGTGGCGACCACGCTGCGGTTCTTCGCCGCCACCGCGCTGGCCGAGCACCAGTACTCCTTGACGCCGTACCGGAAGTAGACCTTGCCGTTGGTCTTGGCCACGGTCGCGTTGCGCGGGGGCGTGGGTGCCGCGACCGTCGTGGCGCTCCTCTTCTTGGCGGTGGAGCTGACGCGGACGGCGGCGGGGGACGGGGCCTTGGGGCCGGCGGCGCCTCCGGCCGGCGAAGGGCTCGGGGAGGACTTGGTGCCCGGTGCGGCGGGGGTGTAGCTGTCGGCCTTCTTGAGCTTGTCCGGCTTCCAGTAGTCGGCGACCCGCTTCACGTCGTCCGTGCTCTTGGTCAGCGGGACGGCGTAGACCTTGCCGGTCGGCACCGCGTTCGCGATCCCCGTGAAGGCGGGCAGCGTCAGCAGCGCGCTGCTGAGCGCAGCCGCCACTACGTGCCTAGCCCGGGGGATCATGAAATGGCCCTTCTTGGAGTCGTAAGGGTGGATTTTTCCAGATGAACAGGCGGTATTGCAGCTTGGATAGGGATTCGTTACCTGATCAAGGGTCCTCCTTGAACTATAAGGACACCATCAGTCGAACGCTCACGATACCTCTAAATGATCATTAATCGATGATGTCGCCGCAGGTCAGAGGGCGTTCTGATGGTTCTCTGTGTGATCGGAATTGTGTCCATTCGCGCGTCGCATTCGCCGCGCCGTAGTGGCGCACACCACTGCATTCAGCAGCGCTGGCAGGCCCCCTATCTGCCCGAACCCCGGGGTCCGGGGTGCCAACTCGTCACCGCATGCCGCTGAGTCGGTGGCTTGCCGGCGGTGTTGAAGTGGGGTAACGGCGTCTGCTGTCGGTGTTCCGTGTGACGCGCTCTTATGGGCGTGGGGGAACGGGTCGCTGCTCGCGCCGGTGGTGAAGTCCGTGGCGGCACTTCGTCGTGCGGCGACTTGTCGCCGTCGGGGGTATTCGCTCTGCGGGTTGGGCCCGGGCTGGTCGCGTTCTGGGGATGTGCTCGCGGTGGTCGGCGGGCTGCGCCTCTGGCGGGCGGAAAACGATCGGATCCTTGACAAGCGGCCTGACATGGCTGCTGGGAAACGCCAGGAAAGAGTGTGGAGGGTTTTTGGATCGATCATTGGGGTGGCGAATTCGGGCCGGTGCCCGTGCAGGTGGAAGTGGTTGCGGGTTTATGTTGGGGCTGTAGTGACGGGGTTTATCAGAAGTGACCGCTTATCAACCGAATATTGTTCTGGTTGGATGGTTTCATGATCCACATACCCCCTGTCTCATCGGCGTCGCGCAGCGCACGGTTCGCGAGCAGCCGGGTCCTGAGCCGCTCGATCTGTGGGAGGAGGTGGCCCGCGCAGCCGCCCGGCTGCCCGTCGAGGGGCTCGACTCGATCCAGATCGTCCACACCGACTCCTGGCAGGACGACTCGCCGGTCGGCGGGCTCGGCGCGGCACCGGGCCTACTCCAAGGTCGGCGGTACGGCTCCGCACCTGCTCATCGGCGCGGCGGCGGGCGAGCTCGACGTGCCTGGAGGGCGCGCCCACGCGGTGGTGGACGCCGAGTCGCGGGAGCTGATGGGGGAGCGGGTGCGGCTGACGAGGGACGGCAAGGTCAATGTAGCCACGTGGTGACGTAAAGTAGGCGTGAAAGTTGTGACTGATCCACCACTCTCTGGTGTTGACATTTATATGTCGGCAGCGGACGCTGGAGTCATGCGGAGGACAACTGTGCGCATCGACGAAACACTCCTCAACGAGGCGAAGGCGTACGCGGCACGCAACGGACGCAGTCTCAACTCAGTGATGGAGGATGCCTTGAGGCAACTTCTCAACCGCACCACGGAGGTGGCCGAGCGGCCCCGCGTGGAGCTGATCACCTCTACGGCCGAGCCCGGCTTCCAGACGTGGGTCCAGAGGCGGATCGACGCCGGCGAGAAGCTGGAGCACATCGCCTGGGACCTCGACGACGAGGAGCGTTACCCGGAGCTGTTTCATGCTGCTGGCTGACATCAACGTTCTCGTCAACGCCTTCCGTTACGAGTCCCCTGATCACGACCGCTGCCACGCCGTGATCGAGGAGATGATCAATGGCGATTCCAGCTACGCCGTGAGCGACTTCGTCGTCAACGGCTTCATCCGGCTGGTCACCAACAGGCGCGTCTACAAGGATCCCGACCCTCTCGAACGGGCGCTGATCTTCGCCGACTCCTACCGCAACCAGCCGCAGGCGTCGGTTGTCAGCGCCGAGTCGAGGCACTGGGAGATCTTCACCCGGCTGTGCGAGAAGGCCGGGGCAAGCGGCAAGCTCATCCCCGACGCCTACCTTGCCGCGCTCGCCATCGAGCACGGTTGTGAATTTGTGACCTGCGACAAGGATTTCGCCCGGTTCGAGGGCTTGCGCTGGCGGTCGCCGCTCAACTGAACTGGAGGCGAGGGCGCAAGCCGGCACTACTCGGCGAGGAACGTCGTGGCTGACCAGTTCGACGTCATCGAGGCAGGCGCGCGCGGTCGCCGCCGGTGGATCGGGCTGGTGGTGGTCCTGGCGCTCCTGCTGATCCCCGTTGCCGGCCTGCTCTTCAGCCGGGACCCGGAGCCCAAGCCGCTGATCCCCACCCCCGAGGCACCCATCCGGTCCCTGAGCAGGGTCGAGAACAAGCCGAACGTGTTACGCGCCGCCGCCACGGCCAAGGGCGGCGACGAGGTGATCCAGGTCGTGTTTCCCAACGGGCGGCGGGCCGAAGTGCGTTACCCGGCCGAGCTCGGTCTGGCCGCCATGGGGTCGCGGCCATTCCAAGGCGGCTGGATCGACGGGATCTACCGGCAGTTCGTGGCCCCGTACAGCGAGGTCGAGATCACCAGGGGAGGCGAGCCGATCAGGAACTACGCCCCCAACGTCACCCTCTGGCCGCGCCAGGCGGGCAGCGGCTCGTACGGGCAGGTGCTGCTGTTCGTGTTCGGGCAGTGGCGAGTGGTGATGTACGACCGGGGGCAGGGGCTCTCGTTCGACCAGCGGATAGCGCTCTCACGCGGGCTGAAGGGACGGGCGACCAGAGACGGCTACCTGGTCCTGTCGGCCGCGGGGCCGGTGCGGCTGGCCAGGCCCGGCGAGACCGTGGAGGGGCGGCTGGTGGGGCCGCAGCTCTGGTTCGGTGGTGGGGCGGGGGAGACAGTGGCGATCATGCCGGTGCCCGGTTGCAAGACGAAGACCAGGGTGCAGACCGTGATCGACGGGCGCGGGCGACCCGCCCAGTCGGTGTGCAGGGGCGAGGTGCTGGTCGCGGCCATGGGCTCGGACGGGTTCGGCGACAGGGCGATCCACGGGATCAGGGTCACCTTGAAGTGAGCGCGGTGGCGTCGACGTAAGGGTCGCTGTGGGGTGAGCCCGGTGGCGCGGATGCAGGGGTCGCTGTGGAGTGAGCCGGTGGCGTCGACATAAGGGTCGCTGTGGAGTGAGCGCGGTGGCGTCGATTTAAGGGTCGCCGTGAAGTGGGTCTGGTGGTGCTGAAGTAAAGGTGCGGCGTCAGGGGCGTGTTGAGGTGGGGCTGGTGGCGCTGAAGTAAGGTGCGGCCATGTTCGCCGTAACCGCCACACAGACCGACCCCGACAACCCACTCGCCGGGCTGACGCTCGGCGAACATCCGGAGCCGAAGGCGCCTGACGGGTGGACGACCGTCTCCGTACGGGCCGCCGCGCTCAACCACCACGACCTCTGGACGCTCAAAGGCGTCGGCATCAAGCAGGACCGGCTGCCGATCGTGCTCGGCTGTGACGCCGCGGGAGTGGACGAGGACGGCAACGAGGTCATCGTGCACGCCGTGATCGGCCGAGGCGCCGACGAGACGCTCGACCCGAAGCGCACGCTGCTGTCGGAGTTCTACGACGGCACGTTCGCCGAGCGCGTGACAGTGCCGCGCGGCAATCTGGTGCCCAAGCCGTCCGCGCTCAGTTTCGAGCAAGCCGCCTGCCTGCCCACGGCATGGCTGACCGCGTACCGGATGCTGTTCGACAAGGCCGGGCTGGAGCCCGGCTCCACCGTGCTGGTGCAGGGGGCGGGCGGCGGCGTCGCGACCGCGTTGATCGCGCTCGGCCGGGCCGGCGGCTACCGGGTGTGGGCGACCAGCCGGTCGGAGGAGAAGCGCGAGCGGGCCAGGGAGCTCGGCGCCGACCAGGTCTTCGAGCCGGGCGCGCGGCTGCCCGAGCGGGTGGACGCCGTCATGGAGACCGTCGGCCAGGCGACCTGGGGCCACTCGCTCAAGTCGCTCAGGCCCGGCGGCCGCATCGTGGTGTCAGGCGCGACCAGCGGCGCGGTCCCGCCCGCCGACCTCAACCGGGTCTTCTACATGCAACTTTCCGTCGTCGGCTCCACGATGGGCACCCGTGACCAGCTCCAGCGGCTGGCGGTGTTCCTGGAGCAGACCGGTCTGCGGCCCGTGGTCGACAGGACGATGCCGCTGGCCGACGCGCGCGACGGGTTCGCCGCCATGGCGGAGGGCGACATCTTCGGGAAGGTCGTCTTCACCGTCTGAATAAGTGATGGGTTACTTCTCGGCCTCCTCGGTGGTACAAGGAGAGAAGGGTTGTATCACCCGGGAGGCCGTCATTATGGACGTTGAGCCCTTCAGCCCAGGTTCGATGCACTGGGAGACCGCCGGCGAATACCGCAATCTGCTCGTGGCCGGCAGCGCGCTGGTCCTGCAGACGATGCACCCGGCGGTGGGCGCGGCCGTCGCGGACCACTCGACGTACAAGGACGACCCGTGGGGGCGGCTCGTCCGCACGCTCGCCTCCGTCCAGACCTGGGTGTACGGCGGCGTGGGCGGCCCGGCCGAGGGCGAGCGGCTCAGGAGGCTGCACCGTCGGATCAGCGGCACGGACGAGCGCGGCCGGCCCTACCACGCGCTGAACGGCGAAGCGTGGGCCTGGGTGCACCTGACCCTGTTCGAGCGGTTCATCGCGCTCAACCGCTGTTTCGCCACCCCGTACACGGTCGAGGAAGAGCGGCGGCTCTACGCCGAGTCGCGGCAGCTCGGCGCGATCCTCCAGGTGCCGGAGCGGGAGCTGCCCGCCGACCTGGACGCGTTCTGGCGCTACTTCGACGGCATGGTGGCCGATCGGCTGGAGGCGCATCCGACGGCGCTCGACGTGCTGTCGGTCATGCGCGGCACTCCGGCGCCTCCGCGGCTGCCCAGGCCGCTGCGCCGATGGTGGACGCCCGTCGGGGTGGGGTCGGGGGAGTTCAACCACTTCGTGACCGTCGGCACGTTGCCGCCGGCCGTCCGCACGAAACTGGGGCTGCGGTGGACGGCGCGGGAGGAGCGGCGGCTGCGGCGCCTCGGGCACGCGGTGGCGATGCTGACGCCGCGCCTGCCCGAACGACTGCGGTACATGCCCATCGCCTACAGCGCTCGCAAAGCCGCCCGCAAGGCCGCACGCACCGCCCGCCGCGTCGCGCGCCGCCAACTACGGTCGGCCTAGCCCGGCGGTCGAGGTCCGGCGGAGGTCGGTCGGGGGGTGTTGACCGGTTGGTGGCTGTGGGTCAGCGTTCGAGGATGTCGCGGATGCGGTGGCCGGCGTCGTCGAGCGCCGTACGCAGTTCGTCCAGCTTCTCCGGAGTCAGGCGGGAGTCCGACGCCTCCCTGCGCGCCTGGGCGACGAAGTCGGCCAGCAGTTCGCCCATCTCGGCGTCGAGGTCGGCGCGGTTGGGCGCCGAGCCCCCGAGCGTGGTCCAGACCTCGGACCAGATCCTGCGCCACTCGCCCGTGAGCCGCTCACCCTCGTCCTGCCACTGGTAGGCGTGCTCGGTCCACTGCCGCTTCTGCTGGTCGCGCAGCCGCCTGAACTCCTCCTTCTGCTTCTGCCCGAACCGCCTGCCCTCTTCGCGGGTGTCCGTGCGGACGTCCTTGGCCATCCGCGTCAGCTCGTCGCGCAGTGACTTGACCGTGTCGCGGACGTCTTCCTTCACCTCGCGCGCGATGTCGCGTACGGAGGCGGAGATCTCCTGCTCCAGGTCGTCGAGTTCGTCGAGCCGGCTGTTCAGCTCCTCGCGGCCCTTGTCGGTGATCGAGAACACCTTCTTGCCCTCGACCACCTCGTGCGTCACCAGGCCCTCCTCCTCCAGGCGGGCCAGGCGCGGGTAGATCGTGCCGGGGGAGGGGGAGTAGACGCCGAGGAAACGGTCCTGGAGGAGCCTGATCACCTCGTAGCCGTGGCGCGGGCTCTCTTCCAGCAGCTTGAGCAGGTACAGCCGGAGCCGGCCGTGACCGAAGACAGGGCTCATTCCTTCTCTCCCTTGAGCAGCGCGATCTCGCCGGAGACCGTGGTCACCGACAGTGAGGCCATGCCGCCACCCAGTCGGCCCGACGTGACCTTCATGGCGGGGCCGTTCGTGTTGGACAGTTCGTGGAAGGTGCTGACGACCCTGCCGGAGGTGGACCTCATGGTCACGTCCGCCTCCACGTTCTCCGGCAGCCTGACCAGGATGTCACCGGAGACGCTGTTCAGCGTCACATGACCCGTGGGTCGCAGGGTCAGGTCGGCCGTGATGCGGCCGGACACGCTGGTGGCTTTCAGCCGGCGTGGTGTGCCGTCGGCCACGGTCAGGTCGCCGGAGACGCTCTTGAACGCCAGGTCGCCGTCCATCGCCCGGCTTTCGACGTCGCCCGAGACGGTGTTGGCCGTCACGTCGCCGCTGACCGCGTCGAGCACGATCTCGGCGGAGACGCTCTTGACGTGGGTGGCCCGCTCGAACCCGGCGACCACGGCAGGCGCGGAGACCACGCCGGCGTTGACCCTGCAGGTCTTGGGGACGGCGATCGACAGCACGGTCCTGCGCCGGTCGCGCCGTAGCCAGCCGAGCAGCCCGTCCCAGGTGAGGTCCTTGTAGGCGACGGTGAGCGTCCTGGTGTCCTCGTCGTAGGTGACCAGGAGCGGTGAGGCCGATTCGATCTCGGCGACCTCCAGTGTGGGTGGGCCGTCGCCGGCCAGGACGGCCAGTCTGCCCGCGACGATTCGTACGTCGAGCGTCTCCACTTGATCGAAGGTGAGCTGCTCGGGCTCCTCGATCGTCCACTGCTGCATGACCCGCCCCTTCAACGCGACACAACCGCTCCTATAAACACGATATGTCGCGTTGCTCGAAAACTCAAGATGTATCGCGTTTGAGCTTCGAGGTCGAACGAGATCGACGGGTGGCGATCGTTCAGTCGTCCTCGTCGTCGAGGCGCGCCAGCCAGGTCGCCAGCCGCTCGATCGGCGTCTCGAACTCGGGGTTGAGGTCGACGAACTCGCGCAGCCGCTCACCCAGCCACAGCAGGCTGACCTCCTCCTCGCCGCGCCGTTCGACCAGCTCCTCGATCCCCCGATCGGTGAAGTACATCGTGTCCCCCTTCGACAGGTAGCAGAAGACCCCCGGCCGGGCGGCCGGGGGTCTTTGGGAATCGCGTCAGCCGAACACCTCGTGGAGGATCTCCTCCAGCTCGGTGTCGTGCGAGTTGTGCGAGCCCGTGGCCGGCGAGCTGTTGGCCCGGCGCGACACGCGCCCGAGCGGCCGCCCGCCCAGCGTCTGCGGGTCTTCGGCCAGCTTGAGCGTCAGGTAGGGCCACGGCCCCATGTTGACCGGCTCGTCCTGGGCCCAGACCAGTTCCGCCTGCGAGCCGTACCGCGACAGCTCGGTCGTCAGCTCCTCCGACGGGAACGGGTAGAGGCGCTCAAGCCGGACGATGGCGACGTCGTCACGGCCACTCTTGTCGCGCTGCGCCGCCAGGTCGTAGTAGAGCTTGCCCGAGGTGAAGACGACCTTGGTGACCTTGGCGGGGTCGACGCTCGTGTCGCCGATGACCGGCTGGAAGGTGCCCGAGGTGAAGTCGGACGCCTTGGACGTGGCCGCCTTGTGGCGCAGCAGCGACTTGGGCGTGAAGACCACCAGCGGCTTGTGCCGCTCGGACTCCACCTGCCAGCGCAACAGGTGGAAGTAGTTGGCCGGCGTGCTCGGCTGCGCGACCGTCATGTTGTCGAACGCGCAGACCTGCAGGAACCGCTCGATACGGGCCGAGGAGTGGTCGGGGCCCTGGCCCTCGAAGCCGTGCGGCAGCAGCAGCACGACCGAGGACTTCTGGCCCCACTTCTGCTCGCCCGACGAGATGAACTCGTCGATGATCGTCTGGGCGCCGTTGACGAAGTCGCCGAACTGCGCCTCCCAGGCGACCAGGGCGTTCGGGCGGACGACGCTGTAGCCGTACTCGAAGCCGAGCGCCGCGAACTCGCTCAGCAGCGAGTCGTAGACGTAGAACTTCGTGGTGCCCTGGTTGAAGGTCTTGAGCGGCGTGTGGTCGGCGCCGGTCATCCGGTCCACCAGGACGGCGTGGCGCTGCGTGAACGTGCCGCGCCGGGAGTCCTGGCCGACCAGGCGCACCGGGTTGCCGTCCATGAGCAGCGAGCCGAAGGCCAGCGTCTCGCCCATCGCCCAGTCGATCGCGTCCTGCTCGACCATCTGGCCGCGGCGCTGCAGCACCGGCGCCAGGCGCGGGTGCGGCGTGAAGCCCTCGGGCAGGTTGAGCTGGGTGTCGACGATGCGCTTGAGCGTCTCGTCGTTGATCGCGGTCGGTGTGTCGTCGTGGGACCACTTGACGACCTCGGCTGGCGGCACCCGCATCGCGGCCGCCTCGGCCGGCTTCTTGGCCGCCTCGCGGACCTCGGTGAACGCCTGCTCCAGCTTGGCCTGGTAGTCGCGCAGCGCGGACTCGGCCTCCTCGACCGTGATGTCGCCCCGGCCGATCAGCGCCTCGGTGTAGAGCTTGCGGGTCGAGCGCTTGGCGTCGATCAGGTCGTACATCAGCGGCTGGGTGAAGGCGGGGTTGTCGCCCTCGTTGTGGCCGCGGCGGCGGTAGCAGATGAGGTCGATGACGACGTCCTTGTGGAACGCCTGCCGGTACTCGTAGGCCAGCTCGCCCACGCGCACCACGGCCTCGGGGTCGTCGCCGTTGACGTGGAAGATCGGGGCCTGGATCATCCGGGCCACGTCGGTGGCGTACACCGACGACCTGGACGAGGCGGGCGAGGTGGTGAAGCCCACCTGGTTGTTGACCACCACGTGCACGGTGCCGCCGGTGCGGTAGCCGCGCAGCTGCGACAGGTTGAGCGTCTCGGCCACGACGCCCTGGCCGGCGAAGGCCGCGTCGCCGTGGATGAGGACGGGCAGGACGGTGAAGCCCTCCTCGCCGCGCTCCAGGAGGTCCTGCTTGGCGCGGACGACGCCTTCGAGCACCGGGTTGACCGCCTCCAGGTGGGAGGGGTTGGCGACCACGGAGGAGGTGATGGTCTTGCCGCTCGGCGCGGTGAACGTGCCCGTCGCGCCGAGGTGGTACTTGACGTCACCCGAGCCGTGCGCGGTGCGCGGGTCGATGTTGCCCTCGAACTCGCCGAAGATCTGGGCGTAGGACTTGCCCACGATGTTGGCCAGCACGTTGAGCCGGCCGCGGTGGGCCATGCCCATGACGACCTCGTCGAGGCCCTCGTCGGCGGCGTCGCTGATCACCGAGTCGAGCAGCGGGATCAGGGACTCGCCGCCCTCCAGCGAGAAGCGCTTCTGGCCGACGAACTTCGTCTGCAGGAACGTCTCGAACGCCTCGGCGGTGTTGAGCCGCGACAGGATGTTGAGCTGCTCGTCGCGCTCGGGCGACTTGTGCGCCTTCTCCACCCGCGCCTGGATCCAGGCCCGCTCTTCTGGGTTCTGGATGTGCATGTACTCGATGCCGACCGTGCGGCAGTAGGAGTCGCGCAGCACGCCCAGGATGTCGCGCAGCTTCATCAGCGCGCGGCCGCCGAAACCGCCGGTGGCGAACTCGCGCTCCAGGTCCCACAACGTCAGGCCGTGGGACTGGATGTCGAGGTCGGGGTGCTTGCGCTGCTTGTACTCCAGCGGGTCGGTCTCGGCCATCAGGTGGCCGCGCACGCGGTAGGCGTGGATGAGCTCGATCACGCGGGCGGACTTGGCCACGTCGTCGTCGTGCGTGGCCGAGATGTCCTGGACCCAGCGGACCGGCTCGTACGGGATGCGCAGCGCCTCGAAGATCTCGTCGTAGAAGCCGTCCTCGCCGAGCAGCAGCCGGTGGATCTGGCGCAGGAAGTCGCCCGACTGGGCGCCCTGGATGATCCGGTGGTCGTAGGTGCTGGTCAGCGTCATGACCTTGGAGACGGCCAGGCGCGAGAGCGTGTCGGGGGAGGTGCCCTGGTATTCGGCCGGGTACTCCATCGCGCCGACCCCGATGATCGTGCCCTGGCCGGGCATGAGGCGGGGCACGGAGTGGACGGTGCCGATCGTGCCGGGGTTGGTCAGCGAGATCGTGGTGCCGGCGAAGTCGTCGACGCCGAGCTTGCCGGAGCGCGCCTTGCGGACGACGTCCTCGTAGGCGCTCCAGAACTGGCGGAAGTCCATCTCCTCGGCGCCCTTGATCGAGGGCACGAGGAGCTGGCGCTCGCCGTTGCTCTTCTGCACGTCGATGGCCAGGCCGAAGCCGGTGTGCTCGGGCTTGACCAGCGTCGGCTTGCCGTCGACCTCCGCGTAGGAGAAGTTCATCTCCGGCATGGCCTTGAGGGCCTTGACGATCGCGAAGCCGATCAGGTGGGTGAAGGAGACCTTGCCGCCTCGGCCCCGCTTGAGGTGATTGTTGATCACAATGCGGTTGTCGATGAGCAGCTTGGCCGGGATCGCCCGGACGCTGGTCGCCGTCGGGACCGTCAAGGACATGTCCATGTTGGCGGCCGTGCGCGCCGCGGCGCCGCGCAGCCTGACCTCCTCGGCGCCCTTGGGCACCGGGGTGGCGGCCTGCTTCGGCTTCTCGGCGGCCGGTGGCGCCTTCGGCGGCGCCTGTGGAGGAGCGGGGGCGGTCACAGTGCCGTTCGCCGCCTCCCTGACCGGGGCACGGCCCGGTCCGTTATCAGGGTTGTAGTCAGCGAAGAAGTTCCACCAGGCCTTGTCAACAGACTCAGGATCTTGGAGGTACTTCTGGTACAGCTCGTCGACAAGCCACTCGTTCTGACCAAAGCTTGCCAGCGGGTTTGCCCGCGACGACTGAGACGACACGGCGGAAATCGCCCTCTTCCGCAGATCGGCGTTGATGTTAGAGAACCTGTCCAAGGCTACTCGCCCGGACCGGCAGCGCGCGCCGAAGAGGACGTGCTGCCTCGAACGATCCTCTCAGGACAGCGCGCGGAGGTCACGTCCCCCTCGTCAATCCAGGTGGTGTCGCAATTATTACTCTTTGGTATCAACGCCACGCCGACAGGTTTATTTCCCGCCGGTCAGGAGGCTGCTGGCAATCCGTACCTGAGGTGACAACTCGGACAGTAGGTCGGTCAGTTCCTCGCCGGCCTGCTTGAGCTCCTCCAGCGACATCGGCTCCAGGCGTTCGAGGAGGAAGATCGCGTTCGTGGTCTCCTCGGTGAGCCGGGTGCGCACCACCTGACGCCAGTTCCACCTGCGGCAGGTGACGCCGACGTCGTCGCGCCAGATCACCTCGCCGGGCTCCGGCGTCCCGAGCGCCTCCTCCGACGCCTCGTCGCCGGTCGCCCTGACCAGCCGGGCCGGGCCCTCGTAGCGGTCGAGGTCCTCGCCGCCGATCGGCAGCGCGTGCTTCACGCTGATCGTGTTGTACGCGTCGACGACCTGGTTGATCTCCGGCAACGGCATCCGCCGGGTGAGCGCGTCGACCGACGGCCTGGTGCGCTGGGGTTTGGCCCCGAAGGCGCGGTAGGCGTCCTTCCACGCGTCGATCTTGGTGGTCTGAACCTCCTGCGTCGCGGCCTCCGCCAGCCAGGCCCTGGACCGGTCGTCGGTGGGCCCGTTGCGCAGCCCGTGGGCGGTCATGATCAGCACGGCGAAGTCGGGACGCAGTTCGAAGACGGCGTCGTCCACCCGGATGTCGTCAAGCACCCGGCCAGTCTACGAGCGGGGAATCCGCAGAATTACCTTTGCAAAATTGTCTTTGCGGTTTATGGTGACCTCATGGAGCACCAGTACAAGATCAGCGATCCGCAGGTACTCAAGGCGGTCAGCCACCCGCTGCGGGTGCGCCTGCTGGGCCTGCTGCGCACCGACGGCCCGGCCACCGCCAGCGAGCTGGGCCGCAAGGCCGGCGAGAGCTCGGGTTCGACCAGCTACCACCTGCGCGAGCTGTTCAAGTACGGCTTCATCGAGGAGGACGACGACCAGCGCGACGGCCGCGAGCGCCGCTGGCGGGCCCGGCACGCCTACACCTCATGGGACGCCGCCGAGATGTCCGACACCGCCGAGGGCCGCGAGGCCGTCAGGATCATGCACCTGCGGCAGGCCGAGATGGTCCAGCGGCTGCTGGGGGAGTTCGACGTCGCGCAGTGGCCACGCGACTGGGTCGACGCCGCGGGCATGAGCGACCACATCGTCTCGCTGCCGCCCGCCGGGCTGCGCGAGTTCAAGGAGAAGGCCGAGGCGCTGCTGCGCGACCTGGCCGCCAAGTACGCCGGCGACCCCGAGGCCAGGCAGGTCAGCGCCTGGCACGGCGCCGTGCCGCGATCGACACCGACGGAGGAAGACTCATGACCGCACGTTCCGCGTTACGCCGCTACATGCTCGTCAGCTTCCTGACCTGGCTGCCCATCGGGCTCATGATGGCCCCGATGGTGCTGCTGATGACCGAGCGCGGCCTCAGCCTGGCCCAGGTCGGTCTGACGATCACCGTCTTCTCGGTCGTCACCGTCGGCCTCGAGCTGCCCACGGGCGGCCTGGCCGACGTCGTGGGCCGGCGGATGGTGCTGGCTGTCTCCGCCGCGCTCACCGTGGCCGCGTTCGTGCTGCTGAGCGTGTCCACGACGCTCTGGATGTTCGTGGTGAGCAGCGTGCTCAAGGGCGCGGCCAGGGCGCTGTCCAGCGGCCCCGCCACCTCCTGGTACATCGACACGCTCCACGGGATCGAGGGCCCCGACGCCGATCTCAAACCGGGTCTGGCCAAGGGCGGCGCGATGGAGTCGGTGGCGTTGTGCGTGGGCGTGCTGGCCGGCGGCGGCCTGCCGCTCCTGGTGCCCGCCCAGGTGATCTTCCCGCTGGCCGCGCCGTCCCTGGTCGGTGCGGTGGCGGCGGCCGTGCTGCTGGTCGTGGTGGTGCTCGCCCTGCCGGAACCGAAGCACGCCCGCAGGTCGCTGGCGAGCGTGCTGCGCGAGGTCCCGGCCACGATCGGGTCGAGCGTGCGGTTGTCGGTCGGCGTGCCGCTGCTGCGCCGCATGATGCTCGCCGCCGCGAGCTCCGGCGTGGTGCTGATGGCCATCGAACTGCTCACGCCGGGCCGGCTGGCCGAGCTGGCGGGCGCGGCGGAAAGCGGCAGCCTGGCCTACGCCGTCGTCGCGGCCCTCGGGTTCGCGGGCAGCGCGGCCGGCAGCGCCCTGGCCCCGTACGTGGCACGGCTGGCCGGCGGCTCGGCCAGGGGGGCGGTGGCGGGCACGGTGCTGACCGCCCTGTCGGTCGGCGCGCTGGCCGCCACGGCGGGGCTCATGGGCGTCGCCGGGCTCCTGACCGCCGGGCTGGCCTACGTCGTGCTGTTCGCGGGCAGCGCGGTGCGGGGCCTGCTCTGCCTGGAGATGACGCAGCACGCGGTCACCACCGCCGAGCGCACCACCATCGCCTCGACCAGCTCGCTGTCGCTGCAGTCCGGCGGGATCCTGGCGAACCTGACGCTCGGCACGCTGGCCACCCAGGCCGGCGCCGCGCCCGCCTGGGGGATCGCCGCGGCCGTGATGCTCTCCTCGGCCCTGGTGTTCGCGCGGATGCCCGCCGCTGGATCGTCCAGTCCAGCTCAGGCCCAACCGGCACGATCCGGCTCGGGTTGAGGAGAGGGTACTCACACGCGGGCCGAGGCGTTCTGTGAAGCGGTTCGGCTGCCGGACGTCTCGCGGCTCGGCTTCATGGACCCAGTGGGACACGATTCGGGCACAGAACTATATTCGGGACATGAGCAAGTTCGTGGTGACCCCTGCCAGCTCGGCGCAGCGGGAGGCGTGGACCGGCGGGACGATGCCCGGCGTCGAGCGGGTACGTCCTGGGTTGTGGTCGGTGCCGGTGCCCATTCCGATCAACCCCCTGAGGTACGTGCTCGTCTACGTCCTGGAGCTGCCCGACGGCGTGGTCATCGTGGACGCCGGGTGGAACACCGACGAGGCGTACGACGCCCTGACGGCCGGGCTGGGCGTGGCCGGATACACGATCACCGACGTCAAGGGCGTGCTGGTCACCCACATCCACCCCGACCACTACGGCCTGGCCGGACGCGTCCGCGAGGCGTCGGGCGCCTGGATCGCGCTGCACCCGGCCGACGCCCGCCTGGTGCGTGAGCGCTACGACGACGAGGCCATCGACTCCCTCGTCCGGCGGGAGCGCGCGCTGCTGGTCCGCTGCGGCGTGCCCGCGCTGACGCTGGACGAGCTGGCGGGCGCCTCGATGATGATCAGGCACATGGTCTCGATGGCCGCGCCCGACCGGCTCGTCGAGGACGGTGACGAGCTCGGGCTGCCCGGCTGGGACCTGCGGGCCGTCTGGACCCCCGGCCACTCGCCCGGCCACCTGTGCTTCGTCTCGCCCTCGCGCCGGCTGCTGTTCTCCGGCGACCACGTGCTCGCCAAGATCACGCCCATCGTGGCCGTGCACCCCCAGTCGGGCCCGAACCCCCTGGCCGACTATCTCGCCTCGCTGGCCGCCGTGCGCAAGCTGGACGTCGAGGAGGTGCTGCCGGCGCACGAGTACCGGTTCCTGGAGCTGGCCGAGCGGGTGGACAGCGTGCTGGCCCACCACGACGAGCGGCTGGCCGAGATCGAGGGGGTGATCAGGGCGTCCGACGGGGTCGCCTGCTGGACGGTGACGACGCGGCTGAGCTGGTCGCGGCCGTGGGAGACGATCCCGCCGTTCATGCGGCGCGCGGCCAACAACGAGACGCTGGCCCACCTGTTCTGGCTGGAGGCCAAGGGACGGGTGCGGCGGGTGGCGGGCGAACCCGACCTGTGGTTCCCCCTCTGATCGGGACTTCGGGCCCGGGGCGGGTTATCGTGCTCGTACTAGAATGTTGTTCTCCGGGAGGTTCGATGCTGCGCTTCGATGACAGGGTCGCGATCGTCACGGGAGCCGGGCACGGTCTCGGCAGGTCGCACGCGCTCCTGCTGGCCGAGCGGGGCGCCAAGGTCGTCGTCAACGACCTCGGGGGCGCGCTCGACGGCACGGGGGCCTCGGCCGGGCCGGCGGCCGAGGTGGTCGACCTGATCACGAAGAACGGCGGCCAGGCCGTCGCCAACGCCGACAACGTCGCCACGCCCGAGGGCGCCAGGGCCATCGTGCAGACGGCGCTCGACGCGTTCGGCGGGGTCGACATCGTCGTCAACAACGCCGGCATCCTGCGGGACAAGTCGTTCGGGAAGATGGCCGTCGAGGAGTTCGACGGGGTGCTGGCCGTGCACGTACGCGGGTCGTACCTGGTCAGCCAGGCCGCGTACCCGATCATGAAGGCCGCGGGCTACGGGCGTGTCGTCAACACCTCCAGCCCGGCGGGCCTGTTCGGCAACTTCGGCCAGGCCAACTACTCCACCGCGAAGATGGGTCTGGTGGGCCTGACCAAGACGCTCGGCATCGAGGGGGCGCGCAACGGCATCAAGGCCAACGCCATCGCGCCCGTCGCCTGGACCCGGATGACGGAGGCGCTGCTTCCCGCCGAGTTCGAGGCCAAGTTCACGCCGGAGCGGGTCAGCGCGCTGGTGGCCTACCTGGTGCACGAGTCGTGCGAGGCGAGCGGCGAGGTGTTCAGCGTCGGGGGCGGCCGGGTGGCGCGGGTGTTCGTGGCTGAAGGGCCCGGCTGGAAGGATGACGACCTCACGCCGGAGGCCGTCGCGGGCAACTGGGAGGCGATCATGGCCGAGCAGCCGTACGTGCTGACGGCCGGCGACTCCATGAAGGCGATGCTCTGACCGCCGGACGCCCCAACCGCTGAGCGCTCCAACCCGCCCGGTGCTCCAACCGGCCGCCTGACGTTCTGGCGGCCGATGCTCTGGTCGCCCGCCGAAGATCGCCCGCCGAAGTTCTGAGAGCCGATCCCCGTCCGGGGGTCGGCTCTTGGTCGTTGCGGGCACGCCCGAAATGTCGTAAATGGAGGGGCGAAGGCAGGCTTTGTTCGATCTTCGGCGGAAGTTGGGCGAGTTTGGTCGATCCAGCCCCTTGATTTGCCGCATCGGTGATCTTATTGTCGCGACATGACCCCCCAGCCGGGCTCTGCCGGAGACGTGCTGACGCTGATCAGCGCCGGCTCCGCGACCACCCGTTCCGATCTCGCGAGGCTCACGGGCCTGGCCAGATCCACGATCTCCCAGCGCGTCGACGCGCTGATCGAGCGCGGCCTGGTGGAGGAGACCGAGAACGGCGAGTCCACCGGCGGACGGCCGCCGCGCCAGCTCCGCCTGCACACCGAGGACCACGCCTTCGCCGGCGTCGACCTGGGCGCCACCCACTGCCGGGTCGCGCTCATGGACATCTCGGGCGAGGTGCTGGCCGAGTGCGAGGACCACCTGCTGATCAGCGACGGGCCCGAGGACGTGCTCGCCCACGTGGACGCGCGCCTCGACCGGCTGCTCGGCCAGGCGAACCGGCCGAGGTCGATGCTGCGCGCGATAGGCATCGGGGTGCCGGGCCCGGTGGAGTTCGCCACGGGACGGCCGAACAATCCGCCGATCATGCCCGGCTGGAACGACTACCCGATCCCCGAGTACTTCGGCGGCGAGCTCTCGGTGCTGGTCGACAACGACGTCAACGTGATGGCGCTGGGCGAGCACCGCAACGCCTTCCCCGGCGCGGGACACCTGCTGTTCGTCAAGGTCGGCACCGGAATCGGCTGCGGCATCATGGCCGAGGGCAAGTTGCACAGAGGCGCCCAGGGCTCGGCGGGCGACATCGGCCACATCAGGGTCAGCGGTCACGACGACGCCGGCTGCCGGTGCGGCAACAGCGCCTGTCTGGAGGCCGTGGCCGGCGGGGCGGCGATCGCGCGGCGGCTGAGCGAGCTGGGCCTGGCGGCCGAGTCGGGCGGTGACGTCGTGGCGCTCGTCCAGGCAGGCAACACCCAGGCGCTGCGGCTGGTCAGAGAGGCCGGCCGGCTCATCGGCGAGGTGCTGGCCGGTCTGGTCAACTTCTTCAACCCCGAGGTCATCGTCATCGGCGGCGCGCTGTCGCGGGTGCACGAGCACCTGCTGGCGGGGATCAGGGAGACGGTCTACCGCCGGTCCCTGCCGCTGGCCACCCACCACCTGTCCATCACCCCCAGTCGAACGGGGATCAACGCGGCCGCTCTGGGCGCGGGGATCCTCGCCATCGAGCACTACCTGTCACCGGACAACATCAACCGCATCGTCAACGCCTGAAAGGGATCTCCCGATGCTGGCCATCAAGGGCATCGTCAAACAGTTCCCCGGCGTGCGCGCGCTGGACGGGGTCGACCTGGACGTGCGGGCGGGCGAGGTGCACTGCCTGCTCGGCCAGAACGGCGCCGGCAAGTCGACCCTGATCAAGGTCCTGGCCGGCGTCCACCAGCCGGACGAGGGCACGATCGTCTTCAACGGGGCGCAGGTGCGTCCCGGCAGCCCGATCGACGCCATCAAGCTCGGCTTCGCCACCATCTACCAGGAGCTTGACCTGGTCGACGGGCTCAGCGTGGCCGAGAACATCTTCCTCGGCCACGAGCACGCCCGCTTCGGCTTCGTGAACAGGGCGGCCGCCAGGCGCGCCGCCCGCGAGGTGCTGGAGCGGCTCGGCCACCCGGAGATCCGCCCGGCCTCCGAGGTCGGACGGCTCTCGCCGGCGGCCAAGCAGGTCGTCTCGATGGCCCGCGCGCTCTCCCACGACGCCCGCCTGATCATCATGGACGAGCCGTCGGCGGCCCTCGCCCACGACGAGGTCGCCAACCTCTTCCGGATCATCCGCGAGCTCACCGCCCAGGGCGTGGCCGTCGTCTACATCTCCCACCGGCTGGAGGAGATCCGCGAGATCGGCGACCGGGTGACGGTGCTCAAGGACGGACGCACGGTCGCCGTGGGCCTGCCGGCCCGCGACACGCCCACGGCGCAGATTGTTTCGCTCATGACGGGCCGCAACGTCGAATACGTCTTCCCTCCCAGAGGCGGGCGCCAGCTGGGCGAGGAGGTCCTGCGCGTCGAGGGCCTGCGCTCGCCCGGCGTCTTCTCCGACGTCTCCTTCTCCGTGCGGGCGGGCGAGATCGTCGGGCTGGCCGGCCTCGTCGGCTCGGGCCGCTCGGAGATCCTGGAGGCGGTGTACGGCGCCCGCCCCGCCTCGGGCCGGGTGCTGCTGGCCGGGCAGCCCGTCCGCCGGGGCGTCGTCGGCACCGTCCGCCGCGGCATGGGCCTGGCCCCAGAAGAGCGCAAGGCTCAGGCCCTGCTGCTCGACCAGAGCGTCACCGCCAACATCACGCTGGGCAGCCTGCCGGAGTTCGCCAGGTTCGGGTGGATCGACCGCAAACGCGAGCGGGAGGAGGCCAAGCGGCTGTCGGAAATGCTGGACATCCGCCCGCCCGATCCTGAACGCCCGATCAGAACCCTGTCGGGCGGCAACCAGCAGAAGGCCGTGCTGGCCCGCTGGCTGCTCGGCGGACGCAAGCTGCTCCTGCTCGACGAGCCCACCAGGGGCGTGGACGTGGGCGCCAGGGCCGAGCTGTACGCGGTCATCCACGACCTGGCCGAGCAGGGCATCGGCGTGCTGCTGGTCTCCAGCGAGGTGCCGGAGGTGCTCGGCCTGGCGGACCGGGTGCTGGTGCTGCGCGAGGGGTCCGTCATCCACGAGGGCGACGCCGCGGAGCTCGACGAACATCGCGTACTGGACATGATCATGGATGGGAGGGCAGCGTGATGAGCGAGCCCACAAGACAGGCGCATCCGCCTGCCGAAAAGGCGCACGCCTCGCCGATCAGAGGGCTGGCCCTAGGGGAGATGCGCCATCTCGGGCTGATCGGAGCGCTGCTGCTGCTGGTGATCGTCGGCCTGATCACCCGCCCGGAGAACTTCGCCACCGCCTCCAACCTGGTCAGCATCCTGTCCCTGGCCGCCACGATCGGCGTGATCACGGTCGGGGCCACGTTCGTGATCATCGGCGGCGGCATCGACCTGTCGGTGGGCGCGGTCATGGCCCTGGCCTCGGTGTGGGCGACGACACTCGCCACACAGTCGTACGGGCCGGTGGTGATGGCGATCTGCGCGATCCTCGTCGGAACCGGGGCGGGGCTGGTCAACGGGTTACTCATCGCCTATGGGCGGCTGGTGCCGTTCATCGCCACGCTGGCCATGCTCGTGGCCGCCCGAGGGCTGGCCCAGCGCATGTCCGACCGCAAGACGCAACTCGTCCAGAGCGAGAACTCCGCGATCGTGGAGCTGTCGACCACCCGGGTGCTCGGCATCCCGCTGCTGGTCTACATCTTCGCCCTGGTCGTGGTGCTCGGCTGGATCGTGCTCAACCGCACGACCTTCGGACGGCGGACGTACGCGGTCGGCGGCAACCCCGAGGCGGCCAGGCTCGCCGGCATCGACGTGCGCAGGCACACGATGCTGCTCTACGCCCTGTCGGGGCTGTGCTGCGGCATCGCCGCCATCCTCATCATGGCGCGTACGACCACGGGCTCGTCCACCCACGGCGACCTGTACGAACTCGACGCCATCGCCGCCGTGATCATCGGCGGCACGCTGCTGACCGGGGGGCGGGGCACGATCGTGGGCTCGATCCTGGGTCTGCTGATCTTCACCCTCATCACCAACCTGTTCATTCTCAACGGGCTCGACACCAGCGACCAGCTGATCGCCAAGGGCCTGATCATCGTCGTCGCCGTCCTTCTCCAGCGGCGGAACCTGAAGGAGAGAGCACCATGAGTGAGAACGTCGCGCGCCGGGGATTCCTCGTCGGCGGGGTCGCCCTTTTAGCGGCCGGCTGCACCAGCAACGAGCCCGCGGCCGCGCCCAGCAGCGCGGCGCCGGCGCCGGCTCCCGCGGCCAGCGGCAACGATCAGCCCGGTCAGAAGGTCGTCATCGGCTTCTCCGCGCCGGCGGCCGACCACGGCTGGATCGCGGCGATCGCCAAGAACGCCGAGGCGACCGCGAAGCAGTACACCGACATCGAGTTCAAGCCCGTCGAGCCCACCAATGACATCAACCAGCAGATCTCCGCGGTCGAGTCGCTCATCGCGGCCAAGGTGAACGCGCTGGTGATCCTGCCGAACGACGGCCAGCAACTCAACCAGGTCGCGTTGCAGGCCACCGAGGCGGGCATCCCGGTCATCAACCTCGACCGGGTCTTCCCCGACAAGCTGGCCTATCGGACCTGGGTCGGCGGCGACAACTACGGCATGGGCGTCGCGGCCGGCCACTTCATCGGCAAGCAGCTCAAGGACAAGGGCGTGTCGAACCCGGTGATCGTCGAGATCCAGGGCATCGCCACGCTGCCGCTGACGCAGGACCGCAGCAAGGGCTTCACCGACGCGCTGAAGACGTACGGGTTCAGCGTGACGGCCAAGCAGGACGCCAAGTTCACGGTCGAGAGCGGCAACCAGGTGGCCACGTCGCTGCTCCAGGCGCACAAGAAGATCGACGCGCTCTGGAACCACGACGACGACCAGGGCGTCGGCGTGCTGGCCGCGATCAAGGAGGCCAACCGCGACGAGTTCATCATGGTCGGCGGCGCTGGCTCGCTGAACATGATGAAGGAGATCCAGTCGGGCACGTCGGTGCTGAAGGCCACGGTCACCTACAGCCCCACCATGGCCTCCTCGGCGATCAAGCTCGCGCGTCTGATAGCACAGGGGAAGGGCATGAGTGATCTGGTGGAGGTCCAGGTACCCCAGGCGATCACGCTCGCGTCCGAGACCATCACCAAGGAGAACGTCGAGAAGTACCTGTCGCTCGGCTTCGAATCCTGATCGGGGGTTGCATGTCAGACAGAACCACCATCGGCGTCGGCATGATCGGCTACGCCTTCATGGGTCGCGTCCACTCTCAGGCCTGGCGCAGCGTGGGCGCCTTCTTCGACCTGCCGCTCGCGCCGCGGATGGCGGTGCTCGCCGGCAGGTCGAAGGAGCGCACCGAGGCCGCTGCCGCGCAGCTCGGCTGGGCAGGCGTCGAGACCGACTGGCGTGAGCTGGTCAACCGCGACGACGTGCAGATCGTGGACATCTGCACGCCCGGAGACTCCCACGCCGAGATCGCCATCGCCGCGCTGCGCGCGGGCAAACACGTGATCTGCGAAAAACCGCTGGCCAACACCGTTGCCGAGGCCGAGGCGATGGTGGCGGCCGCGGCCGAGGCGCCGTCCTCGGTCAAGAGCATGGTGGCCTTCAACTACCGGCGGGTGCCCGCGATCGCGCTGGCCCGCCGGTACGTCGAGGAGGGCCGGATCGGCGAGATCAGGCACGTGCGGGCACAGTACCTGCAGGACTGGATCGTCGACCCGGAGTACCCGCTGGTCTGGCGGCTGCAGAAGGACAAGGCAGGGGCCGGCTCGCTCGGCGACATCGGCTCGCACATCGTGGACGCGGCCCAGTTCATCACCGGTCAGCACGTGGTCGGGGTGTCGGCGCTCCTGGAGACGTTCGTCAAGGAGCGCCCGCTGGCCACGGAGTCGGCCGGACTGGGCGCGACAGGCTCCGACGCCAAGGGCCCCGTCACCGTCGACGACGCCGCGCTGTTCATCGGCAGGCTGTCCGGCGGCGCGGTGGCCTCGTTCGAGGCCACCCGCTTCGCCAACGGGCGCAAGAACGCGATGCGCATCGAGATCAACGGCTCGCTCGGCAGCCTGGCCTTCGACTTCGAGGCCATGAACGAGCTGTGGTTCAGCAAAGGCGGCGGCGGCTTCGAACGCATCCTGGTCACCGAGCCGGACCATCCGTACGTGGGCGCCTGGTGGCCGCCGGGGCACGGGCTCGGCTACGAGCACACCTTCACCCACGAGATCAAGGACTTCCTGGAGGCGATCGCCACCGGAACCGACCCGTCGCCGTCGTTCGCCGACGGGCTGCGGGTGCAGCGGGTGCTGGAGGCGGTCGAGCGCAGCGCGGCTGAGGGCAGCCGCTACACGAACGTGGAGGATTGACCCATGCGACCTGTCACGCTGTTCACGGGACAGTGGGCGGACCTGCCTTTCGAGGAGGTGTGCCGGCTGGCGGCCGAATGGGGCTACGACGGGCTGGAGATCGCCTGCTCGGGCGACCACTTCGACGTGGCCCAGGCCGTGGCCGACCCGTCGTACGTGGAGCAGAAGCGCGCCCAGCTCGACAAGCACGGGCTCAAGGTCTGGACGATCTCCAATCACCTGGTCGGCCAGGCCGTCTGCGACCACCCGATCGACGAGCGCCACAAGGCCATCCTCCCGGCGCGCATCTGGGGCTCAGGCGATCCCGAGTCGGTGCGGCAGGCCGCCGCCGAGGACATGAAGAACACGGCGCGGGCCGCCGCGCTGCTGGGCGTGAACACGGTGGTGGGCTTCACCGGCTCGTCGATCTGGCACACCGTCGCCATGTTCCCGCCCGTGCCCGCCTCGATGGTCGAGGCCGGCTACCAGGACTTCGCCGACCGCTGGAACCCCATCCTCGACGTCTTCGACGAGGTCGGGGTGCGCTTCGCCCACGAGGTCCACCCGAGCGAGATCGCCTACGACTACCACACGACGGTTCGCACGCTGGAGGCCATCGGCCACCGTCCCGCGTTCGGCCTCAACTGGGACCCCTCGCACATGGTCTGGCAGGACATCGACCCGGTGGGCTTCATCCTGGACTTCAAGGACCGGATCTACCACGTCGACTGCAAGGACACGCGCATGCGCGTCGGCGACGGACGCAAGGGCCGCCTGTCCTCGCACCTGCCGTGGGCGGACATGCGCCGCGGCTGGGACTTCGTCTCGACCGGCCGGGGCGACGTGCCGTGGGAGGACTGCTTCCGCGCGCTGAACGCGATCGGGTACGACGGGCCGATCTCGATCGAGTGGGAGGACGCGGGGATGGACCGGCTCGACGGGGCCAAGGAGGCGGTGGGCTACATCCGCCGGCTGAACTCCATCACCCCGCCGGCGACCGCTTTCGACGCGGCCTTCTCCACCACCTGAGGGCTGGGGCCCTTCGCCGTATCCCACGGCGGAGGGCTTACGGTCCGGCAGCCGC
This sequence comes from Nonomuraea purpurea, assembly GCF_042650645.1. Classification (NCBI taxonomy): domain Bacteria; kingdom Bacillati; phylum Actinomycetota; class Actinomycetes; order Streptosporangiales; family Streptosporangiaceae; genus Nonomuraea; species Nonomuraea purpurea. The sequence continues at coordinate 79,092 of NZ_JBHSBI010000021.1, forward strand.
CGGGCGCGGTGGCCCGGCGCCTGCCAGCGGGTCAGTCGTCTCCGTCGAAGTCGTACTCTTCTTCCCTGTCCCACTCGGGCTCATCTTCGCGGTCGTACTCGTCCCTCATGTCCCAGTAGGTGTCGACCCACTGGTGCCACCTGTCCCGGTCCCACGTGTCGCTGTCACGCAGGGACCTGTCGTTCTTGTCGAGCGCCCAGGTGAACACGTCCTTCCAGTCGCCGTCATCGTCGAGGGCGACGACCTTGTGCTTGACGGTGGTCGAAGAGCTCGTCTCCGCCAGGGCGGGGCCGGCGAACAGGGCCGTGGCTCCGATGGCGCTGACGGCGAGCAGAGGTCCGAATCGGCGCACCGTACCTTCCTTTCTGTGCTGGAACTGCTACCAGCTGTAGCAGAGCAGGAAGGTGGCGGCGCGTTCCCCCGCCGGTGGCCGGGAGTCCCTTTTCGCAGGTCAGAGCGGCGCTTCAGTCCATGATGACGATCTGGCGCAGGACCTCGCCGGACCGCAGGGCCTCCACGGCGTCGTTCAGGTCGCCGAGGCGGATGCGGGCGCTGATCATCGATTCGAGGTCGAGCTTGCCGGCCTTGTGGAGCTTGGCGAAGTAGGGGAAGTCGTGGCGGACGTCCGCCTCGCCGTACAGGCTCGACAGCAGCTTCTTGCCCTCGAAGAGCAGGCTGAAGGCCGAGATCGACACCATGTCGTCCATCGCGCCCGCGCCGACCACGATGACGTCGCCGCCCTGCCGCGTGATCTGCCAGGCGCTCTGGATCGTGGCCGACTTGCCGACCACCTCGAAGCCGTAGTCGAAGCCGGAGCCGCCGGTGAGCTCGTTCAGCGCGCCGGGGACCTGCTCGGGCGTCACCGCGTGCGTGGCCCCGACCTTCTTGGCCAGCTCGTGCTTGGACTCCAGCGGGTCGACGGCGAGGATCGTCCTGGCGCCGGAGACGCGCGCGCCCTGGATGACCGACAGGCCGACGCCGCCGCAGCCGATCACCGCGACGGTGGAGCCCGGGCGCACCTTCGCGGTGTTGATCGCGGCGCCCACGCCGGTGGTGATGCCGCAGCCGATCAGGGCCGCCGCCTCCCACGACACGTCCTCGTCGATCTTGATGGCGCCCAGGAACGGGATGACGATCTCCTCGGCCCAGGTGCCGCAGCCCGCCATTCCGTACGCCGTCGCCCCGTCGCCCCCGAACCGGAAGTTGCCCTTGCTGAAGCCCTCGACCACGTACTTCATGCACAGGTACGGCTGGCCGCCCAGGCACAGGTCGCAGTCCTGGCAGCCGGGACGCCAGTTGACGACCACGTGGTCGCCCGGCTTGAGCGAGGTGACGTGCTCGCCTACCTCGACCACCTCGCCCGCGCCCTCGTGACCGAGGACGAGCGGCACAGGCTGCGGCAGCACGCCCGATATGGCCGACAGGTCCGAGTGGCAGACGCCCGTCGCCCTGATCCGCACCCGGACGTCCGCCGGTCCGACCGGGGCCAGGGTGACGTCGTCGCGGATGTCGAGCTTGTCGTTGCCTACGGCGTGCAGGATCGCGGCGCGCATGGGGGGTTCCTCCTATTCCTCGATGGAAAGGGCGGCTTTGGGGCAGGACCTGACCGCATGGCGGACACGGTCGTGCAACTCGGGGGGCGGTTCTGGAAGAAGGATGTGGAGCTGGTCGTCGTCGTCCACCTCGAACACTTCGGGCGCCAGGCCCATGCACACGGCGTTGGCCTCGCAGACCAACTCGTCGATCTTGACCTTCATGCGAGCCTCCGGTGATCCCATGAGACCACTTTGGTGCGCTCGACGACGTACGCAACCCGTTTGCGCCCGGTCTGTTCCACGTACTGGCTCAGCAGGTCGTCCGGCACGTCCGGCGTCATCCTGCGGGCGACCAGCATGCCGATGGCCATGACGCGGTCGTGCTCGGTCACCTGCTCGGCCTTGCCGTACAGCAGGACGCCGCGGAGCTCGGCGTAGTCGTCACCGGCCTCGATCAGGCAGCTCACGCGAGGGTCGCGGCCCAGGTTGCGGGTCTTCTGCGCCTTGGCGTAGGTCCAGAAGGCGATGCGGCCCTCGTCCAGTCCGTAGAACATCGTGACCAGATGCGGGGTGCCGTCGGGGTTGATGGTGGCCAGTTGCAGTTTGCGCGAGCCCTCCAGGAACGCGGTGACGTCGTCGTCCGGCATCGTGATGTGAGCGCGCTGATTCACGTGCCAAGTAGAACAGGTTCCAGAACGGCCCTGCAAGGGGTCTCCGGAATGTTGTTCGGTTCGGTTAGGGTGCATCTCTATGACGATGCCGTCAGAGCTGCTTTATGCGGCAAAACACGCCAAGGGTTTCATGCCGCCCGACGAGGGCCTGGCCCTGTTCGAGGCGGCCCGTCAGTACGGCAGGCTCGGCCCCATCTGCGAGATCGGTACCTACTGCGGCAAGTCCGCCGTCTACCTCGGTGCGGCGGCCCGGCAGGCCGGTTCCGTGGTGGTCACCGTGGACCACCACCGAGGCTCCGAGGAGATCCAGCCGGGCTGGGCCCACCACGATCCGACACTGGTCGACCCCCGGTTCGGCAAGATGGACTCACTGCCTGTGTTCCGCGCCACGATCGCGGCCGCCGGGCTGGAGGACGTGGTGATCGCGATCGTCGGCGGATCAGAGCAGGTCGCCCGGCTCTGGAACACGCCGCTGGGGATGTTGTTCATCGACGGCGGCCACTCCGAGGAGCCCGTGACCCGCGACTACGAAGGCTGGGCGCCGCACGTCATGCAGCACGGCGCGCTGGTCTTCCACGACATCTATCCCGACCCGGCCGACGGCGGGCAGGCGCCCTACAAGATCTACCTGCGGGCGCTGGAGTCGGGCGCGTTCGAGGAGGTGTCGGCGGAGGGCTCGGTGCGGGTGCTGGAACGCGTGCGCCCCGGCATCTGAGCCCTCAACCGTCAGGGGTGGTGGCGGCGGGTCCAGGATCGGCGGGTCTGCGACTGCCAGCGCCGGAAGTCCTCGTGCGTGTGGGCCTCGTGTCCGAGCTCGATGAGGCTCTGGTCCGTCCACGAGGCCGCCTCCTCGGGCTCGGCTCCCGCCAGGATCGGCACGGCCCGGACGGTGTGGTCCGGCAGCGTCCCGGAGCGCAGCCGCGCCGCCGCCGCGAAGGCGCAGCCCTGCGCCAGATGGGCGCGGAACCCGTCGCCGCCCGCGTGCTCGGTCAGCCACCACAGCTCGTCGGCCTCGGCCCCGCCCGTGTACGTGGCCGCGAACCCGACCCCGCTCCACAGGTCGGCCCGCCGCCCCGGCGGATACCCGCCGATCCGGGCCGCGACGTCGCCGGGCGAGGCGCAGTCGTGGTACCACAGCAGCCGTCCGAGCCCCTGGTCGAAGACGGCGCAGTGGGCCCGGGTGAGCAGGTCGGGCATCGTCCGCTCGCCGACCATCCGATCGGCCCTGTTCAGGCTCCACTGGAACCCGAACCCGTCCACCGCCAGCCAGCGCAGCAGCGGGTGCGCCCGCCGCGCGCCCCGGATCGGGCGCAGGCGCAGCAGCGCGTACCCTCGGCCCGCGCCGAGGTAGGCGGCGTGGCGGTGATGCTGGGCGGGGCCGGCAAGTAGCTCGTGAAGGCGCCGGCCCCGTGTCAAGGTGAGAAGGTCGAGTACCGTGCAGGCAGCGGCCGCGCCCTCGTAGCCGAAGGGGCGCTGCTCAGCCGAAATTTCCTCGATCTTCTCGATTTCTCGTGACATCACCGCGTTGAAGCCGAAGACATACGACTTTTCAGCTTCTGTAAACGCCGCCCGAGGCGTTCCCACTCTGAGCCGGAACCTGCGCCGCCCCAGATCGCACTCCAGCGGATCCTTGGCGAGGACCTTGCGCAGCCCTCTCGTCCGCGACAGTGTCGGCTCGGTCCTGACCTGGTCCAAGAACGAAGTTGTGCCCGTGTCGCCCACGCTTCCCCCGAAGACGCCCCTCGTACGTCACTCAGAAGCTAGTAACCCCATTGCGGCGGCTACCGGCGGCACACCGGATTTCCTCGGCAAAGAAAGCGCAAAAGCCCTTGTGAGCGGCCGATCAGAGGGTCTCGCCCTGTTCGGCTCCCTGCGGCGGCACCCGCGAGCCCGTGCCGGCCGCGCATCCGCAGACCTCCGGATCGAACACCGCCGTCCCCGCGAGGTCCCTGAACAGCCCGCTCCCCGGCGAGAGCTCCAGCAGCGCGTCGGCCGCCAGCACGATCGCGGCGGCGGTGTAGCCGGAGCGCTCGTGCGGGAAGTGTTTGCGGTTGGCGAACTGCCAGCCCGTCCAGTACGAGCCGTCCTCGTGCCGCAGGTGCTGGACGTCGGAGAACAGGGTGCGCGCCCGCCCCCGATCCCCGAGCGCGTCCAGCGCCAGCACCAGCTCGCACGTCTCCGCCCCGGTCACCCACGGCTGGTCCGAGACGCACCTGATGCCCAGCCCCGGCACCACGAACGTGGCCCACTCGCGCTCCAGCAGCTCGAACGCCTGCCGCCCGCGCACCGCCCCGCCGAGCACCGGGTAGTACCAGTCCATCGAGAAACGGCTCTTGTCGGTGAACGCCTCGGGATGCTCCGTCAGCACGTGCGCCAGCCGGTCGGCGGCCAGCTCCCAGTGCGGCTGCGGGTCCCCGAGCAGCTCGGCGAGCCGCACGCCGCAGCGCAGCCCCTGGTGGATGGAGGAGCAGCCGGTGAGCAGCGCGTACGCCGACGGCCTGCCCCGCGCGTCCCGCTCCCAGACGATCTCGCCCCGCTCGGTCTGGAGCCCCGCCACGTAGTCGAGCGCGGCCTTGACCATGAGCCAGTTCCGCTCGGTGAACGCCCGGTCGCCGGTGACGAGGTGGTGGTGCCAGAGCCCGGCGGCGACGTAGGCGGCGTGGTTGGTCTCGCCGCCGAGCTCCGCGGGGACGCCGTCGACCAGCTTCATCGGCCAGGAGCCGTCGGCGCGCTGGTGGCGGGCCAGGTAGGCGTAGCCTCGGCGTACCGGCTCGTCCAGGCCCGCGACCGTCATGGCCATCAGGCACTCGACGTGGTTCCACGCGTCGACGTGGCCCTCGGGCCACGGCACGCCGCCGTCGTCCTGCTGAATCGCCGCGATGCTCTCGGCCGTCCGCACAACCTCCGCGCGGGAGATCATGGCTTCCTGACGTAGAGCACCACGCTCTTGCCGATGACCGGGTTGAGCAGGGCCTCGGCGATCCTGGTCGCGGCCGGGCGCTTCATGATGTCCCAGACCAGCAACTCGTGGTAGGCCTTCGCGAGCGGGTGGTCGTCGTTGTTGACGCCGACCGCGCACTTGATCCACCAGTACGGGGCGTGCAGGCCGTGGGCGTGGTGGTGCGGGCCGATCTCGAATCCGACGGACTTCAGCTTGGCGGACAGCTCGGCCAGCGTATAGATCCGGACATGTCCCCCGGGGGCTGTGTGGTAGTCCTCGTCCAGCGCCCAGCAGATGCGCTCGGGCAGGAAGCTCGGCACGGTGACCGCGGCTGTTGCGCCCGGTTTGAGCACGCGGAAGATCTCGCGCATGGCCGCCATGTCATCGGGGATGTGCTCAAGCACCTCGGCGGCGATGACCCGGTCGAAGCTGCCGTCCTCGAACGGCATGTCGAGCGCCGTGCCCTGGACCGTCTCGCCCCTGCCCTCGGGCGGCACCTCGCCCGCCTTGTCCATCGCCGCGAACATGGCCGCCACGCCGTCCAGCTCCGACTGGTCCATGTCGAACGCGATCACGTCCGCCCCCCGGCGCAGCACCTCGAAGGCGTGCCTGCCGCCGCCGCAGCCCAGGTCGAGCACGCGCACGCCGGGGCCGACGGGAAGCCGGGCGAAGTCCACGGTCAGCACTTGTCGCTTACTCCTTGTGAGTCTTGTGGTTCGCGATGGCCTCGCGGTAGGCATCGACGGTCCTCTTGGCCACGACGTGCCAGGTGTAGCGCTCCATGACGCGGTCGTAGCCGGCCTTGCCGACCCGCTCGCGCTCCTCGGGCGAGTCGTGCAGACGGCGCAGCGCCGCGGCCAGCTCCTCGGAGTCGCCTGGCGGCACCTGGACGGCCGCGTCGCCGACGACCTCGGGCAGCGCCCCCGTACGGCTGGCGACCAGCGGCGTGCCGCAGGCCATGTGCTCGACCGCGGGCAGCGAGAACCCCTCGTAGAGCGAGGGCACGACCGAGATCTCCGAGGTCGCGATGAGCTCGCCGAGCTCGTCGTCGGAGATGCCGTGCACGAAACGCACGCGGTCCTGCAGCGACAGCTCCTGGACGAGCTGCTCGGTCGGGCCGCCGGGCGTGGGCCTGCTGACGACGGTGAGGTGCACGTCGCGTTCCGTGGCCAACTTGGCCACCGCGCGCAGCAGCGTCGCGACGCCCTTCATGGGCGAGTCGGCGCTGGCCACCGCCACGATCGACCCCTTGCGCCTGGGCTTGTCCGGGCGCGGGTGGAAGTAGCGGGTGTCGACGCCGAGCGGAATCAGGCGCATGTTCGCCTGGGGGACGTTGAAGTCGCGGTGGATGTCGGCCAGCGACGACTCGCTGACGGTCAGGATCGGGCTCAGCCGGGGCGCGACGCGCGACTGCATCTTGACGAACCCGTACCAGCGGCGCAGGCTCAGCCGCTTCCCGCCGGTGGCGGCCTCCAGCTCGATGCGCCGGTCCACGCTGATCGGGTGGTGGATGGTGCCGACCACGGGGAACAGCTTCTGGATGCCGAGCAGGCCGTACCCGAGGGTCTGGTTGTCCTGGACGACGTCGAAGTCGCCGACCCGTTTCCTGAGCTCGCGGTAGGCCCGAAGGGTGAACGTGAGCGGCTCGGGGAAGCCCGCCGACCACATCGTCCCGACTTCCAGCCAGTCGATCCAGTCGCGGTATTCGTGCAGCTTGGGGGTTCTGAACGGGTCTTCGTCGCGGTAGAGGTCGAGGCTGGGCACCTCGCGCAGGATGACGCCGTCGTCCAGTTCGGGGTAGGGCTGGCCGGAGAACACCTCGACGTGGTGGCCGAGCGCGACCAGTTCCCTGCTGACGTGGCGGAGATAGACGCCCTGGCCACCGCAGGTGGGTTTGCTGCGGTAGGACAGCAGCGCGATCCGCAGCGATTCCCGCACGGACACCCCTTTCTCCGCCGGTATGACCCTGATGTCGGGCATGTACCGTGAAAGATGACCTTAGCCCGAGAAGGCTACCATTCGGTAGGTCGGCTGGAATTGTTCACAGGTCCTTTCACAGGCCGTGCGAACTGCGAGGTTGCTGCAACCGAGCGTGGTTCGGTGGAACGTGTTCTAGGCGGCTGGCTGCCCCTATACATCCCCTTACCTGTACATTCCCATCCCAAAGGGATGCGGCATGGTGGGGCCGCATTCGGCGTGTGAGTTGGAGGACCCCTTGGCCAGGCGCGCTCTCATCACCGGCATCACCGGCCAGGACGGTTCTTACTTGGCCGAGCACCTGCTCGCCGAGGGATACGAGGTGTGGGGGCTGGTCAGGGGCCAGGCGAACCCGCGCGTGTCGCGGATGCGCCGGCTGCTCTCCGACGTGCAGGTGGTGCGGGGGGACCTGCTGGACCAGGGGTCGTTGATCTCGGCGGTCGAGCGGGTTCAGCCGGACGAGGTGTACAACCTGGGAGCGATCTCGTTCGTGCCCATGTCGTGGGAGCAGGCGGAGCTCACGGCCGAGGTGACGGGGATGGGCGTGCTGCGCATGCTGGAGGCGATCCGGGTGTGCTCGGGGGCGTCGCGGGGCGCTGGGGGCACCGATGGGGCTCGGGGCCGTTCCGGACAAATCCGCTTTTATCAAGCTTCGTCCTCCGAGATGTTCGGCCAGGTCAGCGAGACCCCCCAGAACGAGCGCACCGCCTTCCACCCACGCTCGCCGTACGGGGTCGCCAAGGCCTACGGACACTTCCTCACCCAGAACTACCGCGAGTCGTACGGGATGTACGCGGTCTCGGGCATCCTGTTCAACCACGAGTCACCACGGCGCGGGGCCGAGTTCGTCACCAGGAAGGTGTCGCTCGGGGTCGCCCGCATCAAACTGGGCCTGGCCACCGAACTCCGCCTCGGCAACCTGGAAGCGCGCCGCGACTGGGGATTCGCCGGAGACTACGTCAAGGCGATGCACCTCATGCTGCAGGCCGCCACCCCCGAGGACTACGTCATCGGGACCGGCCGCATGAAGTCGGTCAGGGAACTGGTGGAGGCGGCCTTCACGGCCGCCGGGCTCGACTGGGAGCAGTACGTCGTCACCGACCAGACGCTGCACCGGCCCGCCGAGGTGGACCTGCTCTGCGCCGACCCCAAGAAGGCGCGGTCGCAGCTGGGGTGGGAGCCCAAGGTGTCGTTCGACGAACTGGTGGCGATGATGGTCGAATCGGACCTGCGACTGCTCTCGGACGGCGGCGACCCCGACCAGGACAGCTCCTGGCCCTGACCGCGGTCTACGGTGGGGCCAGGTGACCAATCGGCCAAGGCAAGCCCGGCAGAGCCACCCCGGCGCCAGATTCTGGGCGCCGGGCTCTTCTCGTTGAACTGAGGGGAACAAGGAGCCATGTCTCGACTGTGGCCGTCGGGAGAGACGCGATCAGCGCGCGGAGGCAAGCCACTCCGGCCGCAGATCAACGAGGTCGAACACGCCAGACTCGTGCTCGGCCAGCAGCTCGGCCACCTGCTCAGGCTTCAGATCGATCGACGCGATCCCCGCAGCCGTCAGCGGCACCTCCTGCACGTGATACTCGCCCCTGGACGGATCGGTGAACTCCGGCCCGGTGCGCTCGGCCAGATCCCAGGACTCGATCGTGGCGAGGAAGAAGAGCTGACGTTCCTCTGCGCCGTCGACGACGTGGATAAGCGAGTGAATGTGCGCCTCGCCCCCCAACTCCTCGCGTACCTCCCGCAGCAGCGCTGCTTCCAGGCTTGCGTCGCCGTTCTCCACGCCGCCGCCGGGCAGCACCCAGTACGGCGCAGTGGCGGGCCGTACTCGTTTGATGGTCAGCACGCCGTTGTCCGGCGTGACGAGAATGCCCCGAACACGCGTCTTCATGATCGTCCCTCCGGTTGGGCCGGCAGTCTGTCATCCGCCGACCCCAGTGCCGGGCCGGGCGCGACACGGGCGAAGTCGTCCAGCCGGGTGCGCTCGCACAGCACCTGGGCCAGAAGTGCCAGGCAGAACGCCCAGTCCGCCTGAGCCATGGCAGTGATAGGCAAGACGCCCAGGATACGCAGCACCAGCCATGGACGAAGGGCGATCAGCGGATCGTCACCGGCGTTGATGAGTGCCCCGAGGTCGCTGTGCAGGCGCCGTGTCAGGGCGGTGATTGCCGCGTGGCGCCCCGCGCCCGTCTGAAGGGTGCCACTGACCTCCAGCCAGCCCTGTCCAGCGCGCAGGTGGGTTAGCGTTGGAGGCAATGCCGGGCTGGGCGAACGGACAGTGCGCCAGTAGGTCAGCGGCTTGTACCTCGGTACGAGCCAGCCGCCCATTGCCAGGAGGTACCACAGCAGGTTGGCCGCCTCTCCGGCCAGGGCATTGCGGCCGGCGTGCTCGTGGTCCAGCCAGCACAGCGGCGCGGCGATGTTCGGCTCGGTCGGATCGCCTTGGGTGACTGCCATGGCGATCAGCGTGGCCGGGGCCAGTTGTTCGCGCAGCTGGGTGAGCAACTGGGGAAAGTAGATGTCAGCGGTCAGCTCGCCGGTGACGACGGTCAGCGGCGGCTCTGCGCCGTACCAGGTGTCCAGTCTGCCGCCTGCGCGTAGTCGCTCGGCGTACAGGCCGGGACGGCACGAGCCGATCGGGGCTGGTTCGCCGGTGTGCTCGGCTGCCAGCAGGATGCTGTCGCACGCCGTGTCGATGAGAGAGGTGACGGCAGGAGCCTGGCGGGGGTCGGCGTCGGCGCGGGTGATGAGGTCCGCCAGGAGAGCGGTGCAGCGGCCATCGGCGAACACGTCCTGATAGATCAGGGTGTGCCGGCCATCGGGCTCGACGATGGTTCCCAGCAGAGCGGCGGACGGAAGGTGGCCGCGCACCGCCGCGTGGCCGCGCACCTCGGCTTGAGCGAGCTCGGCTGGCACGCTCTTGCGGAAGGTGCCGTCACTGCGGTGACGGAAATTGCCAGGCACATCCTGGATCACTGCGGTCATACTGCGGGCTCCAGGCTGGACAGCCACCACGCCAGGACCTGTCCGGCCATCGCGGTAACCTGCTCGGTCGCGCCGAACCGTGGGTCGGAGGGGACCGTGGGCAGGTCGCCGGCAAGTTTGGCGAACGCGACCAAGGCGTCGGCGTCAGCAGCGTGCAACTCCCCCTTGCACCGCAGCACGATCTTCGCCAGCAGCGCGGCCACCTTGTACACCGCGCGTACGTCGATGGGCTCGCGGAGCAGGAGCCGCCTCAGATCCATGGCCGCCGTCGCCCCGTCGCGCCGGGTGTATGCCGTCACAGTGGCCGGGTCCGGATGCGGCACGGTGAACCTGGGCGCGGCCCAGATCGCCGGGAGCGAGCCGTCGGCGATCTGGGCGAGTGTGTACAGCAGGCGGGAGGTCAGCGCGCCGGCCTGGCATTCGGCGGGGGTGAGGACGGTTAGTCCCAGCTTGACATCGGCGAGGCGCTCACGGGCCTGCGGGAGAGCCGCGCCGATGGCGGGCAGTGCCGGCGGGTCGGCCACGATGAGCACGTCCAGGTCGGACCAGCCGTCCAGATATTTGCCGCGGGCGCCGGACCCGGTGACCGCGATCAGGCCGACCGTGTCGTCTGGCCGGGTGAGCGTGGCCACCAGGTGATCGAGGAAGCTGGTGAGGTGGCCGGGTAGGCCGAGTTCGGCCGGGGGAACCACCCGTGGGGAGTGGCGGGGCCACAGCCGATCACGCATCACCCGGTCCAACGCGTGCCCGAGTTCGGCGACCGACCGGTTGTTGTCGATGATTTCTTGGGCGATGTCGCGGACGCGGTGAGCGCCGCGAGCGCGTTTGATGCGGTCGCGTTCGGTGACGTCGTCGGGGCCGCGGGTGCTGCGACTGGCGCGTACGGCCGGGTGGGCGTCGAGGTAGACCGTGGTGAGAGCGCCGCCGAGGAGCTTGCGTAGCTCGGCGGCCAGGCCGTGGCTGTGCAGGCTCTCAATGCTGAAGGCCTGCTGGTAGTGGTGGGCGTGCGCATAGGCGTCGAGTTCCAGGGCCAGCAGCTCGGCTTGCTCGGCGACGGGGAGGGCGTAGATGTCGATGAGCTGGTGGCGGGCGGCGGCGAGGTCTAGCAGGTAGCCGATCTTCAGTCGGGTGACACCGTGTTCATGTTGGAGGTGGTGGCCTGCGGTGGACTTGCCGCATTCCGACAGGCCGCCCAGGGCGATGATCCAGCGAGTCGTGATCGTCGGGGGTGCGGCGTCCGTGGCCAGGCGGGCGGATAGATCGGCGTGGACGTCGAGGATGGAACGTTCCTTCGTCACGATCACCTGGTTGCCGCAGAGCCTGTTGAGCTGCAGGTGCAGCGCATGCTGGTAGCGGCGATAGGTGGGAGTCACGGTGGCCTCGCGCGCCAGGGCCATTTCCGCGCCTCGGTGGGGGGCGATGTCGTGTAGCAGCACGATCTCGTGCTCGGCTTGGCGGGCGCGAGTGATTTCGTCGGCGTAGGGCGCAAGCAGGTGTTGGGCGTGGTCGGCTGCGGCGTCGGCGGTGAGGTCTTCGCGAACGGCGGCGGTGGCGGCGAGGGAGGCGTGCAGCATAGTCATGCCGCGGTCGAGGACGGCCAGGCCATCGGGGATGGCCCGGGCGGCAGCGGAACGTGCGAGGTAGGAGCAGGCCAGGATATCGGCGAGGTGTGCGATGGGGGCGGTGCGGAACCACCAGTCGGAGAGTCCGATGTTCTTGGCGTGCTGCCAGCGAGGGTCGTAGTCGTCCAGCGGGCCGAGGCTGTGGGCCCCATTGCGGCGCTGGAAGAGGCGGGCGTGGGTGGTCTTGCCGACGTTGTCGGGTCCGCTGAATGCCACGGTGACATTGGGGGGTTGGTGCATGATTTGTGCACCTTTCGGTGAACAGATAGCTACCTATTGTGACGCCTGTTAGCGTAGCCCCGCAGCAAATAGATCGTGATGTAATTGTGGGTAGCGCAACAGGGAGAACACCATGGCTCGGTGGCACGAGGTCGCTGCGGAACTACGCGACGCCATCACCAACGGCATCTATCGGCCGGGGACGAAGATCCCCAAAGAAGAAGAACTCGAAGCGCGCTTCGACTGCAGTCGCACCACTGTCCGCCGCGCCGTCGCCCAGCTCACTGTTGAGGGCCTCGTTACACCCGTGCGTAAAGGCGGAACGACCGTTCGCGAGCAGCCCCAACGTGTGAGCCTCGCCCTTGACACGGCGGTCTATCGTGACGAACTGGGCTACTACTTCAGCCACGCCGTGCAGAGCCTTCGCGCCCTTCAGTCGCCCACCATCACCGAAGGGCCGTGCCCACCGGATGTTGTCCCGCTGCTCGGCCTGCAGCCCGGGGATCCGGTCGTCATCCGCGACCGCGTGATGGGCGAGCCAGACAGCGGCCGTGTCGTGCAGTTGGCCACCTCCTACTTGCCGGCGGACCTGGCGGTCGGCACCATGCTGGCGGAGGTCGAGACTGGGCCTGGCGGCATCTACGACCGGATGGAGGACGAGCTCGGCTGGGGTCAGCTGGACTGGGAGGGCGTCATCACCTCCCGGGCAGCCACTACCGAGGAAACGCGCCTGCTCGGGCTCGCACCTGGTGTGCCCGTGCTGTGCGTGACTCGCACCACGATCGCGACCGCTGGACAGGCCGAAGGCCGCGTCGTTGAGGTGAACATGACCCGCCGTGACGCCTCGCGGGTCGAGGTGCGCTACCCGATCGTCCGGATCTGACCCGCGGCGTCCCAGGTGCGCCTCGCCTCTTGCAGCCAAGGGGGAAAGCGGGCATCGCAGATCGGCGGATGCACGGAAGCCCCCCAACAGTCCGTACGGATGCCGCGGCGCTAGCACGAGGTGCCGGACTGGCGGCCCGTAAGCCCGGTGCGTGGCTTCTCATCCGGGCGCACGAGCGTCCAAGACGAGGTCGGGGTGAAACGGAAAGGCTGTGGACATGCGTTTCGACACCAAGATCGGCATCGTCGTCCGCGCGGATCTGGCCGCGTGGCAGCAGCTCAATGTCACCGCCTTCCTGGCCAGTGCGGTGGCCGGCGGAGTGCCCGAGACCATCGGAGAGCCTTACGAGGACGGGTCAGGCAACGCGTACCTGGCGATGTTCCGGCAGCCGGTGCTGGTATATCAGGGGGATGTGCACGAGCTCCGGGCCGTTCGGGAGAAGGCGATGGGGCGGGAGATGGACGTGGCCGTCTACATCGAGGAGATGTTCAAGACGGGGCACGACGCGGACAACCGGGCGGCTGTGCGGGCCGTGGCGGCCGATGAGATGGCGTTGGTGGGGGTGGCGGTGCATGGGGCACGGAACGGCGTCGACAAGGTCTTGAAGGGCCTCGCGCTGCACCCCTGAGAGGTATTTCGGCAGCCAGTAGGCGACCCTCTGCAGCGATGTACGGAAGTCCCCCGTACATGTCTGTACGGATGGCGAGCCAAGAGGAAAGGCTCAGCCTTCCGGGCCGAACCCCTCCGGTGAGCCCGCTCAAGGGAGGTTGAACTCTCCCTTTGAGGCTCCGTCGAGAAAGGCAAGCCACTCATCCGGGGTGAAGGCCAGGACCGGCCCCTTGCCCTGGTCCTTGGTGTCTCTGACGAGAACGTGATCGTCCGGGCGCCGCATCACCTCGACGCAGCTGCCACCGTTCCCGCCGGATGCCTTTGCTTTGGTCCACACACCTACGGGCAGACCGCCTGTGCTACTCATAGCTCTCCATCACCTCGCGTATGGTCTCCCGGCTGCGGTCAACGGGATACGCCATGCTGGACAGCGCTTCCCACCGCACAATAAGCGCTTGCCTAGTCATTGCGCTTCGGACGGCTTAAGGGCCGTGATCATCGCCATGCCGGAGTCTGAGCCCTGCCGGAGGCGGGGTCCTTCTACAGGAAGTACGGCGAGTCCAGCGGGCCAACGGCACGCAGTACGGGCCGGTCACGATTGAGGCAAACAAGCGCCTGACCACAAGAGGTGATCAGGCGCTCATCGGTGGGATATGGAGCCGGCAGTGCTCCTCTGAGGTGACGGCGGAGCCTTCTGATTGCCGGTGGCTAGCTTGTCTGGGCGTCGAATTCGCCCAGCTTGACACCACCGAGGAAGGCTTCCCACTCGGCCGGTGTGAAGATGAGTGCGGGACCACTGGGTTGCTTGCTGTCTCGCACGGCAACACGGCCGTGGCTGAGCGGAGCGACTTCTACGCAGTCACCACCAGTCCCGCCACTGGCCGTGGCCTTCCGCCATGCGGCAGTGGTCAACTCGTCCTCGATCACAATGCCTCCATGGCCCTCTGGATGATCTTTATGGTTTCGTAGGCCGACTGAGCCAGGCCAGAGAGCTGTTCCCATCGCTGATCGGCGGAGGTTCTTCACCGACCGTCTTGGTCATGGCCTCACTCCTCCGGATACCCCCGGTCAAAGTTATGCCCGCCGCCAGGTCAATACACCATGCTTCAGGCGTGTGAGGCGCCACAAACGGTCCGTTTCCTGCGTCACGGCAAGGGGACCTAGCCAGAAGGTCAGGTCCCCTTGACGGGTGCCTAGAGGTCGAACACTCCCTCTTTCACGCCTCCCGTGAATGCCCTCCACTCTGGAGCAGTGAACACCAGAGCAGGCCCTTCGGGGTCCTTGCTGTCCCTCACCGCGACGCGTCCGGCCGAAAGGGTAGCTACCTCCACGCAGTTTCCTTGGGCGTCCGAGAGAGGGCTCTTCCGCCATGCGGCGTTCTTGAGTTCCTCGTTCAGCTCCAGATCCACTCTTGTTCCAACCTCTCCTCAATGAGTGCCAACGAGTCTGCCCGGGGCAAGGCATCCGCCCTGATCGTGTGAAACCAAGCCTTCAACCTCTCCACATGGTCAAGCTGATCCACCATGCGACCCCCGCCCGGTGCGTCGATGTAGGCGGCTTCGTCGCCGTCTCCAGCTGTCCGAGCGATCACGAACCCCGCCACCAAGCCACTTGCAGACATGGCGCGTAGGGGGATGATTTGAATCACTATATTCGGACATCTGCCCATCGTGAGGAGGTGTTGAAGCTGGCTTCGAGTAACTCCCTCACTCCCTACCGGGCGTAGCAGGGCGGACTGATCAAGGACGGCATACAGAAACGGGGGATTGTCCCGGCGCAGGATGGTTTGTCGCTGCATCCGCGCCTCTACGGTTTCCGTGATCTGTTCCGGCGTCGCGCCGGGAAAGCCTCGGCAGACGGCGTCCGCATACGCCTGAGTTTGGAGAAGGCCGGGAACGATCAGTCCTTCGTAGGCGCACAGTTCCGTAGCACGCTTCTCCCTGTCGAGCCACGGGAGGAAATTCCGAAAGGTTAGGTTGTTGCGGGATCTACGGGGAAGGTGCTGCACAAGATCGCCAGGAGGGAGTCCAAAAACCTCCTCGCACAGGCGCGCCCTGTCTTCGTTCATGCGCCGTTCGGCCCGCTCGATGTTGCCAATCTGCTGACCTGTCAGAGCGAGTCGTGCCCCGAGCTGGGCTAATGTCAATCCCGCCGCTTTGCGCCGTTCGCGCAATTCGTAGCCAAATCGGGCCTCCGGGCTGGTTTCGGGATCCAGTTTCACCTCGATTCCCATGCCCCTCATCTCCATCCTGAACCACTTCGGTGAAACTCTGCGGCTTGGAAACTGTGTCACTACAGACTTTGCCGATTGCTTGGAAAATACCTGTTGACTGCCATGCTGGCTAGCGATTCACCCGAAGTTTCTGGGTGTGGTGACACAGGGCGCACGGAGTAAAAGGCGAGTACAGCGAGCACGCACAAGACAAAGGCGGTGAAGCGTATGCAAGCGGGAGTTTTGTCAGATCCCCCATATGCAGGCATCAAGGTCTGGTTGACCCGCGAGGTAGAAGCGTCACGCATTCCCGCTCTGGCTCGTCGGGAGCTTCGGGGGTGGATGGGGGACCATCCGGCCTTGGCGGATCTTGAGTTGATCGCGTCCGAACTGGTGACGAATGCGCTGGTTCATGGTGCTGGGCCGTGGGTGCGGATGAGCCTGCGGTCGGTGGAGGAGCGGGAGAGGCGTTACTGGCGGTTGACGGTCGTAGATCCCGGCCGATCGGCGTCGGTGCCGATGCCGCGTATGCCCGGTCCCGGCGAGAAGACCGGTAGGGGCCTGCTGGTCGTGGACGCGCTCACCAACGGTTGTTGGGAGACCGCGGTCACGCAGGTCGGCGAACGGATGGTGTGGGCTCTGCTGCCGCGCTGAGCCTCTGATCAGTCAGGCGGAGGAGGACGATGGACGACGAATTCGGCTACTTGGAGGCGCGGCGGGATCGGTTCGGCCCGTTCGTGCAGGTCCGGTGGCGGCAGATGCAGATGGCCGTACGGGATACGGCCTGGTCCCGGTTCGTGCATGAGGTTTCGCACGACATCTACACACCGGAAATGGTGTCCGACAGGCGGGGATGGGTGCGTTTCGAGATCGACGAGGGGTTCGGTTGGCGCGAACGGCCCGTGGGCTGGCGGCCCAAGAGGCTGGAAATCCCCGAGGGCGTCTGGAAGCGCTTCGCCGATGCGGTCCGGGAACTCGTCTTCGCGGAGGTGCGTCACGAGTGGAGGCCGCTCTCATGAGAAGTCCCCGTGACAGCGGAGCGCAAGCCTGGCTCTCACCGCATCGCCAAGGTCCGCGTGCTTGGCCTCGTGTGCGCGTTCTCTGGAAACCGTCGTGGTCAAACGGCTGGACGGAGCCGTTGACGTAAAGCCTTGCGGCTGGCCGGGGTCCTTCCCCCTCGGCTGGTCGATCCTGCCCCTGGTGATGCCGTCGCGGGGTGATGGCTGCCGCCGCGCCAGGGGGTGCGGCCCCTGCTTGACCCGCTTGCAGGGGCCGCACAGTCTTCTCCGGATCGCCCCGGGAACGAGATCGGCCAGCAGTTCGGCCCGCTGCCGATGAGCCCCATGGCGTGCCGCAGATACGTTGCGTTGAACTGCACCTCGCGGAGTTCGGTGGGCGACCGGGCGCGGGTCAGAGGAAGCGGGATCGGCGGCGGGCGGCGCGGATGCGGCGAAGGATGCGGGTGGTGCCTTCCGGGCCGGGTTGCCAGCCGCGTTCGATCAGGGCGCTGGCCACGTGGTGGAGGAGGTCGGCGATCTGGCAGGGGATGACGTTTCGGCGGACGGCGATCACTCGCCAGCCGTGCCGGCGGAGTTCGTCTCGGCGGTCGGCGTCGTACTGCTGGTCTATGGGGGAGGTGTGGTGTGCGCGGCCGTCGTACTCGACCGCGACCTTGAACTCCTCCCAGCCCAGATCGAGGTAGGCGGAACGGTCGTCGTCGAGATTGACCCTGATCTGGGTGGCGGGTCTGGGGAGGCCGCCTTCGATGAGGATGATTCTGAGCCAGCTTTCTCTGGGGGAGCGGGCTCCTCGGTCGACCAGGCTCAGGGTGTCGCGCAGGCGCCAGGAGTTGAGTGGACGGTGCCACAGAGCGTTCATGTCCACGCCCTTGCGAGCGAACTGGTCGAGGATCGCCACCGCCTCCATGCGGGGGAGCCAGCGGGCGCAGTCGAGGGCTGTGCGTTCCATCGTGGTGAGACGAACGCCTTTGTGCTTGGTGACGTCCTCGTCGGGGAGCGGGGCGATGTAGGTGACGCAGCCGGGGACCGTCAGGTAGCTGGAGGCGGTCAGCTCGATCGGCCACTCGGACTCTGAGTTGGGAAGGACGCGGAGGCCCCAGACGTGGGCGGCTGTCTGGCGACAGGCCACTGCTTGGGGGATCGCGTGGGTTATGCGGCGGGCGCGTTCGGTCAGGGGCATGGCTTTTGGTGAGGGCCTGCCGTCTTTGGCCGGCGCTGGGCTCTCCGTCAACGACTCGCCGGTCGACGTCCGGCTCCTGGGCAATGGTTCGGCTTCGGGGGCCGGATCGCGTTCCGTGCTGCGGTGTGTGGCGTCTGCCGGGGGTGGTGGGGCCATGGCCGTAAGGATGCTTCGGGGAGGCGATCCGGGGAGGGGCCGAATGGGGTTCTGGGGATATGGGGGTGGGATATCCACAGGGTGTGTCTGTCCGGCGCAGGGCACCACGCCACGCCACGCGACGCCGTCACGCGACGCCATGCCACGCGCGGTTGGTGGGCACCGCCGCAGAGCCCCAACAGGGCCGCGTCGCTTGGCGCGCATTTCTGTCTGGCGTGCACCGCTGCTCGGTGCGCGGTGCTGCTTGGCGTCGGGCACTACTGAGGCATCACACCGCCACTGCGGCGTCATGCTACGGCCTCAGTCTCGTGCCGCGCATACGGGTTGGGCTTGTGATGCTGGTCGGTGGGTGGAGGGAGCGCTTTGGCGTCCAGCCGTTTGCCTTCCAGCACCATCTACATCACCCGATGGCGACGGGCAGTTCCTTGATGCCGTTGATGAAGTTGGAGCGCAGTCGGCGGGCCGGTCCCGTTTGGTGGATGCGGGGGCGGCGGCGGGCGAGTTGTTCGAACAGGACCCGGAGTTCGAGCTTGGCGAGGTGGTTGCCGAGGCAGAAGTGGGCGCCGCCCCCGCCGAAGCCGATGTGCGGGTTGGGGCTGCGGCCGATGTCGAAGACGTCCCCGTCGGGGAAGACGGTGGTGTCGCGGTTGGCGGAGGGGTAGAAGACGACGACCTTGTCGTCGGCCTTGATGGGCTGGCCGCCGAGTTCCTGGTCCGTGGTGGAGGTGCGGCGGAAGAGGTTCACCGGGGAGACCCAGCGGACGATCTCGTCGGCGGCGGTCTTGGCGAGGGTTGGGTCGGCGACCAGGCGGTTCCACTGGTCGGGGTGTTCGAAGAGGGCGAGCATGCCGCCGGAGGTCGCGTTGCGGGTGGTTTCGTTGCCCGCGACGATCAGCATGAGGATGAAGAGGTCGAACTCGTTCTCGTCGAGCGTTTCGCCGTGCTCGTCGGGTTGGAGGAGTTTGGTGACGATGTCGTCCTTCGGCGCTGATCTGCGCTTTGCGGCGAGCTCGTTGGCGTAGGCGTAGACCTCCATGGCGGCGCCCCCGCCCTCCTCCGGGGAGGTCGCGTAGTCGGGGTCCTCGGCGCCGATCATGCGGTTGGACCAGTTGAACAGCTTGTCGCGGTCGGCCACCGGCACGCCCAGCAGTTCGCAGATGACGTACAGGGGGAGCGGGGCGGCGATCTCCGTGACGAAGTCCGTTTCGCCGCTGCACTTGTCGAGGAGGTCGTCGCAGATGTCGCGGATGTGTTGTTCGAGGGCTCCGATGGTGCGTGGGGTGAAGCCGCGGTTGACCAGGGAGCGCCGTCTGGTGTGGTCGGGCGGGTCCTGGTTGAGCATCATGTGGCGTTGGAGCTCGATCTGTTCCTCCGGCAGCTCCTCGAACAGGGCGAGTTTCCTGGCCGAGGAGAACAGCTCGGAGTGGCGCGAGACGTGGACGACGTCCTCGTAGCGGGTGACGGCCCAGAAGCCTGGTTCGCCGTCGTGCCAGTGGACGGGGGAGTTCGCGCGCAACCAGGCGAGCTGGTCGTACGGCGGTCCGGAGTTCGCGTAACGGTCCCTGTCGACGAGGTCGATCTGCACCCGACTCACCCTCTTGATCAAGCGCTTGGTTAACCACTACTGAAACGTGTTCTATTACGTCACTGTACGACCGTCAAGGAGCCTCAGGGGGAAACGCTCCATCGCGGCTGACCTGCGGTGCTTCTGTTGGGAGGTTTCACCTCCGATGTTTTGGGTGACTAAATTACGGCCCCTCGAACATAGTCATCGGAGCGGTTAAGTGGATTCACATGCGAAATCCATCACTTCGGGATGGATGGTGCAGCGGCTGATCCGACGTATGGGCATCGTCACCCTTGACATGCTCCGCCTCAGCGCACGAGCATCGTATAACAAGACATCCGATGTATAGATGAAGGATGCGGTGTGAAGCTGCTGCGAGTTGGACCTGTCGGCCAGGAGCGGCCGGTGGTCATGGATGGCGCCGGTAACCTGCGCGACATCGGAGAGCCCGAGATCGACGGGGCTTTCCTCGCTTCCGGGGGAGTGGCGCGCGTCCGCGACGCGCTCGAGCGCGATGCCCTGCCGGTCGTAGACGTCGAGGGGCAGCGGATCGGCGCCCCGATCGCGCGTCCAGGCAAGATCGTGTGCATCGGCCTGAACTACAGCGATCACGCCGCCGAGTCCGGCCAGGACGTGCCGGCCGAGCCGGTGGTCTTCATGAAGGCGGCCAACACCATGGTCGGCCCGGACGACGAGGTGCTCGTCCCGCGCGGGAGTGTGAAGACCGACTGGGAGGTGGAGCTGGCCATCGTCATCGGCAAGCGCGCCCGCTACCTGGAAAGCCGGGAGGAGGCGCTCGGCGTGATCGCCGGGTACGCGATCTCCAACGACGTCTCCGAGCGGGAGTTCCAGCTTGAGCGCGGCGGTCAGTGGGACAAGGGCAAGTCGTGCGAGACGTTCAATCCGATCGGGCCGTGGCTGGTGACGGCGGACGAGGTCGGCGACCCGCAGAACCTGCCGCTGCGCCTGTGGGTGAACGGCGAGCTGCGCCAGGACGGCGACACCAAGAACATGATCTTCGATGTGGCCGAGGTCGTGCGGTACCTGAGCCAGTTCATGGTCCTCGAACCGGGTGACGTGATCAACACGGGTACGCCCGCCGGCGTCGCGATGGGCATGCCAGGACAGCCGTACCTGCGGGCCGGGGACATGATGGAGCTGGAGATCGAGGGGCTCGGACGACAGCGTCAGACGGTGGGTCAGGCATGACCGAGCTTGTCGAGGTCATCAGTGAGCTGGGAAACATGGGCCCGACGAAGGAGGGTTCATGACCGGCGACGACTCCAGGGGGGCGGTTCAGATGCCGGGTCAGCAGGAGGTCCAGAGGGCGTACCGGATCGTGGGGCTGGAGACGCACGACGTGCGGTTCCCGACCTCGCGCGAGCTGGACGGCTCCGACGCGATGAACCCCGACCCCGACTACTCCGCGGCCTACGTCATCCTCAAGACGGACGACGGGTTCGAGGGGCACGGGTTCGCCTTCACGATCGGGCGCGGCAACGACATCCAGACCACGGCCATCAGCGCGCTGGAGCCGTACGTGGTCGGCAGGGATGTCGAGGACCTCGGCGCGCTCTACAAGGACATGGTCAACGACTCGCAACTGCGGTGGCTGGGGCCGGAGAAGGGCGTCATGCACATGGCGATCTCCGCCGTGGTCAACGCCCTGTGGGATCTCAAGGCCAAGCGGGAGGGCAAGCCGTTGTGGCGGCTGCTGTCCGAGATGTCGCCCGAGCAGATCGTCGACCTCATCGACTTCCGCTACCTGAGCGACGCGCTGACGCCCGAGGAGGCCCTGCGGATACTCAAGGACGCGGAGCAGGGAAAGGCGGAGCGGATCGAGCGCCTGGTCGAGAGCGGCTACCCCGCCTACACGACCTCGCCGGGATGGCTCGGCTACGACGACGACAAGCTGCGCAGGCTCTGCAAGGAGGCGCTCGACCAGGGGTTCGGGCAGATCAAGCTCAAGGTCGGCGCCGATCTGGACGACGACCGCCGCCGGTTCAGGGTGGCCCGCGAGGTGTGCGGCGCCGACTACCCGATCGCGATCGACGCCAACCAGCGCTGGGACGTCGGCTCGGGCATCGAGTGGATCAACGCGCTGCGTGAGTTCAACCCCCATTGGGTCGAGGAGCCGACCAGCCCCGACGACGTGCTCGGGCACGCCGCCATCGCCAGGGGCATCGCCCCCATTCCCGTCGCCACCGGCGAACACGTGCAGAACCGCATCGTCTTCAAGCAGCTCCTGCAGGCCGAGTCGATCTCCTACCTGCAGATCGACTCGGCCAGGGTCGGCGGCGTCAACGAGAACCTGGCGATTCTGCTGCTCGCGGCCAAGTTCGGGGTCCCCGTGTGCCCGCACGCGGGCGGCGTTGGGTTGTGCGAGCTGGTGCAGCACCTGTCGATGTTCGACTATGTGGCGGTGACCGGCACCATGGACAACCGCGTGATCGAGTACGTCGACCACCTGCACGAGCATTTCGTGGACCCGGTCGTCATCCGTGACGGCCGGTATGTCGCCCCGTCCGCGCCGGGTTTCAGCGCGGAGATGCACGCGGAGTCGATCGCCGCCCATACTTTCCCCGGCGGCGTGGTATGGAGGGACGCATGAGCCTGAAAGCGATCGTGACCGGCGGCGGTTCCGGCATCGGGCTGGCCGCGGCCACCGCGCTGGCCGAGCGCGGCATGAAGGTCGCCTGCCTCGACCTCAACCCGCCCGGCGAGCCGTTCATCGGGATCAAGACGGACGTCACGGACGACGCCGGGGTGCGCGCGGCGGTGGCGGAGGCCGCTCAGCGCCTGGGCGGCATTGACGTGGTTGTCAACAACGCGGGCATCGGGGCGCAGGGCACCGTCGAGGACAACCCCGACAGCGAGTGGCAGAAGGTGTTCGACGTCAACGTGTTCGGCATGGTCCGCGTGGCGCGGGCGGCGCTGCCGTACCTGCGCGAGTCCGAACACGCCGCCATCGTCAACACCTGCTCGATCGCCGCCACGGCCGGGCTGCCGCAGCGGGCACTCTACAGCGCGACCAAGGGCGCGGTGTTGTCGCTGACGCTCGCCATGGCCGCGGACCACATTCGCGAGGGCATCCGGGTCAACTGCGTCAACCCGGGCACCGCGGACACCCCGTGGGTCGCCAGGCTGCTCGACAAAGCCGACGACCCCGAGGCGGAGCGGGCGGCGCTGAACGCCAGGCAGCCGATGGGCCGCCTGGTCAGCGCGGAGGAGGTCGCCGCGGCGATCGCCTTCCTGGCCGGCCCGGAATCGGGCGCCACCACCGGCACCGCGCTCGCCGTCGATGGAGGAATGCAGGGGCTCAGACTCCGGCCTGCCAACTAAGGAAGGTAACCCCCCCCATGAAGTTAGGACCGGTGGTCGCGGTCGCGGCCCTTGTGGCGGTCGTCACCGCTTGTGGATCAGGTGCGTCGACGGGAGCGGGAGAAAGCGGCGGCGGCGGGGGAAAGGTCGGCATCGACCACCCCCGGGCCGACTCCGACTTCTGGAACTCCTACATCAAGTACGTCCCGCAGATGGCCGGCGAGCTCAAGGTGGACCTCATGCCCGCCACGAACTCGCAGAACGACGTGGCGAAGCTGGTCAACAACGTTCAGGCGCTGACCGGCCAGGGCGCGAAGGTGATCGTCATGGCGCCGCAGGACACCGGCGCCGTGGCCAACACCCTGCAGCAGCTCGAGAACAAGAAGATCCCCGTCGTGACCGTCGACACCCGGCCGGACAAGGGCAAGGTCTACATGGTCGTACGCGCGGACAACCGCGCGTACGGGACCAAGGCCTGCGAGTTCCTGGGGGAGAAGCTGGGGGGCAAGGGCAAGGTCGTGCAGCTCCAGGGCGCGCTCAGCTCGATCAACGGCCGTGACAGGTCGGAGGCGTTCCTGGAGTGCATGAAGACGAAGTTCCCCGGCATCACGGTCTTCAGCGAGCCGACCGAGTGGGAGGGCAGCAAGGCCGCGTCCATGCTGCAGACCCGCCTGGAGCAGAACCCTGACATCAAGGGCATCTATATGCACGCGGGCGGTGTCCACCTGGCGCCGACGTTGCAGGTGCTCAAGCAGAAGGGCCTGCTCGTCCCGCCGGAGGACCCGAAGCACATCTTCGTGGTCTCCAACGACGGGATCCCGCAGGAGTTCGAGTCGATCCGCAAGGGCGACATCGACGCCACGGTGTCGCAGCCGGCCGACCTGTACGCCAAGTACGCGGTCTACTACGCCAAGGCCGCGGCCGAGGGCAAGACGTTCCAGCCAGGGCCCACCGACCACGACAGCACCATCATCCAGCTCCCGAACGGCCTGGAGGACCAGCTCCCCGCGCCGCTCGTGACGAAGGAAAATGTGGACGACAAGAGCCTCTGGGGTAACCAAGTCAAGTGATGAAAAATCACGTTGAAGCCCGAAATGTCGTAAAGCGCTTCGGCCCCACCACGGCGCTCAACGGCGCGGAGATCGCGATCTCCGAGGGCGAGACCCACGCGCTCGTGGGCAGGAACGGCGCGGGGAAGTCCACCCTGGTGTCGATCCTCACCGGGCTCCAGCGGCCTGACGAGGGCGAGGTGCTGTTCTCGGGAGAGACGGCGCCCGCCCTCGCCGACCGCGACGCCTGGCGGCAGCGCGTCGCGTGCGTCTACCAGAAGTCGACGATCATCCCGGCGCTGACCGTCGCCGAGAACCTGTTCCTCAACCGCCAGACGACGGGGAGCGGGCCGATCAACTGGCGGGCGCTGCGGGTCAGGGCCGGCGAGCTGCTGGAGACCTACGAGGTGGACGTCGACGCCCAGGCCCTGGCCGGTGACCTGAGCGTCGAGCAGCGCCAGCTCGTCGAGATCGCGCGCGCGCTGTCGTTCGGGGCCAGGTTCATCATCCTCGACGAGCCGACGGCCAGGCTCGACGGCCCGGCCATCGAGCGGCTGTTCGCGCGCATGCGGTCGCTGCGCGAGCAGGGCGTCACGATGATGTACATCTCCCACCACCTCGACGAGGTCTACGAGATCTGCCAGAGCGTCACGGTCTTCCGCGACGCGCGGCACATCGTCACCAAGACGGTCGCAGACCTCCCGCACGACGAGCTGGTCGCGGCGATGACGGGGGAGGCCACGGCGGCGTACGAGTCGCGCTCCCGCACGCCGGGCGACCAGGTGGTGTTGTCGGGCGCGCGCCTCTCGCTGGGCGACCGCTACGCAGATGTTGATATTTCCGTTAAATCGGGGGAGGTCGTCGGCCTGGCCGGCTCCGCGAGCAGCGGCAAGGTCAGCCTGGCCGAAACGCTCGTCGGCCTCCGCAAACCCGACTCGGGAACCGTCACGGTCAACGGCACGCGCGTCAGACCCGGCGACGTGCCCGCCGCCATGAGGGCCGGGCTCGGGTTCGTGCCCGAGGACCGCCACCACGAGGGCTTCGTCCCGCTGCTGTCGGTCGGCGAGAACGCCACGTTCCCGATCGCCCGCAAGCTCGGCCGCTACGGCGTCGTGTCGCCGTCCCGCCGCCGCGCCAAAGCCGAACAGATGATCAAAAGTCTGGATATCAAGACCGAGGGACCTGATCAGCCGGTCGCCGACCTGTCCGGAGGGAACGCGCAGAAGGTGGTGTTCGCGCGGGCACTCGTGGACGATCCGACGGTGCTGGTCGTGATCAACCCGACCGCCGGCGTCGACGTCAAGGCCAAACAGGCCCTGCTCGGCGCCGTCGAGGACGCCGTCGAACGGGGAGCGGGGGCCGTGGTGGTCTCCGACGAGCTCGCCGACCTGCGGATCTGCGATCGGGTGCTGGTGATGTTCCACGGCAGGGTCGTCAAGGACATGCCGCGCGGCTGGACCGACCACGAGCTCGTGGCCGTGATGGAAGGCATAGAAGATTGACCACTTTGACTGCGCCGGCCCCCCGGGTGCGGCTCGCCAGGTTCCGTGACCTGACGCTCGTGCCGGTGATCGTGCTCCTGCTCGTGGTGGGCGCGTTCCTCGACCCGACCTTCCTGACCGCGGGCAACCTGACGAACGTCCTGCAGCAACAGGCCGCGATCTCGCTCCTGGTGCTGGCCGAGGCCATGATCCTCATCGCCGGCAAGTTCGACCTGTCGCTGGAGTCGACGGTCGGCACCGCCCCGGCCATCGCGGTGATGCTGGTGGTCCCGGTCTCGGCGGGCGGGTTCGGGATCGGGCTGCCGGGGACGCTGGTGATCCCGCTGGCATTGCTGGTGGGGGCGGCCATCGGCGCGTTCAACGGGTTCCTGATCATCAGGTTCCAGCTGTCCGCGTTCATCGTCACACTGGCCATGCTGATCATCGTGCACGGCTTCCTGCAGGGGCCGACCGAGGGCAAGACGCTCTTCCAGCTCCCCGACTCGATCCTCTACCTGGGCAGCGCCATGTGGCTGGGCCTGCCCGCCGCGATCTGGATCTCGGCGGCGCTGTTCGCGGTGGGCATCTTCGGCCTGGGCTACCTGCGGCTCGGCCGCGCGCTCTACGCCATCGGCGGCAACGCCGAGGCCGCCCGCGCCGCCGGCATCCGGGTCGATCGGGTGCTGTACGGCGTCTTCATCCTGGGCGGAACGCTGGCCGCGCTGGCCGGCATCCTGGAGACCGGCCGCCTCGGCGCGATCGGCAACAACCAGGGCGTCGGCTGGATCTTCATGGTGTTCGCCGCCGCCGTCATCGGCGGGGTCAGCATGGACGGCGGCAAGGGCACGATCCTGGGCGCGCTCACCGGCGTGCTGGTGATCGGGCTCGTGCAGAACATTCTGACGCTCATCGGCGTCTCGGGCTTCTGGCAGCCGGTGATCTACGGAGCGATCATCCTCATCGCGTTGATGATCAGCCGGATCGCGGGCGGAAAGGCACAAGATTGATGGGGAACACGGGGCTGCCCCAGTACGGCTTCGGCGGGGCGCCGATCGGCAACCTGTTCGAGGAGGTCTCGGAGGAGGAGGCCCGCGCCACCGTGGAGGCGGCGTGGGAGAGCGGGGTGCGTCTGTACGACACCGCGCCGCACTACGGCCTCGGGCTCTCGGAGCGGCGGCTCGGGGCGGCGCTGGCGGGCCGCTCCGGCTACGTGCTGTCCACGAAGGTCGGCCGGCTGCTGGTGCCCGCCTCGTCCGGGGGCGGCCAGGACGACGAGGGCTTCGACGTGCCCGCCGCCCTCAAGCGCGCCTGGGACTTCTCGGCCGCCGGGGTACGCAGGTCCCTGGAGGAGTCCCTGACCCGGCTGGGGTTGCCGGCCGTCGACATCGCGCTCATCCACGACCCGGACGACCACGTGGACCAGGCGATCGAGCAGGCGTATCCGGCGCTGGCCGAACTGCGGGCCGAGGGACGGGTGCAGGCGATCGGCGTCGGGATGAACCAGTGGCAGGCGCCGCTGCGCTTCGTCCAGGAGACCGACGTCGACGTCGTCATGCTGGCGGGCCGCTACACCCTGCTCGACCAGTCGGGCCTGCCGCTCCTGGAGGAGTGCGTGAAACGCGGCGTCAGGGTGCTGGCGGCCGGGGTCTTCAACAGCGGCATCCTGGCCACCCCGAAGCCGTCGGGCACCTACAACTACCAGCCCGCCCCGGCGGCGCTGGTGGAGCGGGCCACCCGGATCGCGCAGGTGTGCGAGCGGCACGGCGTCTCGCTGCCCCAGGCGGCCATGGCCTTCCCGCTGCGCCATCCGGCGGTGGCCACGATCGTGCTCGGGGCGCGCACACCGCAGGAGGTCACCACGAACGCCGCCCTGCAGACCCAGCCGGTCCCCGAGGACCTGTGGGCGGATCTGGAGGCCGAGGAACTGCTCCCCAAGGGTTCATGATCGGGTCTGCCCGCCGGTGCTCTCCCGGATCAGCAGCTCATGCGGCACCCGGATCTCCCTGGTCTCGACCCGCGAGCCCTTGACCATGCGGTCGGCCAGGAACTCCACGGCCCGTGAGGCGATCTCCCGCTTGTCGGGGGAGATCGTGGTGAGGGTGGGGGTGCCGTAGCGGCCGTCCTCGATGTCGTCGAAGCCCGCCAGCGCGACCTGCCCCGGCACGGAGTAGCCGCGTTCGAGCAGGGTGCGCAGGGCGCCGAGGGCCATGAGGTCGTTGAAGCAGAACACGGCGTCGGGCGCGGCGCCGGAGTCGAGCAGGCGGGCCATCGCGCGCGCCCCGTCGGCCCGGTGGTAGGCCTCCACGTGCACCACCAGCCGGTCGTCGGAGGGCAGCCCGGCCGCTTCCAGCGCCGCGAGGTAGCCCGCCAGGCGCAGCCGGGACGTCTCCGCGGCCGCGAAGTCCTGGGCGCCGATCGCGGCGATGCGACGGCGGCCCAGCGAGGCCAGGTGCAGGGTCGCCTCCTTGGCGGCGGCGACGTTGTCCACCACGATGTGGTCGGCGGTGCCCGCGGACACCCGCTCGCCGAGCAGCACCATCGGCGTGTCGTCGACGCGCGCGGCCAGCTCCTCGGACGTCAGCGCGAGCGGGCTGAAGATCAGCCCGTCGATCAGGTGGGCGCGGAAGCCTTCGGCGACGAGCTGCTCGCGCTCCCGCGAGCCGCCGGTCTGGTCGATGAGCACCGTCAGCTCGTGTTTCTCGGCCGCCGCCACCACGAGCCTGGCCAGCTCGGCGAAGTACGGGATGTCCAGCTCGGGTACGGCCAGCGCGATGATCCCGGTGCGGCCCTGCCGCAGGTTCCTGGCTGACAGGTTCGGCCGGTAGTTGAGCTCTTTGATGGCGGCCTCGACTCGGGTCCGGGTGGCCGGAGTGACGTGGACGTAGCCGTTGACCACGTTGGAGACGGTCTTCACCGAGACGCCCGCCAGTCGGGCCACGTCCTTGAGGCCCACGCGAGGTTTGTCCATGACGTCAAAGTCTACGCGCTTCTTTACAACGTTGAATACAACGATGTATAGATGGGGCAGACGTCAACGAAGGAGGGCATGCCCATGGCCAAGCTCACGCTGGATCCCGCGTTCGAGGTGGGGCCGGTCGAACGGCGGCTGTTCGGGTCGTTCGTCGAGCACATGGGCCGGTGCGTCTACACGGGCGTGTTCGAGCCGGGACATCCCGAGGCGGACGCCGACGGCCTGCGCCGCGACGTGATCGAGCTGACGCGGGAGATGGGCGTGACGGCCGTGCGCTACCCGGGCGGCAACTTCGTCTCCAACTACGAATGGGAGGACGGCGTCGGGCCGGCCGCCGAGCGGCCCACCCGGCTGGACCTGGCCTGGCGGCAGATCGAGACGAACGCGTTCGGGCTGGGCGAGTTCATGGCCTGGCTGCGC
The DNA here is from genome assembly GCF_042650645.1 of Nonomuraea purpurea. Taxonomy (NCBI): domain Bacteria; kingdom Bacillati; phylum Actinomycetota; class Actinomycetes; order Streptosporangiales; family Streptosporangiaceae; genus Nonomuraea; species Nonomuraea purpurea. The sequence goes on from NZ_JBHSBI010000021.1 coordinate 107,910, forward strand.
GAGGTCGACGCCGAGCCCGTGATGGCCGTCAACCTCGGCACCCGGGGCGTGCGCGCGGCCCGCGACCTGGTCGAGTACGCCAACTACCCGGGCGGCACCCGCTGGTCCGACCTGCGGATCAAGCACGGGATGCGCGAGCCCTACGGGATCAAGGTCTGGTGCCTGGGCAACGAGATGGACGGGCCCTGGCAGATCGGCGGGAAGACGGCCGAGGAGTACGGCAGGCTCGCCTTCGAGACGGCCAAGGCCATGCGCCGGGTGGACCCGGACATCGAGCTCGTGGCCTGCGGCAGCTCCAACACCCGGATCTCGACCTACGGCTCGTGGGAGGCCACCGTCCTGGAGCACTGCTACGACCAGGTCGACTACATCTCCGCCCACAACTACTACGACGCGGTGACCGGCGACCGCGCCAGCTACCTGGCCTCGGCCGTGGAGATGGAGCAGCAGATCCAGGACGTGATCGCCACGGCCGACCACGTGGCCGCCAAGCTGCGCAGCCGCAAGCGGCTCAAGGTCTCCTTCGACGAGTGGAACGTCTGGTCATACACGAAGTTCGGCGGCGAGTCAGGGCTCGACTGGGAGCACGCGCCGCGCCTCATCGAGGAGGACTACGACGTGGCCGGCGCGGCGGTCGTCGGCAGCCTGCTCATCACCCTGCTCAACCACGCCGACCGGGTCGGCATCGCCTGCCAGGCGCAGCTCGCCAACGTCATCGCCCCGATCCGCACAGAACCGGGCGGCCCCGCCTGGCGGCAGACGATCTTCCACCCGTTCGCGCTCACCGCCGCGAACGCCCGGGGCCGGGTGATGCGCGCCCAGGTCACGGCCCCGTCCATGCCGACGGAACGGTTCGGCGAGGTGCCCGTGCTGACGGCCACCGCGACGATCGAGGACGACCAGCTGGCGGTCTTCGCGGTCAACCGCGGTGACCGGCCGCTGCCGCTGGAGATCGACCTGCGCGGGCTGCAGAACCCGACGGAGATCTCCCACATCACGGTGGCCGACGAGGACACCGCCGCGCGCAACACCGAGCACGACCCGCGCCGCGTCGAGCCCAGGGCCCTCCAAGGCGCGACGATCGACGGCAACCGGATCACGGCCGTGCTGCCGCCGATCTCGTTCAACGTGCTGAAGGCGACGTGCTGAGGTGATCAGCTCAGTCGAGCGCCTTGCGTAGCCACGCCTCCACGCCGGCCACGTGCACGGTCGCCCAGGACCGGGCGACGTCGGGCTGGCGGGCGGCGATGGCCTCGTAGATGGCGGTGTGCTGCTCGCGGGTCTTGTCCAGCGCCCCTTCCTGCGTGAGCCCCCGCCAGATCCTGGCCCTGGTGGTCGGCCCCGACAGGCTCTCGATGAACGAGCACAGCACGCTGTTGCCCGACCCCTGCGCGATCCGCGAATGGAAGCGCAGGTCGTTGGCCACCAGCTCTTCGACCGTGGGCTCGTCGGGCAGCGATTCCAGGATCACCCGCAGCTCGTCGATGTCGGCCTCGCTCATCAGCTTGGTCGCCATCGCGGTCGCGGCCGGCTCAAGGATGCGCCGGACCTCGAAGAACTGGATGACCGTGTCGTCGCGGTGCAGGTCGAGCACGAACGACATGGTGTCGAGGAGCAGACGTGGCTCCAGGCTCGTGACGTACGTGCCGTCGCCCTGCCGCACGTCCAGTACATTGATCAGTGACAGGGCGCGCACGGCCTCGCGGAGCGAGTTGCGTGACAACCCCAGCCGCTCGGCCAGGTCGGCCTCTTTGGGCAGCCTGTCGCCGGGGGCGAGTTCGCCCGAGACGATCATCTGCTTGATCTTGTCGATGGCCGCGTCGGTGACCGCCACACTTTTCTCCCTAGACATCGGATGTCTAGGAGTCTAGAGCCTGAAAGCGTACGGGATCGACACCGGCGACGCGGCGCACCTGCCCCCTGGCCTCCAGGGCACGCAGGTGGGCTGCCGCCTCGCCGGCCGCCATGCCTTTCAGCACGGGGGACAACTCGTCCCATGGCCTGTTCCATGTCATCATCGCGGCCACCTCCCAGATGGTCAGCGGGGCCGGCCGCTGGGCCAGGAGGGCGCGCAGCCGGACGAGCTTCTCCTCGTGATGGTGGCGGATCTGAGCGGCCCGCGCGGCCACATCGGGAAATATCCATTCGTGCGCGGGCAGGGCGTCCAGGGGGCCCAGCTCGCCGACCCGGTCCAAGGAGTCCAGGAAGTCGCCCAACGGATCGACATCGTCCCTGTCGAAGGGATAGATACCGATATGTGGGGTGATGTCGGGCAGGACGTGGTCGCCGGTGAACAGCCGGTCGGCGTCCTCCAGGTGCAGGCAGATGTGTCCGGGGGTGTGGCCCGGCGTGTGCAGCGCCCGCAGCTTGCGCCCCGGCAGCTCCACCAGGTCGCCGTCACGCAGTTCGCGATCGGGCGGCACGGGCGGCGTCGGCCTGGGGGCCCGCGCCCGCCGCGTCTCGCCGGGGTCGGCTCCTGCGCGTCTGAGCATGTCGGACTGGAAGTCGTCGTGCTCGTCGGCCGTGTGCTCGTTCATGATCCTGACCAGCGCGGCGTCGTTCTCGTGCATGGCGATCCAGGCCCCCGACGCCTGCCTGACCTGGCCGGCGAGCCCGGCGTGGTCGGGATGGAAATGGGTGACGACCACCCCGCTCACCGCGCTCACGTCGAGGCCGAGCGCGCTCAGCCCGCCGCTGAGCGCCTGCCAGGCGTCCGGATGGTTCCAGCCGGCGTCGACCAGCACGGGACCCTTGGGCGAATCGACGGCGTAGACGAGCGTGTAGCCGAGCGGGTTGCCGGGGATCGGCACCGGCACGCTCCACACCCCGCCGCCGAGATCCTGCGGACGCTGCTCCGCATACGGCCTGCGTCTGCTCTTCATCGCTCCCCCGATTGGTTCAGTTGATCCGCTCCAAGATCGTGGCCGTGGCCAGCGCCCCGCCCGCGCACATCGTCACCAGCGCGGTCGCCGAATCGGACCGCTCCAGCTCGTGCAGCGCCGTGGTGATCAGCCGCGCGCCCGTGGCGCCCACCGGATGGCCCAGCGCGATGGCGCCGCCGTTGACGTTGACGCGGTCGAAGTCCGGCTCGTGCACGCCGGCCCACGACAGGACGACCGACGCGAACGCCTCGTTCACCTCGAACCTGTCGATGTCGGCGATCGTCATCCCGGCCGAGGTCAGCACCTTGGCCGTCGCGTCCACGGGGCCGTCCAGGTGGTAGTGCGGCTCGGCCCCGATCAGCGCCTGCGCCAGGATCCGCGCCCTGGGACGCAGCCCGTGCCTGCGGGCCGCCCGTTCGCTCATCACCAGCACGGCGGCGGCGCCGTCGGAGATCTGCGAGGAGGTGCCCGCCGTGTGCAGCGCGCCCTCCGCCACCGGCCTGAGCCCGGCCAGGCTCTCGGCGGTGGTCTCACGTAGTCCCTGGTCACGGCGGACGTCCCCGACGGGCACGATCTCCCGCTCGAACCGCCCGTCCGCCCACGCCTTGGCCGCCAGTCGCTGCGACCTCGCCCCGAACCAGTCGAGCCGCTCCCGTGTCAGCCCGCGCCGCCGCGCGATGCGCTCGGCCGCGGTGAACTGGTCGGGCAGGTCGATGTTCCAGTCGTCCGGCTTGGCCCGGGCCGGTCGCACGTTGCTGCCCAGCGGCGCCCTGCTCATCACCTCGACGCCGCACCCGACGCCGGTCTCGATCACGTCCGCGGCGATCAGCGCCGCTGCCAGGTGCACGGCCTGCTGCGAGGAGCCGCACTGCGCGTCGAGGGTGGTGACCCCGCTCTGGTAGGGCAGCCCGGCATAGAGCCACGCGTAGCGTCCGATGTGCCCGCCCTGCTCGCCCGCCTGCGTGACGCATCCGGCGAACACCTGCTCCACGGCTTCAGGGTCGATGCCCGCGCGCTGGACCAGCCCGTTCAGCGCCGTGGCCAGAACCTGTTGCGGTTTGAGCTCCGCCAGCCACCCCGCGCGCTTGCCGATGGGCGTGCGAACGGCTTCGACGATCACAGGTGTGCCCACAGTCGCCTCCAGAAGCATGCTCTGGCGAGACTGTAACGCGTTCTACTTTGTCGCGGAAGCCTCCAGCGTCTCCGGGAGGTCGAAGGTCTTGAACAGGCTCAGCTCGAAGAACATCCCCACATGGCTGATCGCCGCACCGGAGAAGGTCAGCACCATGATGGCGAACTTCCGGTAGACGCCCTGGTCGAGAAAGTAGACCGCGAAGGACGGCTGCCCGTTGGCCGCGATCGGCACCAGCTTGAGATCGCCGGCGCGCTCGGCCGGGCACTGCGTCCTGGTGAGCTCCGCGATCGTCTCCGGCCCCTGGTACCAGCCGACGAAGGGGGGCATCTCCCAGACCGCGTCCTTGGTGAACAGATGCACCAGGCTGTCGACGTCGTAGTTCTCGAACGCCGCCACGTAGCGGTCGAGCTGGTCCCGCTGCTCCTGCGTCAACGGCTCGACCGGGTCGTCCAGGCTGGGCGAAACCTCGTTGAGCTGGGCGCGCGCCCGCTGCAGGATGCTGTTGACGGCGGCCGTGGACGTGCCGACCGCCTCGGCGACCTCGGCCGCCTTCCACTTGAGCACGTCGCGCAGGATCAGCACCGCGCGCTGCCGGGGCGGCAGGTGCTGCAGCGCGGCGATGAGCGCGAGCCTGATGCTCTCGCGCGAGGTCACGATCGCGGCCGGGTCGTCGGCGCCCGCGCCCGCCAGCGTGTCGGGCACGGGTTCGAGCCACGGCACCTCGTTGTCCTGCACCAGCGGAGCGCTCGCCTCGGTGCTCGGAGCGCCCAGGCCGGTCGGCAGCGGACGCCTGCCACGGCTGTCGAGCGCCGTCAGGCACGCCGAGGTGGCGATGCGATAGAGCCAGGTACGCAGCGAGGAACGCCCCTCGAAACCCTCATAGGCACGCCACGCGCGCAGGTAGGTCTCCTGGACGAGATCCTCGGCATCGTGCACCGACCCCATCATGCGGTAGCAGTGCGCCAGCAGCTCCCGCCTCATCGGATCAGCCTGTTGGAGGAAGTCCTCGTTTGTCGGCTTCTCGGTCATTACACCTGTATAGACGCCGACACCGACAGTTTGATGAATCCCCGGTCTGGAACCGGTCAAGCAATGGCAAAGGCAACTTCTTGCTGACGTCTAAAACCAGTTCCATCCTGTACGGCTTCGCCAGCTTGCCCGCCACCCACCGCACTTCGGCTGATGACCCTCCATGAAACGCCCTCTGAACCCTTCAGCGGCTGAGCGCCGTTACGTGCGCCTAGTGGGCCTACTCCGTGGCAAACCCCTGCCGAGCTGCAGGTTGGCGGAGTCGTACAGGATCGAACTGGCGTTAGATATCGGACAAGAGTCGCGCGGCGGCGGTTTCGATGCGACGCTGGATCTGATCGTAGGTGCGGCGGCCGCGCAGCATCTCCAGGAGTTCCTGCACCCACACGCTGGCCAGCGAGCCCGCGAGGTCGAGTTGTTCCTCGCTGGCCGCGTCGAGCGTCAGCCCGTCGGCGGAGACGCGCAGCAGCAGCCCCGTCATGCGGTCGCCGAACGGCGTCTGCACCTCCGCCATGATCAGCGAGCGGATGAGCGCGTCGGCCAGCTCCGGCTCGCGCATCAGCCCTCGGGTCGCGCGCATCAGCACGTCGACCGCGCGGCTCGACGGCGTGGTGGCGCCGGGCGGACGGCGTTCGATGCTGCTCTCCAGGAGGTCGATCTCCTCGCCGACCACCGCCACGACGAGGTCCATCTTGGAGGGAAAGTAGCGGTAGAGCGTGCCAAGCGCCACGCCCGCGCGTTCGGCCACCGTGCGCATCTGCATGGCCTCGACTCCGCCGCGCGAGGCCAGCGCCGCCGCGGCCTGGACGATGCGCTTGCGGCGTTGGTGCTGGCTGCGTGTACGGACGCTGTGCCCGCCCGTCGTGGGGTGGCTGTCCATGGTCCCCTCGGTGTCGGTGGAGGGCGTGGCGAATGACGCGTCCGTGCTGCGCATAAGAACACGTTATCTGATTTCTCGATTACGCGGCTTGTTACTCACGGGTCACAAACCAGCCGTATTGGCCCATGTCTACGGCGTTACAGCCATATGTCTCGACTTATCGGTATTGGTGGACTGGACAGATATTAGAATCTGTTCTAGTTTGCGAGTCGTCTGACCTAGCGCTTGCTGGAGGGGCGATGACCGCGAACACCCTCGCGTCCCTGCTTCTCGCCCGAGCCGAGGACGATCGGCCAGGGCTGATGTTCGAGGACACGGTGTGGTCGTGGCGCGCGCACATCGCCGCCTGCCGGGCCGCCGCGGCCTGGCTGTCCGGGCGCGGGACGGGGCTGCACGTCGGGGTGCTCAGCGAGAACGTTCCCGAACTGGTCTTCCTGGTGGGCGGGGCGGCGCTGGGCGGGCACGTGGTGGTCGCGCTCAACCCCACGCGGTCGCCGGACGAGCTCATCCGCGACGCCCGCGCCACCGACGTCGGCCTGCTGCTCGCCGACGACCCGTACACGGGAGTGGCCCGGACGACGGGCGAGGCGCTGGGCCTGGACGTCGTCCCCCTGTCGGCGCTCGGCGCGCTGACGTCACCCGCCTCGGGTTCGTCCGGGGGTGATCCCGGGGCGCTGGTGATGTTGATCTTCACCTCCGGGACGTCCGGGCGTCCGCGCGCCGTGCGCATCACGCAGCGCAAGCTCGCCGTGCCTGGGCTGAGCCTGGCGCCGCTGCTCTCGCCCGACGACGTCGTCTACTGCTCGATGCCGCTGTTCCACTCCGGCGCCCTGATGGCGGCTTATGCCCCCGCCGTCGCCTCTGGGGCCGCGCTGGTGTTGCGGCGGCGGTTCTCGGCCTCGGGAGTGCTGCCCGACATCAGGCGATACGGGGGGACGTACCTGCACTACGTCGGCAAGGTGCTCTCCTACGTCCTGGCCACCCCCGAACGCGAGGACGACGCCGACAACCCCCTGAAGATCGCGTTCGGGAACGAGGGCAGCGCCGTCGCCACCAGGAGGTTCGGGGAGCGGTTCGGCTGCCGGGTGATCGACGCCTTCGGATCGACGGAGACGGCCATCTCCTTCAGCCCCGACCCCACGGGTCCGCCGGGCTCGCTCGGACGGCTGGCCCAGGGCGTCGAGATCCTCGACCCCTTCACCACGAAACCCTGCCCGCCGGCCCGCATCGAGAACGGCCGCCTGCTCAACCCGGACGAGGCCGTCGGCGAACTGGTCAACACGGCCGGCCTGGGACTGTTCGAGGGCTACTACAACGATCCCGCGGCCGACGCCGAACGGGTCAAAGAGGGCGCCTTCTGGTCCGGCGACCTGGCCTACAAGGACGCCGACGGCTACGTGTTCTTCGCCGGCCGGGGCACCGAGCGGCTGCGCGTGGACGGGGAGAACCTGGCGGTCGCGCCCATCGAGGCGGCGCTGCGGGAGTTCGCCGGGGTGGTGGAGGCGGCGGTCTATCCGGTGCCCGACGCGGTGGCCGGTGACCAGGTCATGGCGGCGCTCGTCCTGGAAGGGGCCTTCGACCCGGACGCGTTCACCACGTTCCTCGCGTCCCGGCGGGATCTGGGGGCGAAGTCCTTACCCCGCTATGTCCGCCTGTCCAGGCAAATGCCCCAGACGCCCTCGCACAAGGTCGTCAAGCGGCTCCTCGCCCAGGAGGCCTGGCGCTGCGCCGACCCCGTCTGGCGGCGCGGCCCCGACGGGCTGAGGCCGCTGACGGACGCGGACCTCAAGGGCATCGAAGCGGAGTTCGTACGGCACGGCAGGCAACGGTTGCTGGAGGCGTGAGATGGATTTCAACCTGGACGAGACCCAGCAGGAACTGAAGAAGCTGGCCGCCGAGGTGCTGGCCAGGGACGGGGACGTGGGCCGGCTGTGGGAGGCCGGGCTCATGACCGTCTGCGTTCCCGAGGACGCGGGCGGGGCCGGGCTCGGGCCGGTGGAGATGGCTGTGGTCCTGCGGGAGGTGGGGGCGCGGGCGGCACCGGTGCCCGCGCTGCCGACGCTGGTGAGCACTCTGACCTTGGCCCGCTACGGCACACCTGACCAGCAACGACGCTTCAACGAGACACCGCTGTCCATCGCGTTGCGTGAGCCTGGGCGGGCGTTGGCGGATCCGCCTTCGACCGTCGCGCGTCGTTCCGCCGACGGCTGGGTCCTCACAGGACGCAAGGTCTCCGTCCCGCACCCCGGGGCGGCGGTGCTGGTCACGGCCGACAGCGGGCTCTTTCTGGTCGAGGCCCCGCCCATGACGCCGGAGTTCACGTCCACGGGCGAGCCCGCCGCCACGCTCGTGCTCGACGACACCCCGGCCGAGCAGGTGGCGGGGCCGGAGGCGGTGGCCGGGGCCAGGCAACTCTTCATGGCCGCCGTGGCCGCCCAGGCCGGCGGCGTGCTGGCCGGGGCGCTGGAGCTGACGACCGCCTACATCAGGACCAGGAAGCAGTTCGGCAGGGCGCTGGCCGAGTTCCAGGCGGTGACCATGCAGATCGCCGACGTCTACATCGCCGGCCGGGCGCTGGACGTGGCGATGTGGTCGGCGGCCTGGCGGCTGGCCGAAGGGTTGCCGGCCGAGCAGGATCTGGGGCTGGCCGCGTACCACGTGAGTGAGGCGTACAAGGCGCTGTTCACCTGCCAGCACCTGCACGGCGGCCTCGGGCTGGACGTGACCTACCCGCTGCACCGCTCCTTCGCGCAGGCCAAGCACCTGTCCCACCTGCTCGGCGGCGCCGACGCCCAGCTCGACCTGATCGGAGCGCTCCTCTGATGCTGATCGACCTCACCCCCGAACAGCGCAGGCTCAGGGACGAACTTCGCGAATACTTCCAAAGCTGCCTCACCGACGAGGACCGCAGGAAGATCGCCGAGGACCCGTTCGGCAAGGCGTACATGGAGCACTGCCGCCGTCTCGGCCGCGACGGCAAGCTGGGCATCGGCTGGCCCAAGGAGTACGGCGGAGGCGGCTACGGCGCCCTGGAGCAGCAGATCTTCGCCAACGAGATCGCCAGGGCCGGGGTCCCGTACCCCATCATCACGGTGCAGACCGTCGGGCCGACGCTCATGGAGTACGGCACGCGGGAGCAGAAGGACCTGTTCCTGCCGCGCATCCTCGCCGGCGAATGCCACTTCGCGATCGGCTACAGCGAGCCGGAGGCGGGCACCGACCTGGCCTCCCTGCGCACCACAGCGGTGCTCGACGGCGACCACTACGTCGTCAACGGCCAGAAGATCTTCACCAGCGGCGCGCACTACGCCCAGTACATCTGGCTCGCCGCCCGGACGAACCCCGAGGCCAAGAAGCACAAGGGCATCACCATGATGATCGCCTCCACGGACGACCCCGGCTTCTCCTGGACCCCGATCGTCACCATGGACGGCCGCCACCACACCAACGCCACGTACTACTCCGACGTGCGCGTCCCCGTGAACATGGTGGTCGGCCAGGTCGACCGGGGCTGGGACCTGATCGTCAACCAGCTCAACCACGAACGCGTCACGCTCGGCCCCGCGGGGAACCTCGGCCAGACCTACGACCGCTTCCTCGCCTGGGCGCGTCGCACCGGGCTGGCGGACAACTACGACGTGCGGCGGGCGCTGGCCAGGGTGTGGGCGGCGCTGCGGACGAACGAGCTGCTGAACTGGCAGGTGGCCGCGAACATGGAGCTCGGCTGGCTGGGCGCCCCCGACGCGTCCGCCACCAAGATCTACGCCTCCGAGCGCATGCAGGAGATCGGCAGGCTCGTCGGGGACGTGCTGGCGAGGTACGGCGACCCGTCGGACCCGGAGACGGCCGAAATGCTCGACCGGATGGATCACGGAGTGAAGGGGGCGGTGGTGTTGACGTTCGGGGGCGGGGTCAACGAGGTGCAGCGCGAGCTGATCGCGATGCTCGGCCTGAGCCTGCCGAGGCCGCCGCGATGACCGACGAGGAGCTGCACGAGCTGGCGGACAAGCAGATGGCGATGGGAGAGGTGCGGGGGACGCCGGCGCCCGACCCGGTGAACGAGCCCATGATCAGGCACTGGCTGACCGCCATGGGCGATGCGAACCCCGCCTACCTGGACAACGGGCTCGCCCCGCCCGCGATGGCACAGGTGTGGACGATGCGGGCGGCGGGCAAGGACCGTTCGCCGGTGGACGACATGATGGCCGCGCTGAACGCCGCCGGTTACACGGGTGTGGTGGCGACCAACTGCGAGCAGACCTACCACCGGTATGCGCGGGTTGGGGAGCGGCTGACGCCCGCGACCCGGTTCTCGGGGCTGGCGGGGCCGAAGCGGACGGCGCTGGGGGTGGGGGTCTTCGCCACCTGGAACGTCACGTGGTACGACGAGGACGACGACCCGGTCAGCGAAATGCTCTTCCGAGTCCTGAAATTTCGCCCACCTCCCAAGGCCACGTCTGCGGACCAGCGGACCCCGTATCCCCTGCGGCCCGCCACCAACCAGGACACCGCGTTCTTCTGGGAGGGCGTCCAAGCCGGTGAGCTGCGCATCCAGACCTGCGCCGACTGCGGCCACCTCCGCCACCCGCCCGGCCCCCTGTGCCCCCAGTGCCGTTCCGCCAACCGCCGCCACACGGTGGCGAGCGGCGAGGGCACCGTCTACAGCTACGTCGTGCACCACCATCCGCCCGTCCCCGGACGCGAGACGCCGTTCGTGGTGGCCGTGGTGGAGCTCCCGGAGGGGGTGCGAATTGTCGGCAATGTCGTGGACTGCCCGATCGAGGAGGTGGGTATCGGTATGGCATTGCGCGTGACGTACCGAGCCATGGACGACCAGCTCGTCCTGCCGATGTGGGCCCCACGGGAGTCGTGATGCGGACGCTGACAGCAGACGAGATCGAGCCCGGCGCCGTGCTGCCGGAGCTGTCCATCGACCTCACCCCCACCGTGGTCGTCTCCACGGCGCTGGCCACCATGGACTTCACCCCGGTGCACCACGACACCGAACTCGCCCGCGCCCAGGGCTCCAAGGACATCTTCCTCAACATCCTGACCACCATGGGCCTCGTCGAGCGTTACGTCACCGACTGGGCGGGCCCAGGGGCCGTCATCAGGAGCATCAACGTCAAGCTGGGCGTCCCCGCGTACGCGGGCGACCGCCTGACCTTCGCCGGGACGGTCGTGCCGGACGCGGACGGCGGGTTCACGGTCGAGGTGCGCGGCAAGGTGAGCCTGGGCGACCACGCCACCGGCACCGTCGCCTTCACCCTCCCGGAGGCAGGGGAGGGCGCATGCTGAGCGGGCGCACGGCCATCGCGGGGATCGGCGCCACCGAGTTCAGCAAGGAGTCCGGGCGTTCCGAGCTGCGGCTGGCCGCCGAGGCCGTGTTGGCGGCGCTGGACGACGCCGGACTGTCGCCCGGCGACGTGGACGGCCTGGTCACCTTCACCCAGGACTCCAACCAGGAGATCGCCGTGGCCAGGGAGACGGGGATCGGCGATCTGCGGTTCTTCTCCAGGGTCGAGTACGGCGGCGGCGCGGCCTGCGCGACCGTGGCGCACGCCGCCATGGCCGTGGCCACGGGGATGGCGGACACGGTCGTCTGCTATCGGGCGTTCAACGAGCGTTCAGGACGCCGTTTCGGCCAGCCGAACGCCCGCCTGACCGGCGAACCCACCTCCCAGGGGCTGGAGATGAGCTGGCACGTGCCGTTCGGGCTGATGACGCCGGCGGCGTGGGTGGCCATGTTCGCACAGCGCTACATGCACGCATATAACGCCACTTCAGAGGATTTCGGCAGGGTCGCGGTCACCATGCGCCGCCACGCCGCCACCAACCCCGCCGCCTGGTTCCACCGGCGTCCCATCACGCTGGAGGAGCACCAGGCGTCCCGGTGGATCGTGGAGCCGCTGCACCTGCTGGACTGCTGCCAGGAGAGCGACGGGGCTGTGGCGCTTGTCGTGACCTCCACCGAACGCGCCCGCGACCTGCGCAGATCCCCCGCCGTGATCACCGCCGCCGCCCAGGGCTCCGGGGCGGGGCAGATGATGATGGCGAGCTACTACCGCGATGACATGACCGGCCTTCCCGAAATGTCGGTCGTCGCCCGGCAACTCTGGAAGACCTCCGGCCTTTCTCCCGGCGACATCCAAACCGCCATCCTGTACGACCACTTCACCCCCTTCGTCCTGACCCAACTCGAAGAGCTCGGGTTCTGCGGCCGAGGCGAAGCGCCCGGCTTCCTGCGCGACGGCGGCATCGCCCTGACCGGCCGGCTGCCGGTCAACCCGCATGGGGGGCAGCTCGGGGAGGCCTACATCCACGGGATGAACGGCATCGCCGAAGCGGTCCGCCAGGTCAGGGGCACCGCGGCCAATCAGGTCATGGGCGTGACGAACGTCCTGGTCACGGCGGGCACGGGCGTGCCGACCAGCGGCCTCATCCTCTCCACCGGCTGATCTGAGACTCGCGTGCGGTTGTGCGTGGGAGGAGTGGGGCGTGAAAAGGGAGAGGCGTTGCTTTGGGTTGACCATTGGCTACCCAGGGTAGTCAAGGCTGCATGGGTGGACTTGGCGTGATCCTGGCTCAGCCGGAGTTGAAGATCGACTGGACCAGGATGCCCACATACAACACGATCATGGCGGTGGCGGCAGGGGCCGGGTTGTTGCTGGTGGTCGCGTTCGGGCGGCGACTGCTGCGCGGCGACTCCCTGGAGAACGTGGACGGCTGGGCGCTGGCGTTCGGGGCGATCGGCGGCATCCTGACGGTGATGGGCCTGCACATGTCGCTCACCTGGCCCCTCGCCGGCCAGGGGTTCCCGTACCACAACATCATTTTCGGCGAGCCTTCGGTGGCGTTCGGCGTGCTGTTGCTGGCCGTCGCCTTCTACCTGTGGAAACGCTGGGCGATGGTGACCGTGGCGTCCGACAGGAGGAAGGCCGCGGCGCGGATCGCGGGGCCGGTGTCGGTGTTCGTGCTGGGCATGGGGCTGGCGTGCCTGGCGATCGCGGCGGCGAGCTTGACCTACACGCTGTTCGCCGCCCCGCCGCAGGAGCCGATCGCGGGCGCGTTCGGCCACATGAAGGTGCTGCAGTCGGCGTTCGTCGCCGGCCTGTACGTGCTCGTCGGCGTCGGCGCCGTGCTGTTCCCGTTCGCGTTGCGGGCCAGGGGCGGCCCGCTCGCGAACGTCGCCGGCGTCTGCTGGGGGATCTCCGGGGTGGTGTTCCTGCTGTTCGGAGTCCTGAACTACTTCATGCACCTCGGTCTGATCGTCAACACCATGTAGGCGTCCTCACGGTCCCATGAAGAGCGGGACGGAGTAGAAGACGATCATCGCGATCGCCACGCAGATCAGGAACCCGATCACCTCCCAGGCCCAGTCGTAATGACGTTCCTTGCGGCGGCGTGTCTTCTGCGGCGGCCCCATCTGCGGGCGGCGCTTGGGCATGGGACGGGCGCGGACCGGACGCGGGGCCAGGAAGGAGGACTCGGCGCGGGTGGCGGGCATCTCCTCGGTGGACACCCCGGCGCCCACCTTGGGCAACTCGTCGGTGAACGCCTCCCGGACGGACGGCTTCTCCTCGGCCGGCTCCGGCATCCGGTAGACCGGCTCCTTGGGCTTCCTCGCGGGCTTCGGCCGTGGCCGGAACAGCGGCGCCGCGTCCTGCGCCTGGCCCTCCGCCCGGGGCTCCACCCTGGGGAACGGCTGGGACTCCGGACCGGAGAACGGATCCACGCGGGGAAACGGTTGCGAGTCGGGCCCCGAGGACGGGTCCACGCGGGGGAATGGTTGTGAGTCCGGACCGGAGAATGGCAGGGGATCCGGGCGGGAGCTTGTGAACGGGGGATCGGGGCGCGAGAACGCCTGGAAGTCCGAACGGGGAAGTGGCTGGGTGTCTGGCCTGGAGAACGCCTGGAAGTCCGAGCGGGGGAGCGACTGGCTGTCCGGCCGGGAGAACGCCTGGAAGTCCGAGGACGGGGCCGGCGGCGTGGGCCTGGCCGGGCCCTTGTGGACGAGCACGTCGTCCTCGGCCCACGGCTGGGGCGTCTCCCGGGAGGTGGACCGGCGGGCGGGGCGCGGCCGGCTCGGCGGCAGCAGCACGTCGCCGGTCGCGAAGGGCTCGGTGGAGTCTCCGGGCAGAAGCACGTCGCCCGTCGCGAACGGCTCTGGACCGTCGCCCGGTTTGGGCGCCGCCAGGAAGAATGGCCGTTCGGGATGGGATCCCGGGTCTCTGCCTGCGTTGGGCATGGTTCGAGAGTCCCGGAACGGCTCGGCCGTGTCCAGCGATCCCAGAGGATCCCTTAGAGGTTGGGCGAGGTCTGTCGGACTGAGGGGGTCGCGAAATTGGGGCATCGGCGCCGTGGTCGCCTCGTGTGCGGAGACCCGTGATGGTGACGGCGGCGTCAGCAACTCTGTGGGGAAGATCACTGTGCTGGTGGCCGGATCGGCCTCGGCCAGCGGCTGCGGCCAGACCGGCGGGCCGGGCCAGCGCGGTTTGACGAACAGGGGCCCGGGGTCGGCGGAACGGGAGCCGGCGAAGTGCACGCGCAGCGACGCGGGTGGTTCCGGCCACGGCAGGCGGCCGATGACGTCCCGCAGCGGCGAGACTCCCAGGGCGCCGTAGATGTCGGCCACCGGTTTGGACACCCGGATCCCGGTCGAGGCGAGCCCCGTCCCGAGTGACTGCCTGAAGTGCTGCCCGGCCCCGACGGCCAGTTCCTCGGCTGTGTCGGGCGCAACGTCGAGCACCCAGGCCAGCTCGGCTTTGCTCAGCCCGCAGACCGCGCACAACACCAGTACCTCGCGCTGGTGGGGGCGTAGTTCCCGCAGGCTGCGCTCGACGAGCGCGGTGGCCGGGTCGATGAGCGGGTCGACCGCCGGCGGTGAGTAGGCGACGTCGCGCCGGTGGATCTCGCGGCGGGCGAAAGCGTAGAGAGCGGCGCGGGGCGGCTCGGCGTCGGGGACGCCGGCGAGTACGGACGCCAGGACGTCGGTCGCGGAGCCGAGGTCGCCGAGCTGGTCGGCGCAGTAGGCGAGCAGCCCGGCGGCATGACGGTCGTAGAGCTCTGCGATCAGGTCGGCGCGTGAGCGCTGATCGATGAGCGGCTGGGACACGGGCCGGATCCTCTTGCTGTGTGAGGTTCGCTGAGAGTGGGGGGTGCGAGTCAGGAGATTGTTGGGGTAATCATGCCAACACACCCTGGTGCAGTGCACTACTAGATCCGGATTTCCCCGGAAACTCCCAGCTCTGTGAAGCGTTTAAGCGGGGGCCGAGGGCGACACCGCAGGTCAAATCGCCGTAGTCTGTCGGGGCAACAGATCATGCGGCGGTCGTGGCGGGGGTCGCGGCCCTGCCACGAGCGGAAGGTCGCGCGTGATCACATTCGACGCAGTCACCAAACGTTATCCAGACGGCACGGTCGCCGTGGACCGCCTCAGCCTCGAGGCGCCCACAGGCGAGATCACCGTGTTCGTCGGCCCGTCGGGCTGCGGAAAGACGACATCCCTCCGGATGATCAACCGCATGATCGACGCCACGGAGGGACAGATCCTGCTCGACGGCGAGCCCGTGCAGGGCATCGATCCGCCCACGCTGCGGCGCGGCATCGGGTACGTCATCCAGCAGGCCGGCCTGTTCCCGCACCGCAAGATCGTTGACAACGTCGCCACCGTCCCCTACCTGCTCGGCTGGGACAAGAAGAAGGCCCGCGACCGGGCCATGGAGCTGCTCGAACGCGTCGGCCTCGACCTCGCGCTGGCCGGCCGCTACCCCTTCCAGCTCTCCGGCGGCCAGCAGCAGCGTGTGGGCGTGGCCAGGGCGCTGGCCGCCGACCCGCCCGTGCTGCTCATGGACGAGCCGTTCAGCGCGGTCGACCCCATCGTGCGCACGAGCCTGCAGGACGAGTTGCTCAGGCTCCAGGCCGAGCTGAACAAGACCATCGTCTTCGTCACGCACGACATCGACGAGGCCATCAAGCTCGGCGACCGCGTGGCCGTGCTGCGCGTGGGCGGGCAGTTGGCCCAGCTCGCCGACCCCAAGACGCTGCTGTCGGAGCCGGCCGACGACTTCGTCCGCGAGTTCCTCGGCCATGACAGGGGGATCAGGCGGCTGCAGTTCGTCTCGACGGACGGGCTGCGGCTGCGTACCGACCTGACCGTCCAAGACTCGACGGGAAGCTCGGACGAGCCGTGGCTGCTGGTCGTGGGCGACGACGGCCGGCCGCTCGGCTGGCGCGCCAAGGAGCGGCCCGAGGAGCTGGAGCCGTACGGGACGTTCACGCCGGGCAGCGACTCCATGCGCGCGGCGCTGGATGCGGCGTTGCTGTCGCCGTCCGGCTGCGCGGTGGCCGTGGACGAGGACGGCAAGGCCGTCGGCGTGGCCACCAGGGAGGCGCTCGACGCGGCGCTGGCGGAGGCCGCAGATGGGTGACGGCCCCCCTTCCATCTGGGAGTGGATCGGGCGCAACTGGGACACCGGCCGGGTCGACAGCATCAAGAACCTGCTCCTCGACCACCTGACCATGTCGTTCGTGCCGATCCTGGTCGCGTTGCTCATCGCCCTGCCGCTCGGGCTGGCCTGCGTGCGCTTCCGCTGGCTCTACCAGCCGACCTCTGGCCTGATGAACGTGGTCTACGCGCTTCCTTCGCTGCCGGTCTTCATGCTGCTCATCTCGGTGACCGGGTTGTCGCAGGCTACGGTGATCATCCCCTTGACCTTCTACGGCATGGCCGTGCTGATTCCGGCCGTGGTCGACGGGCTGGGCTCGGTGCCCGACCATGTGCGGCAGTCGGCGGTCGCGATGGGGTTCACGCCACTGAACCGCCTGCTGCGGGTCGAGTTGCCGATCGCCGTCCCGGTGGTGCTGGCCGGTTTGCGGGTCGTCGCGGTGTCCAGCATCAGCCTGGTCAGCGTGGGCGCGCTGATCGGCCAGGGCGGGCTCGGCGGGCTGTTCACGCGGGCCTACCAGAACCCGTTCATGCCGCCGGTGATCGTCGGGATCGTGCTCATCGTGGCGCTGGCGCTGGTCGCCGACGGGCTGCTGGTGCTGGCGCAGCGGCTGCTGACGCCCTGGGTGCGGGCACGGAAGGGGGCGTGATGGGCTGGTTGTTCGACTTCTTCGCGTGGCTCGCCCAGTTCTTCGGCAACCCCGAGAACTGGTCGGGGCCCGGCTCCATCCCCGTGCGGCTGGCGGAGCACCTGGAGTTCTCGGCGCTCGCGCTGGTGCTGGCGGTGCTGATCGCGGTGCCGCTGGGGCTGCTGATCGGGCACACGGGCCGTGGAGAGGTGCTGGTCGTCGTGTCGGCGAACCTGGCCAGGGCGCTGCCCACGCTGGGTTTGCTGGTGATGTTCGTGCTGCTGCTCGGCACGGCCTCGATCTGGCCGGTGATCATTCCGCTGGTGCTGCTGTCGGTGCCGCCCATCCTGGTCAACACCTTCGAGGGCATCAAGGGCGTCGATCCCGAGTTGCGCGACGCGGCGTACGGGATGGGGCTGCGCGGCGGGCAGGTGCTCGGGCGGGTGCTGGTGCCGGTGGCGTTGCCGCTGATCCTGCTCGGCTGCCGGCTGTCGGCGATCCAGGTCGTGGCCACCACGACGGTCGCCGCCTACACCGGGCTGGGCGGGCTCGGGCGCTACGTCATCGATGGTTTCGCGACGAAGGATTACGCGAGCGTCGTCGGTGGTTCAGTACTGATTGTGCTGTTTGCGCTGGTTGTGCAGATTCTGTTCGCGCTCGTCCAGAGGGTGACGGTCTCACCGGGGGTGAGCCAGCGCCTGAAGGTTCGATAGTCTCCTGTATTACCTCCCGCTTAGAAGGGAAAAGCAAGATGGGACGCAAGTACGGCATCGCGGGGGTGCTCTTCTCGGCGATGCTCGCGCTGGCCGCCTGTGGCGGCGGCGGCAGCAGCACCGGGGGCAACCCGCTGGAAACCAGCAACGCGGCACCCAGCGGTTCGGCCTCGGGCGGGGGTGGCAAGGCCGTCGTGGGCTCCTTCGACTTCGACGAGAGCGTGCTGCTCGGCTCGATCTACGCCCAGGCGCTGGAGGCCAAGGGCGTGCAGGTCGAGGAGAAACCGCGCATCGGCAGTCGCGAGGTCGTCGTCGGTCAGGTGAAAAGCGGTGGGCTGACCATCGTTCCCGAGTACAACGGCAACCTGCTCGCCTTCCTCGACCAGGCCAACAAGGCCGCGACCACCGAAGAGGTCAACACCGCGCTGAAGGAGAAGCTGCCCCCCGAGCTGGAGGTGCTCGACTCCTCGCCCGCCGAGGACAAGGACACCCTGTCCATCACCAAGAACACCCAGACCAAGCAGTCGCTGAACTCGATGGAGGACCTGGCCAAGGTCTCCAAGAGCTTCATCGTCGGCGGGCCGCCCGAGTTCAAGAAGAGGTGGGAGGCAAGCTTCAAGGAGGTCTACGGGATCGAGTTCAAGGAGTGGAAGCCCACCGGGCCGACCACCGCTGACGCGATCAAGGACGGCACCATCCAGACCGGCAACGTCTTCACCACCGACCCGAAGATGGCCGCCAACAACCTGGTGCCGCTGCAGGACACCAAGAACATCTTCCCCGCCCAGAACGTGACGCCGCTGCTGAACAAGGCCGCGGCGAACGACACGATCAAGACCACGCTGAACGGCATCTCGGCGAAGCTGACCACGGAGTCGCTGCTGGAGATGATGCAGAAGATCTCGGTCAACAAGGACGAGCCCGCCACGGTGGCCAAGGAATGGCTGACCTCCAACGGCCTCGGCTGACGCTCGCCGCGAGGGCCTCCGCGACCAGGGGGCCCTCGTCGTGAGCGAGTTCACCGAGGCGATGGCGCAGCTCGCGGCCGGGGTGGCGGTGGTGACCGTACGCGACGGGCGCGACGACCTGGGCGCCACGGTGTCGGCGCTGATGTCGGTGTCGCTGGAACCCCCGCTCGTCCTGGTGAGCCTGGACAACGGCGGCTACCTCAACGAGGTCTTCCTCCGGCAGGACCGCTGGGCGGCCTCCTTGCTGTCGTCCGGCCAGGCGGCGATCGCCAGCCGCTTCGCCACCCCGGGCCGGCCGAGCGCCCGGCTGCTGCTGGCCGGCACCCCGCACCATCGAGGGCCGAACTCGGACGCGCTGGTGGTGGAGGGCGGCGTGGCCGCCCTGGAGGCCGAGACCACGAAGGTGGTCCCGGCCGGGGACCATACGCTGTTCGTCGCCGCCGTGCAGGCGGTCCGCTACGTCAACCCCGCTCTTCAGCCGCTGGTACGGCTGCGTGGTCGCTACCGCGCCATCACCGGATCGTGAGCCACTCGGGCAGCACCAGGGGACCGGCGGCGGGCAGGCCGAGCTCGGCCGACAGCCGGGCGAGCGGCCCCCAGGCGTCCACCCGGATCCTGGCCAGCGCGGCCGACTTGTCCTCGCTGGACTCCGGGCCGCGCAGGCGCTCCAGCGGGTTGAGCCGGGGATAGGTGCGTACGGGGGCGTCCTCGGCGAGCCCCGCCCGCTTCCTGGCCAGGACCAGCGCGTCCTCAAGGCCGCCGAGCTCGTCGACCAGCCCGTTGGCGGCAGCGTCGGCGCCGGTCCACACGCGGCCTCGGGCCAGCTCGTGGGCGCGTTCCCTGCTGAGGTCGCGGCTCTCGGCGACCTTGCCCACGAAGTCATCGTAGATGCGGTCGAGCCAGGCGTTCACGCGTTCCCACTGCTCGGGGGAGAAGCTGCGGGTGGTGGAGAACATGGCGGCGTTCGCTCCAGCGGCCACAATCTCGGAATTTATCCCCACTTTTTGCAACAAGTCCGACAGGACTGGCTTGCCGCCGTACACGCCGATCGAGCCCGTCAGCGTGCCGGGCTGCGCCACGATCACGTCGGCGGCCATCGAGACGAAGTAGCCGCCGGACGCCGCCAGGTCGCCCATGGAGACGATCACCGGCTTGACCCTGCGGGTCAGCATGACCTCGCGCCAGACCGTGTCGCTGGCCACGTAGGAACCTCCGGGGCTGTCCACCCGGAACACCACGGCCTTGACGTGCTCGTCCCTGCGGGCGGAGCGGAAGGCGGCGCTGATCGTGTCGGAGCCCATGGCCCCGCCGCCGCCCAGCGGGCTGCGTCCGCTGCGGCCGGCCCTGATCATGCCGGAGCCGTGGATGAGCGCGACCCCGTCGGCCATCGGCTGCGGCAGCTTCTTCACGGTCGCGGCCCTGGCGTACCTGGAGACGTAGAGCAGGTGGGAGTCGGCGCCCGCGGCGCGCTTGACCTCCTCATACACCTCGTCCCTGTAGGACAGCTCGTCGACCAGCCCGGCCTCCTGCGCCTCCGCGGCGGTGAACGGGCCGCGGTCGATCAGTTCGCGCACCTTGCCCGGGTCCAGCCGGCGCCCGTCGGCGATGCCCGCGACGAGGGTCTCGGTGACCGACTCCACGATGCGGGTCATGGACTCGCGGTGCGGGTCGGTCATGTGGTCCTGGGTGAAGGTGTTGGCGGCGGTCTTGTACTCGTGGCGCTGGCCGACCTCGTACCCGATGCCCAGCTTGTCCAGCGTGCCCTTCACGAAGCGCTGCTCCAGCGCGACGCCGGTCAGCCCGACGTCGCCGCTCGGCTGCAGGAAGACCCGCTCGAAGGCGCTGGCCAGGTAGTAGGGCACCGTGCCGCCGCCGAACTCGCCGAACGTCTCGGCGAAGGCGACGGTCAGCTTGCCCGAGCTCCTGAAGTGGATCACCGCCTGGCGCAGCTCCTGCACCATGGCCAGGCCGAGCGGCTGGCCCCCCAGCTTCACGATCAGCGCCTTGACCCGGGAGTCCTGCCTGGCCCGCCTGAGCCCGGACAGGACGTCGGCCAGGCGCGGCTTGCGCATGGACAGCACCGCGGCGAGCGGATCCGACGGCGGGCCCTCCGTGAGGCCCTCGGTGAGATCGAGCTCCAGGACCAGCGGGGCCGTGCGCCGCTGGCGAAGCTTGTCGACGGTTTCGAAGATCGCCCTGCCTGCGTCCATAGAAGCCACCCTAAGCGACACAAAACGAAATGCGTCGCGGGAAAAGGAAGGCCGCCGGACGACCTTAGATGGCGCTGAGGGCGGCGAGGACGTTGATGCGCGGTGTGGTGATCGTCGTACCGCCGCTGGAGTACGAGATCGCCTTGCCCGTGCTCTTCAGAGCGTTGAGGATCTGATCGGCCGAGGCGGAGCCGTTCTTCTGGGCGAGCAGGGCGAAGGCGCCCGCGGTGTGCGGGGAGGCCATCGAGGTGCCGCTCAGCGTGGCGTAGGTGTTGCCGGCGATCGCACCGGTGATCGACTGACCCGGGGCGAAGACGTCCAGCAGTCGGCCACGGTTGGAGAAGGAGGAGATGGCGTCCGTCTTGGTGGTGGAGCCCACCGCCACTGTGTTGGAGACACAGGCGGGCCAGGACACCGCGGAGGTGAAGCCGTTGTTGCCCGCGGCGACGACGGTGGCGATGCCCTTGCTCTGGAGGGCGTCCACCCGGGCCTTGAAGTCGGCTCCGTCGCCGGTGTCGCAGGCCGAGGTGTACTGGCCGCCGCCCAGGCTCAGGTTGACCGAAGCCAGGTCGTAGGCCGAGGACTGCAGTTCCACCCAGGCCATTCCGCTCAGGATCGAGGAGTCATAGGCGAGGATGCAGACCGGCGCGCCGTTGCAGTAGGGGGAGTCGTCGAACCGGCTGAACACCTGCACCGGGAGGATCTGGGCGTTGGGGGCCACACCGGTGGCGGCGAAGTCGGCCGTCGCCTGGCCCGCCGCGATGCCCGCCACGTGCGTGCCGTGGTAGCACAGGCCATAGGTCGGGTTCGAGGCCCCCTCCAGACAGGCGCCCGTCTCGGCGTTCGCGGCGCCGAAGCCGAACTGGCTCGCGCTGCCGTTCGGGCAGAGGGAGGAGGAGCCGTCGACCGGGTCGCTGGAGGAGAAGCAGGCCTGGCCGACGATGCGGTTGCCGAACGCCGGGTGGTCGGTGTCGATGCCGGAGTCGAGGATGGCGATGGTGGTGCCGGTGCCGTCGTAACCCTGCTGGTGCGCCTTGTCGGCGCCGATCAGCGGGATGCTCTGGGCCAGCGAGGGCGCGTTGAGCTTGTCCTTGTGGATCGACACGACGTCGGACTGCTCGGCGATCTTCTCAAGTTCCGCGCGGGTGCCTCGGTAGACGAAGAAGCTCTGCTTGTCCGCCACTTCCGAGGCCGGCGCGGCAAGGATGTTCTTCTTGTTCTGCTTCACCTTCTCCGCGTTGTTGAGCACGGACTTGACCTTGGAGGAATCCCGCACGCGGACGATGACGCGGTGCTCACCGCTCGCCGTGACCGCAGGGTCGATCTTGGACGTCGGGTCGGCGAGGGCGGGTTGAGCGACCAGCGCTGCCGTGGTGGCGGCTAATGCGATGGCGCCGGCTAGGAGAGACGAGAGTCTCAACCTGTTCCTCCGGTATGCGGGGGGACGGTGTCGGGAGAAGTGTAGTAATCGTGACAACTGATGTCAGAGGTGAGGGAGCACCGTTATCGCATCTTGTTGTGGTACGTCGGATTTCCATACAACGAACGGGCCGGATCCGCCCGGGATCCGGCCTTTGACGTGCTGATTCAGACGGTGGCGCGGGCGTCCGCGGTGGCCCGTTCCGCGTCGATGCGGGGCGTGGCCGTGAGCGTGCCCCCCGCGTCGTACTGGATGGACCGGCCGGTGCCCTGCAGCCGCTGCAGGCTCTGCTCGACGGTGAAGTCGGGGAAGGCCTGCTTCATCAGCGCGAACATCCCGGCCACGTGCGGCGCGGCCATCGAGGTGCCGCTCTTGTCGCCGTAGGCGTCGCCGGTCACCGCCGAGGTGATGGCGACGCCCGGCGCCAGCAGGTCGAGCAGCGACCCCCGGTTGGTGAACGAGGCCAGCGCGTCGGAGCTGTCGGTGGCCCCCACCGCGACGGCCGTGGAGATGCAGGCGGGCGCGGAGAGGCCGTTGGTGAAGCCGTTGTTGCCCGCGGCCACCACGGGCGCCACGCCCAGCGACACCAGCGTGTCGAACTCGGGCTTGACCGCGGCGGCGCTCGCGTCGGTGTCACAGGCCGAGGTGTACGGGCCCCCGCCGCCCAGGCTCATGTTCACCGAGGCGATGTTGTACATCCTGACCATCCGCGCCACGTACTCGAGCGCCAGCTTCTGGTCGGAGGTGTAGCTGAGCAGACAGGGCGCCCTGGTGCCGCCGGTCGCGCAGGTCATCGGATTGTCCACGCGGCTGAAGACCTGGATCGGCAGGATGCGGGACTCGGGGGCGACGCCGTTGGCCGGCGCGCCCGCGACCATCTTGCCCGAGGCGATGCCGGCCACGTGCGTGCCGTGGGAGCAGGCGTTCAGGCCGCCGACGAGGCACTGCGCGGTCTCGGCGTCGGCCGAGCCCGCGCCGGTCTGGCTCGGCTGGCTGTTCGGGCAGAGTGAGACCGTGCCGTCGACGGCGTCGGAGGAGGAGAAGCAGGCCTCGTCGGCGATCCGGCCGGCGAAGTAGGGGTGGTCGCGGTCGATGCCCGTGTCCAGCACCGCGACGGTCGTGCCCCGGCCGGTCCAGCCGGCCTGGTTCGCCTTGTCCGAGTGGATCACCGTGGTGCCGGTGCCGGCGCTGGGCCAGCGCAGTTCGTCCTTGTAGACCGCATGCACCCGCTTGTCCCGCTTGAGCTTGGCCAGCGTGGCGTCGTCCAGCACGGCGACGAAGAAGTGCGGCGACTGGGCCTTCTCCAGGACCCTGCTGCCTTCCGAGGACTGCTCGATGTCGGCGGCGACGGCCTCGACGCTCTGGCCGGGCTTGAGCTGGATGATGGAGCGGACCCGGGACTTGGCCTGCAGTTCCGCCACGAGCCCGGGGCTGATGGTCGGGCCGCCGGTGTCGGCGTGCAGCGACGGTGGCACGGTGCCGACCGGGGACGGCGGTGGCGGGGCTTCGGCGTGGAGCGCCGAGGTCGTCAAGAGCACGGCGGATATCGCGGCCGGCCCGGCACCGGACAGAAGAGATCGTAGCCTCACATGTTCCTCCGAATTCAGACCGTGAAGCTCTCCCGCTCCCGGCACGCGTACGGCCGTATACATCCCCACCTGCGACAACTGTGATGTCAGTGGCGTATGTGGCCCAGAGAAACGTTGGGGGCCTTTTTGCATTCTTGAGGCAGAAAGCGAAAGGGCCGGTCGGTTTCGACCGGCCCTTCCTGATATTTAGTTATTTAACAGTTTTGAGGATGTTCGTCGCGGCCTTCTTCAGCGCCGTCGCGGACGACTTGCCGCTCAGCCGCACCTTCTCGGCGGAGGTCAGCGTCGCGGTGCCGTTCGTGCCGTGCGCCCAGTTCAGCCAGGCGGTCAGCAGCGCGCTGTCGAGCCTGGCCTTGCTGGTCTTGGTGTTCTTCAGCACCCGGTACGCCTTGCCGAGCGAGGACGCCTTCGTCACCTCGGGGAAGACCTTGCTCGACTTGCCGATCAGCTTCAGGTAGCAGGCGAGCGTGGCGTCCGGGATCGAGCCGCTGCTGCGGTGGATCTCCACGGCCCACTTCTTGGCCGGTAACTTCGTGGTGGTCGTGCCGCGCGTGCAGACCGCGGCGGCCTTGACCGGGCTCGGCGTGACCGTCACCGTCACCGTGACCGTGGGCAGCGGGACCGGCGCCGTGCTGGGCGCCGGGTCGTCGGGCTCGGGGCTCGGGCCGCTGCCGGACGGGTCCGGGGCCGGCTCGTCGGGCCAGGGGCCGTCGGCGGGCGGGCTCTGCGACACCGTCGGCTGCGGCGAAGCGCCGGTCAGGGCCGCCGCCAGGTCCAGGCGGGGCGTGGTGACCTGAGTTCCGCCGGCCTCGTAGGCGTACGGCCTGCCGGTCGTCTTGAGCTTGTCGATCAGCTCGGTCATCGGCGTGTCAGGCGAGGCCGCCTTCATCAGCGCCAGCGCGCCCGCCACGTGCGGAGTCGCCATCGAGGTGCCGCTGTAGACGGTCGTCTGGTTGTCCGGCACCGCCGACTCGATGTCCACACCCGGCGCGAACAGGTCCAGCAGCGCGCCGCGGTTGGAGAAGCTCGCGATGGCGTCGGCGTTGTCGTTGGCCCCGACGGCCACGGCGGTGGAGACGCAGGCCGGGTACGACGCGCCCTCGAAGTGCTCGTTGCCGGCCGCCACCACCGTCGCGATGTTCTTGGCCAGCAGGGCGTCGATCTTCTCCTTGAAGATCGCACCGGGCTCGCCGGTGTCGCAGTGCGCCTCGGACAGCGGGCCGCCCAGGCTCAGGTTCACTGCCGCGACCGGCACGGTCAGGCCCGCCA
Organism: Nonomuraea purpurea; assembly: GCF_042650645.1. NCBI lineage: Bacteria > Bacillati > Actinomycetota > Actinomycetes > Streptosporangiales > Streptosporangiaceae > Nonomuraea > Nonomuraea purpurea. The sequence goes on from NZ_JBHSBI010000021.1 coordinate 133,081, forward strand.
CATAGTCCATGGCCTCGCGCAGCGACGACTCGTAGGCCACCACGCACGACGGCTCGCCGCAGTACTCCTCGTCGTTGACCCGGCTGAACACCTGCACCGGCACGATGTTCGCGCCCGGCGCCACGCCGCCCGTGCCGGCCGCGATGCCCGCGACGTGGGAGCCGTGGTCGCACATGTTCACGCCGCCGGACAGGCACCTGTCCGTGGTCGCGTCCGCCGCGCCCTCGCCCGTCTGCGAGGTCTGCCGGTTCGGGCAGAGCGACTCGACGCCGGTCTCCACGGCGGAGAAGCACGCCTCGGCCACGATGCGGCCCTCGAACCACGGGTGGTCCCGGTCGATGCCGGTGTCGAGCACGGCCACCGCCTGACCCTGGCCGGTGAAGTTCTTGGCGTGCGCCTGGTCGGCGCCGATCTGCGTGAGGTTGGGGCTGATCTCCGACGGCTCGTAGGTCCTGTCGCGGTGGATGGAGGTCACGCTCGGGTCCTCGGCCAGCTTGGCCAGCTCCTCCGCGGTGCCCTCGACCACCATGAACGTCTGGCTCCGCGGCAGGTGCACCACGTCCACGCTCTCGGCCGCGGCCCGCATCGCCACGGGCCCGTTCTGCGCCGGCTCTGCCAGCTCGACGATGGCCCTGGTGGTGCCGCCGTCGACGCCTAAGCCCTCCTCGACCTTTTCCTGGGGTTGCTGGGGCGGCTGGGCTTCCTGGGTGGCCGTCGGCGAAGGAGTTGGTGTCGGGTCGTCGGCGTGGGCCGGACCCGACAGCGGCAGCAGGGCCAGCGCTACCGCACACACGATCAAGGGGCGAAGTCGCACGCGTCCTCCGAGGGGGATGATCTCGGAGTTTAGGGTGATTTGTGCGCTACGCCCAGGCTTGTGTCCGGTTTCTCACCGAACTTTCAGCAGCGGCACCGGGAATCCTCAGCCGGCGTCCGTAGAAGTGCCCTCGTGGGCGAGCCAGACCGCGCCGAGCGGCGGCACGCGCAACGTCGTGGAGCACGGCAGGCCGTGCCACGGCTCCTCGGTGGCCTCCACCGTCCCCATGTTGCCCACACCGCTGCCCCAGTAGTCGTAGGCGTCGGTGTTGACGACCTCCTCCCAGTGCCCCGCGTACGGCAGCCCGAGCCGGTAGCTCTCGTGCGGCCCGCCGCTGAAGTTGACCACGCACGCCACCGCCGACCCGTCGGCCGCGTAGCGGACGAACGAGAAGGTGTTGCCCGAGGCGTCGTCGGCGTCGATCCACCGGAACCCCTCCGGTGAGGAATCCTGCTCCCACAGCGCCCTGGTCTGCCTGTAGAGCCGGTTGAGGTCGCGGACCAGCCGCTGCACGCCCTGGTGCCCGTCGAACTCCAGCACCCACCAGTCGAGCCCGCGCTCCTCCGACCACTCCGAGCCCTGGCCGAACTCGCCGCCCATGAACAGCAACTGCTTGCCCGGATGCGCCCACATGAAGGCCAGCAGCGCGCGCAACTGCGCGAAACGCTGCCACTCGTCGCCGGGCATCTTGCCGAGCAGCGACCCCTTGCCGTGCACCACCTCGTCGTGGGAGAGGGGCAGCACGTAGTTCTCCGAGTAGGCGTACAGCAGCGAGAACGTCATCTGATGGTGGTGGTACTGGCGGAAGACCGGCTCGTGGCGCAGGTACTCCAGCGTGTCGTGCATCCAGCCCATGTTCCACTTGAAGCCGAACCCGAGCCCGCCCAGATACACCGGGCGCGACACCCCGGGCCAGGCCGTCGACTCCTCGGCCACGGTCGAGATGCCGGACGCCTCGCGGTAGCAGAGCGCGTTCATCTCCTTGAGGAACTCGACCGCGTCCAGGTTCTCCCTGCCGCCGTAGACGTTCGGCGTCCACTCGCCCTCGCGGCGCGAGTAGTCGAGGTAGAGCATCGAGGCCACCGCGTCCACCCGCAGGCCGTCGATGTGGAACTCCTTCAGCCAGAACAGCGCGTTGGCCACCAGGAAGTTGCGCACCTCCCTGCGGCCGAAGTCGAACACGTACGTGCCCCAGTCGGGGTGCTCGCCCCTGGCCGGGTCGGCGTGCTCGTACAGGGGCGTGCCGTCGAAGCGCGCCAGCGCCCATTCGTCCATCGGGAAGTGCGCGGGCACCCAGTCGAGCAGCACGCCGATGCCGCGCCGGTGCATCATGTCCACGAAGTGGCGGAACTCGTCCGGCGTGCCGAACCTGGCCGTCGGCGCGTAGTACGACGTCACCTGGTATCCCCAGGATCCGCCGAACGGGTGCTCGGCCACCGGCAGCAGCTCCACGTGCGTGAAACCCATGCTCTCCACGTACTCGGAGAGCTGGTCGGCCAGCTCCAGGTACGACAGCCCGGGGCGCCACGACCCGAGGTGCACCTCGTAGACGCTCATCGGCTCGCCCTGCGGATGCCGCTCGCGGCGGTCGGCCATCCACGTGTCGTCCCGCCAGGTGTACTCCGAGCGCTCGGTCACCGAGGCCGTCATCGGCGGCACCTCGGTCCGCCTGGCCATCGGGTCGGCCTTGTCCCGCCACACCCCGTCGGCGCCCAGCACCTGGAACTTGTAGCGCTCGCCCGCGCCCAGCTCAGGCACGAACAGCTCCCACACCCCGGAACGGCCCAGTGAGCGCATCGGGTAGGCGGTGCCGTCCCAGTGGTTGAAGTCGCCGACGACCCTGATGCCGCGCGCGTTGGGGGCCCAGACGGCGAACGCGGTGCCCTCCACGTCCTCGTGCTCCATCACGCGGGCGCCGAGCGCCTCCCACAGCCGCTCGTGGCGGCCCTCGCCGATGAGGTGCAGGTCCACCTCGCCGAGCGTGGGCCAGTGCCGGTAGGGGTCGCGGACCTGGTACGGCTCCGCTCCCGCGTACTTGACGCTCAGCGTGTAGCCGGGCACCTTGTCCAGCCCGGGGACCGTGACCTCGAACACCCCGTGGGCCTGGTGCTTCATGTCGTGAACCGTGCCGTCGTCGACCACCACGGACACCCGCTCGGCCAGCGGGCGCAGCGTGCGGAACACCACGCCGCCCGAGACGGAATGTGCTCCCAGCACGGAGTGCGGATCGTGGTGCGCACCGCCTGCCAGGCGGTCGAGCTCTGTCCTCATCGGCATGCTCCCAACCTTGCCCCATGATGCCGGTCCCTCTCAGGGCACTGCCCGCTTTCACCGAGACAATCACCGAAAGTGCGAAATCCCGGGTTCATCCCGATGAAGTCGGCGGGTCGGACGACTGAACCTTTTCTGGTTCTTGAGGGGGACATACTGGTACGTCGCCTGATCATCCCTTTGGGGAGGCCACCGGGTAACACGCCTGCCTGCCTGCGGTCATCCGCCGTGGCTCACGGCGGCGGTCAGGAGGTCGTCCAAGGAGAGGGACGCTCCACGCGACATGGCGGCCGTCAGCGCGGGCCCGCCCAGGGACGACTCCGCCGCCCGGGTGATGCGGTCGACGTCCCCGCGTTCGCCGGGTGGGAGCGGGGCGCCCACGGAGGACCGCAGCGCGGCGGCCTTGCCCAGCAGCAGCCCCGCCGCCTCGGGCCGCCCGCCGAGCGCCCGGGCGCCCGCCAGCCCTTCCAGCGCCAGCGCCGTCGCCCGGGGGTCGCCGACCCTGCGGGCCGCCGCGAGCCCTTCGAGCTGCAGTTCGAGCGCCGCCCGCGCGTCCCCGCGCTGCTCGGCGGTGAAACCCAGCTCGGCCAGGATCAGCGCCGCTCCGGGATCGCCCGACACGTCCCTGACCCAGCCGAGCCACGTCCGCAGCCGCCGCTCGGCCTCGTCCAGCCGTCCCCGCCGCCGGGCCGTGAGCGCCAGGCCGAGCTCGGCGAACTCCTCGGCGGGCCGGTTCGACTGCGCCGCCGCCAGCCGCCTGGCGCGTTCGTGGTACTCGTCGGCCCGCGCGTGATCGCCCGTCAGCAGCGCGATCCTCCCCAAACGGGACAGAGCATCGGACACCGAGCTCCACAGCCCGAGCTCCTCCGCCATCCGCAGACACTCCATCCGCAGCTCGGCGGCCCTGTCGTAGTCGCCGGTGATCTCGGCGAGGGTGCCGAGGTTCTCCGCCGCGCGCATCTCCCCCCACTGATCGCCGACCTCCTGGAACAGCGCCCTGCCCCGCTCGCCGTCCCGCCGCAGCGCCGCGAGGTCGCCCCGCATGGCCGCCCGCCTGGCCAGCACGTTCAGCGAGGCAGCCGTGCCCCACTTGTCGCCCCGTTCGTCGAACGTCTCCAGAGCCGTGCCGATCAGGGCGCCGCTGGCCGACAGGTCTTCGTAGCCGAACAGCGCGAACCCCGCGAACCACCGCGCCCGTGCTCTGACCAGGGGGTCCTCGATGGCCTCGAACAACTCCTCCGCCGGGGGCCGGGGCCGTCCCGACAGCGTCCGAAGCCCCGCCAGCCAGACCTCGGCCCGCGCCACATCGGAGGCCGGGGCTGCGGTGATCGACAGGGCTGCTTCCAGGGCGCGCCGGCCCTCGCCCAGTCTGCCGCGCAGCACCCAGTACCAGGCCATCGCGTTCACCAGGCGCAGCGCCTCACCGGGCGCGCCGAGCCGGACGGCGCTCTCCAGGGCGGCCCGCAGGTTGGCGGCCTCGGCGTCCAGAAGGGCGAGCGTGCGCTGCTGCCCGTGTCCCTGCAGCTGCGGCTCGGCCCGTTCGGCCAGGTCGGCGTAATGGCGCAGATGCCTGAGCCGGACGGTGACCGTCTCGCCCGCCTCGGTCAACCGCTCCTGGCAGTAGGCGGCCACCGACTCCAGCAGCCGGTACCTCGGCTCGGGGCCCGACACGCCTACCACCAGCGACCGGTCCACCAGCCTGGCCAGCAGGTCGAGCACGTCCACGCCGGGCTCGGCGCACACCTCCTCGGCCGCCTCCAGCGTGCAGCCGTCGGCGTGCACGGCCAGCCGCCGCAGCACCACCCGCTCATCCTCGGTCAGCAGCTCCCAGCTCCAGTCGATCATCGCCCGCAACGTCTGCTGCCTCGGGGGAGCGCCGCGCCGCCCGGAGGCCAGCAGCCTGAACCGGTCGTCGAGGCGGTCGGCGAGCTGGCGCGGCGTCAGGGCGCGCATCCTGGTCGCGGCCAGTTCCAGCGCCAGCGGCAACCCGTCGAGCCTGGCGCAGATCTCCGCCACGTCGGCGTCGGGCTCGATGCCCGCCCGTTCCGCGAACAACTCGACGGCCGCCTCCCGCTCCAGCGGCGGCACGACCCACAGCGCCTCGCCCTCGATCCGCAGCGACTCCTGGGTGGTGGCCAGGATCCGCAGCTCGGGGGCGGCCCGCAGCAGTCGTCCGGACAGGGTGGCGACCTGCTCGACTACGTGCTCGCAGTTGTCCAGGACCAGCAGTGTGCGCTTGCCGTCCAGCGCGGCGGCCAGCCGGTCGAGGAGCCGCCCCTCCGGCCACGAGGGGGCGACGTCGTCGCGCAGTCCCAGTACGGCGGCGATCGCTTCCGCGACCTCGACGAGCGCCGACCCTCTCTGAAGCGCCGCCAGCTCGACCAGCCACACCCCACCGCTGAACCCGGTGGCGGCGGCGAGGGCGAGGCGGGTCTTGCCGACTCCGCCAGGTCCCGTCAGCGTCACCAGGCGGTTGGCGTGCAGCAGGGAGCGGATCTCGGCCACCGCCGGGTCCCGTCCGACCAGGCGGGTCAGGGGAGCGGGCAGGTTGGTGCCGGGCCGCGCGGGCGCCTCCAGGGACGGGTCCTGCTCAAGGATCGCCTGGTGCAGCGCGACGAGTTCGGGTCCGGGGTCGAGCCCCAGTTCGTCGGCCAGTCGCCGCCGCAGGTCGGCGTAGCCGGCCAGTGCCTCGCTCTGGCGTCCGGCCCGGTAGAGGGCCCGTACGTGGACGGCGCGCAGCCGTTCGCGCAGGGGGTGCGCGGCCACGAGGCCGGCGAGTTCGGCGGCCACCAGCCCGTGCTCGCCCAGCGCGACCCGGGCTTCTGCCAGGGATTCGAGGGCCACCAGCCGCTGCTCCTCCAGCCGCGCCACGGCCGCACGGGCGAACGGTTCCTCGGCGAACTCCGCGTAGGCGGCCCCGCGCCACAGGTCGAGCGCCCGGCGCAGGAGCGGGGCGCGTACCCGAGGGTCGTCGTTGTGCTGCGCGCTCCCGAGCAGGGACTCGAAGAGCCCGGCGTCCACGGACTCCGCCTCCGCCCCCAGCACGTAGCCGGGCGCCCGGTAGGCGATCAGCTCCCGGTCGCCCAGCGCCCCGCGCAACTGCGACACCTTCACCCGCAACGCCGCCGCGGGGTTGGCCGGGGGACGCTCACCCCAGAGGTCCTCGATCAGCCGGTCGGCGGAGACAGGACCGCCACGGTGGATGAGCAGGTCGGCCAGGAGCGCACGGACCTTGGCCTCGGGCACCGGAACCGGCGTCCCGTCCCCGGCCCACACCGTGAGCGGACCCAGCACCCCGAATCGCATAACCCCCCATAACCCAATCCGAATCGGACCATAACCGCTCGCCTGCAGGGTGGGCACATCACCCCGTACAGAAGGAACACTGAAATGTCGGAAAATATCTCCGTTCTTGGCCTCGGTCTCATGGGCGCCGCCCTCGCCGAGAGCCTCCTGGCCGCCGGCCACCGCGTCACCGTCTGGAACCGCACCCCGTCCAAGGCGGACCCGCTGGTCGCCAAGGGCGCAACCGTCGCCGCCACACCGGCGGAGGCGGTCGAGGCCGGTGAGCTGGTGATCGTCTGCGTGCTCGACTATCCGGCGGTGCGCCAGGTGCTGGAGGGCGCCTCGCTGACGGGTCGCGTCATCGTCAACCTCACCTCGGGCAGGCCGTCCGAGGCCGGCGCGATGGCGTCCTGGGTGGCCGAACACGGCGCGGACTACTTGGACGGCGGCATCATGGCGGTGCCCCAGATGATCGCCAAGCCGGGCGCGCTCATCCTCTACAGCGCCTCCCAGACCGCCTTCGACCGCTACGAGCGCACGCTCGCGGTCATGGCCGAGGCCCGCTTCGTGGGGACGGACCCGGGGATGGCGGCGCTGCTCGACCTGGCCATGCTCACCGGCATGTACGGCCAGATCGCCGGCTGCCTGGAGGCCGCGGCCCTGGTGACGTCGGCCAAGTACCCGTTGAAGCAATTCACGGCGTCGCTGCTGGTTCCGTGGCTCAACGCGATGGCCGCGCTCCAGGTCCACTGGGCGGAGGCGATCGAGGCGGGCGACCACGCCACCCAGGTGTCCAACCTGGAGGTCAACCGGGCGGGCATGGAGACCCTCGTGGCCGCCTTCAGGGAGCAGGGCGTCAAGCCGGACCTACTGCTGCCGCTGAAGGCCGTGATCGACCGGCGAACGGCCCGCGGGCTCGGCCACGAAGGGCTCTCCGGCCTGGTGGAGGAGCTTTAGCTTCAGAGCCTCGCGCGGGGACGGAAGGCGGCCAAGGGGATGGGCAGCCACGACGGCCGGTTGCGGGCCTCGTAGACGACCTCGTACACGGCCTTCGACAGCTCGAACGCCCGCAACAACGCCGCGTCCCCGCGTGTGATCACGCCCCCGCCGTCGGTGTACCCCTCCATGAACGCGGCCCGGTTCCTGTCGGCCCACTCCTGGGCCCTGGGCTCCAGCTTCTCGGCCTGGGAGTGGTCCATCAGCAGGTGCCTGGCCGCGTAGTCGAACGAGCGCAGCATCCCGGCCACGTCCCGCAGCGGCGACGACAACGCTCTGCGTTCGGCCAGCGGCTGCCCCGGCTCGCCCTCGAAGTCCAGCACCACCCAGTCGGTAGGCGTGCGCATGACCTGGCCCAGGTGGTAGTCGCCGTGAACGCGCTGCACAGGCACGTGGTGGGTGAGCAGCTCCACCTGGTGGTAGGCCCCCTCGATGACGCCCACGTGCTCCCGGAGCTCGGGGATCTCCGCGATGGCCCGGCCCAGCCGGCGTCTGAAGCCCTCGGCCATGCGCTTGACGTCGTGGCTCTCGACGACGTCGGTGGGGAAGGCGGCGGCCAGTTCGTGGTGCACGCGGGCGGTGGCGGCCCCCAGCCGCCGGGACTCGGCCGCGAAGTCGCCGCCCGCCTCGGCCGCCGCCACCTCGGGCGGCAGGGCGTACAGGTCGCGCACGCTGGCCAGCGCCAGGTCCCAGCCGTCGTTGGCGGGGGACAGGAACTCCTGCATGAACGCGAGCGTGGTGGACGCGCCGTCGAGGTCCGTCTCGATCCATCCGTAGGGCCGCGCGATGTGCGGCGCGTCCCTGGCCGCCAGCGCGAGGACGAGCTCCAGTTCGGGGTTGACCCCGGGGATGAGGCGGCGGAACAGCTTGCAGATGTAGGCGTCCCCGTACACGAGCGAGGTGTTGGACTGCTCCGCCCCGAGCACGAGGCTGCGCTGGTCGCTGTCGATCGTGGCGCCGGGCACGTGGCGCATGCGCAGGCCGTTGCGGGTCGCGTCGTGGGCCATGCCGTCCAGCAGCCAGCCGGTGAGCTCGAAGTCGTGGACGGCGTCGTAGAGGTAGGTGTCGTCGGGGGTGGTGCCGATGAGGGCGTGGGTGAGGCGGTCGGGGAGCTGCTCGCGCTCGCCCAGCAGGAGCTGGTAGCGGTCGCGCGAGCCCTCCTGCCAGACGGCGACGATCAGGTGCCGGAGTCCGGGTCTCAGCTCGACGTCCGAGTCGATCGACAGTTCGTCGATCGCGCGCCCCTTGCCGCCGAACCATCGCTGGCGGCTGATCCATGCGGCAAGGAGCTCGTCAAGCACGTCCTACTCCTCCTGTGTGTACGGGAGTGTGAACCAATAGAACCCATGCCCGGGAAGCGTCAAAAGATACGGAAGTTCGCCAATTGCCGGGAAAGGTACTCCTCCCATCGTCTCCACGGGAGATACGCCGACGAACCTTCGCAGGTCGAGCTCTACCGGTTGCGGGAAGCGTGACAGGTTGTTCACGCAGAGCATCCGGTCGTCGCCCAGCTCTCTGACGAACGCGAGCACGCTGGGGTTGGATGAGTTGAGCTCCGCGTAACCGCCGAGGCCGAAGACGGGGTGGCGCTTGCGGATCTCGATCATGCGCTTGGTCCAGTGCAGCAGGGATCCGGCGTTCTTCTGCTGGGCCTCGACGTTGATGCCCTGATAGCCGTAGATCGGGTCCATGATCACCGGCAGGTAGAGCCGGCCGGGGTCGCAGTCGGAGAAGCCCGCGTTGCGGTCGGGGTCCCACTGCATGGGTGTGCGTACGCCGTCGCGGTCGCCGAGCCAGATGTTGTCGCCCATGCCGATCTCGTCGCCGTAGTAGAGCACGGGGGAGCCGGGCAGCGACAGGAGCAGGGCGGTGAACAGCTCGATCTGGTTGCGGTCGTTCTCCAGCAGGGGCGCGAGGCGGCGGCGGATGCCGACGTTCGCCCGCATGCGGGGGTCCTTGGCGTACTCGGTGTACATGTAGTCGCGTTCTTCGTCCGTGACCATTTCGAGCGTGAGCTCGTCGTGGTTGCGGAGGAAGATCCCCCACTGGCAGTGTTCCGGAATTTTCGGCGTTTGTGCCAAAATTTCGGAGATGGGGTAGCGCGACTCCCTGCGGACCGCCATGAAGATGCGCGGCATAAGCGGGAAGTGGAAGGCCATGTGGCATTCGTCCCCGCCACCGACCGGATCGCCGAAATATTCGACGACGTCCGACGGCCACTGGTTCGCCTCGGCGAGCAGCACCCGGTCGGGGAAGAGCCGGTCCACCTCCGACCTGATGAGCTTGAGATACTCGTGGGTCTTCGGCAGGTTCTCGCAGTTGGTGCCCTCCTCCTCGAACAGGTACGGCACCGCGTCCAGCCGGAACCCGTCGATTCCCAGGTCGAGCCAGAAGCGCAGCACCTCCAGCATCGCCTCCCGTACGGCCGGATTGTCGTAGTTGAGGTCCGGCTGGTGGTGGAAGAACCGGTGCCAGTAGTACTGGCCGCGTACGGGGTCGTAGGTCCAGTTCGAGGTCTCGGTGTCGATGAAGATGATCCGGGCGTCCTGGTACTTCTCATCGGTGTCGGACCAGACGTAGAAGTCGCCGAACGGCCCTTCCGGATCGTGCCGCGAGGCCTGGAACCAGGGGTGGGCGTCGCTGGTGTGGTTCATGACCAGGTCGGCGACGACGCGCATGCCGCGTTTGTGGGCCTCGTCGACCAGCTTCACGAAGTCCCCGAGGTCTCCGAACTCGGGCAGGATCTTCATGAAGTCGGCGATGTCGTAACCGCCGTCACGCAGCGGCGACTCGAACAGTGGGAGCAGCCAGAGGCAGTCGACGCCCAGCCACTGGAGGTAGTCGAGTTTGCTGATGAGGCCCCTGATGTCGCCGGTTCCGTCGCCGTTGGAGTCGGCGAAACCCCTGATCAGGACCTCGTAGAAAACGGCGCGCTTGTACCAGTAGGGGTCGCGCGGCTTCTCTTCGTCGAAGGTGTTGGGAATGGGTGTGGAGCTCATGAGCCGCTCCGCGAGAGGCTCATGAGGGAGGCGCTGACACACACGTTGAAGACTCCCCGCTGAATTCAGTTTCTACCGTGGCGCGGCTCGTACGGTGAGAAGGTGGGCAGGCTGGATATGAGGGTCGAGGCGAACGTAGTTGCTCTGCCTCCACCGGTACGACTCGCCTGACAGTTCGTCGTCCACGATGAACTCGGCGTTCCAGTCGAGACCGAGGGCGGGCAGGTCCAGATCTACCGTGGCCTCGTGGGTGTGGTGCGGATCCAGATTGACGACCGCCAGAACGACGTCGCCCATTCCGTGCCTTCGTGTGGCCGGGTCATAGGCGCCCTGTAGTCGTTTCGAGAAGCAGACGATGTCCGGTTGGTCGACCCCGTGGAACCGTAGATTACGCAATTCCTGCAGTGCGGGATGCGCTCTTCGGAACAAATTCAGATGGGTGATGAAGGGGGCGAGGCTCCGTCCTTCGCGCTCGGCCGTGATCCAGTCGCGCGGTTTGTACTGATATTTCTCACTATCTAGGTATTCCTCGCTACCGGGGCGCACCGGAATGTTTTCCGCGAGCTCGTACCCGGAGTAAACCCCCCAGCTCGGCGAGCCCATCGCGGCCAGCACCGCCCTGATCTTGAATGCGGGAATCCCGCCGTTCTGCAGGTATTCGTGAAGAATGTCCGGGGTGTTGACGAACAGATTGGGCCGCAGGTACGCCGAGGTTTCGTAGGCCAGCTCGGACAGGTACGACTCGATCTCCGGCTTGGAGTTCCGCCACGTGAAGTAGGTGTAGGACTGGTGGAAACCGGTCTTGGCCAGCATCCGCATCATCGGCGGCCGGGTGAACGCCTCCGACAGGAAGATCACGTCAGGATCGGTCGTGTGCACCTCGGCCAGCAGCCGTTCCCAGAACACCACCGGCTTGGTGTGCGGGTTGTCCACCCTGAAGATCCGCACCCCGTGGTTCATCCAGTGCCGCAGCACCCGCATGACCTCGGCGTAGATGCCCTCGGGATCCTTGTCGAAGTTGACCGGGTAGATGTCCTGGTACTTCTTCGGCGGGTTCTCGGCGTAGGCGATCGAGCCGTCGGCCCTGATCGTGAACCACTCGGGGTGCTCCTTGACCCACGGGTGGTCGGGCGAGCACTGCAGCGCGAAGTCGAGGGCGATCTCCATGCCGAGCTCACGCGTACGGGCCACGAACGCGTCGAAGTCCTCCAGTGTGCCCAGGTCGGGATGGATGGCGTCGTGGCCGCCGTCCTCCGAGCCGATCGCCCAGGGCGAGCCCGGTTCGTCGGGTTCGGGGCTGAGCGTGTTGTTGCGCCCCTTGCGGAACGTCGTGCCGATGGGGTGGATCGGCGGCAGGTAGACGATGTCGAAGCCCATCTTGGCGATGGCGGGGAGCCGCTTGGCCGCTGTCTGGAAATTTCCGGACTTGGAGATGCCGAGTTCACTGATCATCGCCCCCTCGGAGCGGGGGAAGAACTCATACCACGAGCCGTAGAGCGCCCTGCGCCGGTCAACCCTGATCTTTTGGGACTTGGACCTGGTCACCAGCTCGCGGAAGGGGTGGGCCTCCAGCAACGCCGCCGTCTCGGGAAGCTGGGCGATCGACAGCCGCGCCCTGGGGTCGAGGTCCTCGTCACGCAGCGTGGCCGAGACCGACAGCAGGGCGGCCCGGTGACCGCAGGCGGACTCGCCGTTGCCGCTGCCGGCGTCGCCGTTGGGGCACTCCGGCGGGCGTACGGCCCTGGCGGCCCGCTCGAACAACCGGGCGCCCTCTTCGCACATGAGGTCGACGTCCATGCCGCGCGGGATCTTGATCTCCGCGTCGTGCAGCCATGTGCTGATCGGGTCGCTCCAGGCCTCCACGCGGAGCAGCCAGTCGCCCTCGGCGTGCAGGCACACCTCCACGCCCCACCGATCGGTGCCGGGTGCGAGCTCGCGCATGCGTCTCAGACGGCCACGCTGCCCATCGGGCGCGATGAGCACCACGCCCGCGGCCACGGCGTCGTGGCCTTCTCTGAACACGGTCGCGGAGACCTCGAAGGTCTCGCCGGCGACCGCCTTGGCGGGCCATTGCCCGCAGTCGACGACGGGGGAGATGTCCGTGAGGGGAATTCGTCCGATCATCGCATTTCAAGGGTTTGCGGCGGCGCACTCGGTGCCGCCGGAGGCTTTCCCGGCAGGAACGATCCTTGCACGTTAATTGTGGACAGCAGCGGATAGACCTCCCGAGTGTGGTTCGCGGGAGAGCCAACAATGAGGAAAGTTGCCCCAATAGTCCAGCTTCATGCTTGTTCTCGGAGGTGGTTTGAAGGCGCTTCGTGGGGGTGAAGGACTGAGAGGTCCCTCCTAGCCCGTAGGGTGCAGAAACGTGAGAGCTATCCGCCGGTTTACCGTCCGCACCGTCCTGCCCGCGGAGCTGGCCGCCCTCGGCGAGCTCGTGCACAACCTCCGCTGGTCCTGGCATCCCGAGACCATCGACCTGTTCGCCGAGGTCGACGTGGACCTGTGGGAGCAGGTCGGCCACGACCCCGTCGCGCTGCTCGGCGCCGTCACCCCCGCCCGGCTCGGCGAACTGGCCGCCGACCGCCGTTTCCTGCGCCGCCTGGCCGACGCCGCCGACGACCTGCGCGAGTACACGACCTCGCCGCGCTGGTACCAGACGCTGCCCGACAGCGCCCGCGCCATCGCCTACTTCTCCCCCGAATACGGCATCGCCGCCCCCCTGCCCCAGTACTCCGGCGGGCTCGGCATCCTGGCCGGAGACCACCTCAAGGCCGCCAGCGACCTGGGCGTGCCGATCCTCGCGGTCGGCCTGCTCTACCGCCACGGCTACTTCACCCAGTCGCTGTCGCCGGAGGGCTGGCAGCTTGAGCACTACCCCTCGCTCGACGCCGGCGGCCTGCCACTGAGCCTGCTGAAGGACGCCGAGGGCGCGCCCGTCAAGATCCGCATCGGCCTGCCCGGCGGGCGGGTGCTGCACGCCCAGGTGTGGGTGGCGCAGGTGGGCCGGGTGCCGCTGCTGCTGCTCGACTCCGACGTGGCCGACAACGACATGGCCGCCCGCGACGTCACCGACCGCCTCTACGGCGGCGGCACCGACCACCGGCTCATGCAGGAGCTGCTGCTGGGTGTGGGCGGCGTGCGCGCGATCCGGGCGTACTGCAAGGTCACCGGGCACCCCGAGCCCGAGGTCTTCCACACCAACGAGGGCCACGCCGGCTTCCTCGGCCTGGAGCGCATCCGCGAGCTGACCGAGGCCAGGCTCTCCTTCGACGAGGCGCTGGAGGCCGTGCGCGCCGGCACCGTGTTCACCACGCACACGCCCGTTCCCGCCGGAATCGACCGCTTCCCCGTGGACATGATCGAGCGCCACTTCGGCGGCGAGAACGCCTGGCCGACCGTGCCGGTGGAGCGCATCCTGGCGCTGGGCGCCGAGGCCGATCCCGGGCGGTTCAACATGGCGATCATGGGGATGCGCCTGGCCCAGCGGGTCAACGGGGTCTCCCGGCTGCACGGCGAGGTCAGCAGGGAGATGTTCAAAGATCTTTGGCCGGGCTTCGACCTGGACGAGGTGCCGATCGGGTCGATCACCAACGGCGTGCACGCGCCCACCTGGGTCGGCCGCGAGCTCATGGAGCTGGCCGGGCGCGAGCTGCCCTCGCTGGTGGAGCGGGCCCGCGGCTGGGAGGGCATCCAGAAGATCTCCGACACCGACATCTGGAAGATCAGGGGCACGCTGCGCGCGCGCCTGGTCGAGGGCGCGCGGGAGCGCCTGCGCAGCTCGTGGCGCGAACGCGGGGCCTCCGACGCCGAGCTCGGCTGGATCGACGACGCGCTCGACCCCGACGTGCTGACGATCGGCTTCGCCCGGCGCGTGCCGTCCTACAAGCGGCTCACGCTCATGCTGAGCGATCCCGAGCGGCTGACCGACCTGCTGCTCGACCCCGACAAGCCGGTGCAGATCATCATCGCGGGCAAGGCCCACCCGGCCGACGAGGGCGGCAAGAAGCTGATCCAGCAGATCGTCAAGTTCGCCGACCGGGAGGACGTCCGCCACCGCATCGTCTTCCTGCCCGACTACGACATGGCGCTCGGCCGGCTCATGGTGCAGGGCTGCGACGTGTGGCTGAACAACCCGCTGCGCCCCCTGGAGGCGTCCGGCACCTCGGGCATGAAGTCGGCGCTGAACGGCGGGCTCAACCTGTCGATCCGCGACGGCTGGTGGGACGAGTGGTACGACGGCACCAACGGCTGGGCCATCCCCACGGCCGACGGCGTCGCCGACCCCGACAGGCGCGACGAACTGGAGGCCGCCGCCCTCTACGACCTGATCGAGCACGAGGTGGCCGACCGTTTCTACGACCGTCCCGTCGACGGGCTGCCGCGGCGCTGGCTGGAGATGGTCAAGCACACCCTGACCTCGCTCGGGCCGAAGGTGCTCGCCGGTCGCATGCTCAGGGACTACGTCGTGGACCTGTACAACCCGGCCGCCACCGCGGCCCGCGCGCTGTCGGCCGACTCCCACGCCGCCGCCAAGGCGTTCGCCGCCTGGCGGGTCCGGGTCGACAACGCCTGGCCCGGCGTCCGCGTCGAGCACGTCGAGGCGACGGGCGTCGGCGACACCCCCGAGGTCGGGGCCTCGATCGAACTGCGCGCCACGATCGCGCTCGGCGACCTGGAGCCCGACGACGTGCTGGTCGAGGCGGCCTACGGGAAGGTCGGGCCGCACGACGAGCTGGAACATCCCGCCTACGCCAAGCTGACGGTCACCTCCGTGGACGACGACGGGCACGCGCACTACACCGGCACGGTCCCGCTCGACCGCACCGGCGCGTTCGGCTACACCGTGCGCGTCGTACCCGATCACCCGCTCGCCGCTACCCCGGCTGAGCTGGGGCTGATCGCCGTGCCAGAGGAGCCGGCGGGCATGACGAACGGGATATTGCGCTGAGGTGATGGGGATGCGCGTGGCTCGGCATCCGGCGGCGGCGGCATAATCAGGACGTGGACGACAGCGGGAACGGCCTGAGGGCCGACACTCTGGTGGCCACGGTCCGCGGTGTGCTGCCGTCCCTGACGCCGGCCGCCCAGACCGTCGCCCGCCTCATCCTGGAGGACCCCGCGACGGTGGCCAGAAGCACCATCACTGAGCTCTCCGCCGCTTCGGGCACCAGCGAGGCCACGATCGTGCGTACCGCGCGGCTGCTCGGCTTCGCCGGCTATCCGCAGCTCAGGCTGGCCTTAGCGGCGGCCGCCGCGCAGCCCGACCGGCTGGTGCCCGGCGACCTGGCGCCCGACGACCCGCTGTCGGAGGTCATCCAGAAGGTCGCGCGGGCCGAGTCGGAGGCGATCAACGACACCGTGGCCCAGCTCACCTCCGAGCGACTCGGCCTGGTCGTCGACGCCATCGTCGGCGCCCGGCGGATCGACGCCTACGGTGTGGGCGCCTCCGGGCTGGTGGCCGAGGACGTCGCCCAGAAGCTGCTGCGGATCGGGCTGTCCAGCCACGCCTTCCAGGACGCGCATCTGGCCCTGACCAGCGCGGTGCTGCTGAAGGAAGGCGACGTGGCGATCGGCATCAGCACCTCGGGCCAGACCCCCGACGTGATCGAGCCGCTGTCGCGGGCGAAGGAGGCCGGGGCCACCACGGTCGCGATCACCAACAACCCCCGCTCGTCCATCGCGGAGCTGGCCGAACACGTGCTGATCTCCGCCGGGCGCGAGACGGAGTTCCGCCCCGGCGCCCTGGCCAGCCGGATCAGCCAGCTCCTCGTCGTCGACTGCGTCTTCGTCGGCGTCGCCCAGCGCACGTACGACTCCTCTCAGGAGGCGCTCGCGAGCACCAGGCGCGCCGTCAAGGAGTTCACCCGGAGAGCGTCACCCGCACGTCGTCTGCCTTGACGTACATCACGCGGTGCCCGAACTGGATCTGCAGGTACTTGGTCTTGCCCCGCACGACCTTGTGGTCCTCCAGGTTGAAGGTGACCGCCCGGTAGTACTCCGCCGGCGCGGGCCCGGCGAGCGTGTACTTCTCCCCGGCCGAGAGCGTGTACTGCAGCGGCGTGACCGCCTGGTAGGGGATGCCTTCCGGGTACGCCTCCTGCTCAGGGTAGGCCCGCCCGTACACCGGGACGGTGGCCTTGCCGGGCTTCGGCGTCACGACCAGGCCGGCCGACGGCACCGCGGTCGGGGCACCGGCGGGGTTGTGGAACCACGCCTTCTGCCCCAGGTACCAGATGGCCGTCCAGTCGCCCTGGCGGTCGGCCACGGCGAAGCGCTGGCCGGTGCTGGCGCGGGCGCTGTGGTCGTAGACGCTGTAGAGCGATTCGCCCGTCGGGTGTTTGCCGATGTCCTTGACCAGCGGCGCGTCGGCGCGCGGTTCGGTGCGCAGCCACACGGTGTGCGCGGGCAGCGGCGGGCAGGCGGCCTCCGGGTTCTTGCGGTCGCAGCCGTAGAAGTACGGCTTATTCGTGGCGAAGTCCGGCTTTATCATGACCGATCCGGACTTCGGGCCGCCGAACCCGCGCAACGGCGCGCCCATCAGCTCGAAGTAGTGCGCCCAGTCCCAGAACGGCCCCGGGTCCTCGTGCATGCCCCTGACCGTGGTCGGCAGCGTGCCCGGGACGTTGTCGTGGCCCAGGATGTGGGCGCGGTCCAGCGGCACTCCGTGCTTGAAGGCCAGGTAGCGGACCAGGCGCGCGCTCGAACGGTACATCGCCTCGGTGTACCAGGTGCTGCCCTCGGCCAGGAATCCCTCGTGCTCGATGCCGATGGACTTGGCGTTGATGTACCAGTTGCCGGCCTGCCAGCCGACGTCCTTGGTCTTGATGTGCTGGGCGATGTGGCCGTCGGTGGAGCGGACGGAGTAGTGCCAGCTCGCGCCGTAGTTCGGGTCCTGGTTGAGGCGGATGGAGGGCAGGAAATATCCCTCCATGTCGTGAATGATGATGTAGTCGACCTTCTGGCTGACCGGACGGTTCGCCAGGTCGTAGTGGCCGTAGTCGTCCGGCGGCAGCTCCTGGTAGGCGGCCGGGATCCACTCGCAGGAGATGGAGGCCGGGCACTCCACGCCGTCGGGGCGCGTGTGCCGCAGGCCGAGCTTGTCCAGCCACTTCTCGATCTTCGTCAGCTCCGGGACGGCGTTCAACTTGACCTGCTGGCCGTCGTCGGTCTTCCGCGCGGCGCCGTCCTTGATCGTCGCGAACACCTCGTCGGCGAAGAACTTGGCCGCGCCGGACTCCTCGGCGCCCGAGTACCTGGCCACGGCGCCGTACCACTCGCCTGCCTGGTCGCTCAGGGGCGCGCCGAGCGCCTTCTGGTAGTCGGCCAGCAGCGCCGCGCCGCCTCGGATGTTGGCGGCGTCGTCCGTCCGCAGCCGCTCGTGGCTCTCGCCGGTCAACTGGGCCGCCCGCTCCATCGTGCGCAGGGAGGCGGGGATCTCCGCGGGCGCGGTCGCGGGCTTCCGCGCGGGCAGGGGACGGCCCTCGTCGCCGCGGGCGTCGCCGTCGTCGTGGTGGTTGGAGCCGGAGAACGCGGCGGCGTCCGTCAGGTGCATGGGCCCGAATCCGGCGTCGCTGGAGGGCTGCCCGGCGTGGGCGTCCCATCGCGACTGCAGGTAGGACACGCCGAGCAGCACGCTCTCCGGCACCTTGAACTCACGGGCCGCGGCGGCGAAGGCCTGTTGCCTGTCGGCCGGCTCGGCGGCTCTGGCCGAGGTCACATTGCTTAAAGGCAGCAGCGCGACGACACTGATCGCGAGTAGTCTGCGCATGAACCACTCCTGAGGGCTGGGGTGCAGTGCAGTTCAGCGTCTCAACATTTTCCTTCGCAGGCGAGATCTTTGCGAAGATATTTTTCAGCCCTTGATGCTCAAGGGATCAGGACGACCTTCCCCGTCGTGGCGCGGCTCTCCAGCGCCGCGTGCGCGGCGGCGGCCTCCGCCAGCGGGAACGCCTGGACGGCCGGCACCAGCGTGCCGTCGGCCGCCGCGGCCAGCGCCTTGACCTGGTAATCCGGCCTGGTCTCCGGCCGGCCGATCATGATCATCAGCGCGTG
Organism: Nonomuraea purpurea; assembly: GCF_042650645.1. Classification (NCBI taxonomy): domain Bacteria; kingdom Bacillati; phylum Actinomycetota; class Actinomycetes; order Streptosporangiales; family Streptosporangiaceae; genus Nonomuraea; species Nonomuraea purpurea. The sequence continues at coordinate 151,501 of NZ_JBHSBI010000021.1, forward strand.
GATCACGGTGAGGTCCCGCTCCTTGACCGTCACGGGGTCGGGCTCGAAGATCTCCTGGGACGCGGTGCCGATGATGACGTACCGGCCGCCGTCGGCGAGCAGTTCGCACGCCGCCCGCGCCTTGTCGCCGCCCACCCCGTCCAGCACCGCCGTGACCGTCCGGCCGCCCAGGTGGTCGGCGACGGTCCGCTCCCACGAGGGCTCGTCGTAGTCGACGGCGAGGTCGGCGCCGAGCGCGCGCACGGCCTCCGTCTTGACGGGGCCACCGGCGGCGCCGATCACCGTGGCGCCGAGGCGGCGGGCGTACTGGACGACCAGGCGGCCGATCCCGCCCGCCGCGGAGGTCACCAGGACGACGTCGTCGGAGGTCAGCTCGGCCAGGTCGATGAACTCCAGGGCGGTGACTCCGGTGACGATCATGGCGACCGCCGTCTCGTGGCCGACTCCCTCAGGGATCGGGTGCACCGCGTCGAGGTCGGCGACCGCCAACTCCGCGTAGCCGCCGGGCGTGCCGCCGGCGGTGACGACCTCCCGGCCGATCCACGCGGGATCGGCCCCGGGGCCCACCTCGTCCACCGTCCCCGCCACCTCGCCGCCGAAGATCGAGGGAAGCTCGGGCAGCGGCGGCATCATTCCGGTCGACCCGCCCGTCCGCATCATCGTCTCGACCAGATGCACACCCGCCGCCTTGACGGCGATGCGCACCTGGCCCCGCGCGGGCACGGGATCGGGGACGCTCTCGTAGCGCAGGTTCTCCGCCGGGCCGAAGGCGTGCAGGACGACGGCATGCATGGTGCTCTCCCGAAGGTCGTGGTCAGTTCGCCCTCCGAGACTGCAACCTCAACCTCGCTTGATGTCAATCGCCCATGTCGCGGCGCTTTCGAGCGCGCTCGATCTGCTACAGATGGTAATCGAACATGCGCCATCGGTTAGGAGTCACCGTGTTCAAACACGCCCTGGCGGCGGGTGCCCTCGGCGCCGTCCTGTTCGCCGTTCCGGCCGTCGCGGAAACAGCCGGCGACACACCGGGAAGATTCTGCATGAGAATTCCGGTGGAGAAATACGCGCGGGCCTTCGCGAGTTTCATGGGCGTGCGCGTCGGGCCGGAATCGCCGGCCAACGGCGAAACCGCATCCCTGGCCGGAATTTTCGGGCTTCCGAAGAAGTTCACCCTGGTCGAGATCGACCGCTGCTGAACCCGGTCAGGCCGCGGCCACCGAGCGCCCATGGAAAGTGCCTCCATAGCAGGTCAGGCGGGTCGAGCTGGTCGCGTTCGGCACGACAGAACCGGTTCCGAGCGCGCAGTCCAGCGTGGTGATGGTCGGGGCGGGCCCGGTGGCCTCAGTCAGGTCCGCGGTGGTGAGGGGCAATGCGGCGGCTGAGACCACGGAGGCGAGTACGGCGATAAGGAGTCGCATTACTCTGCTCCATTCACTTACAGTAATCCGTCAATACGGATAGTTACCACGCCGTTTGTCGGCCAAAACGCGTCAGGGGCATTCGGCCTCTACCCATCCGTTTCCCTCGTGATGAGATGCCGCCGGTGTTCGGCCGTCCTCAGCATGTCAATGGCGGTAAAGATGATCTTGCGGTGGTTTTTACATGGCACCCGCTTGGCTGGTCGTGCTCTTGATCACCAGAGAGAGGAGTGCTGTGGAAGCGGAATCCGGGGTGTCGCGGCGAACGGCGTTGCGAGCCTCACTGACGGCGGCCGGGGCCCTGGCGGCAACCCAGGCGGGCACGACGCCGGCGCACGCCGACCCCGCCGTCAAGGCCGGGCCACGCGGTCAGTACACGCGCAACGTCGAGGTCGTCGGCTACACCGACATGGATCACCGGCCGGCGTTCAAGCTGGCGATCCGCCGCGTGGGCGCCAGGTGGTACCTCTACACCGGCCACTTCTGGGATTCCGGCTGGAGTGTCGTGGACGTCACCGATCCTCGCCGGCCGGAGGTGGTGGCGTTCGTGCCGGGGCCGAAGGACACCTGGACGCTCCAGGTCGACCTGCACGGCGACATCATGGTGACCGCGCTGGAGAAGATCTTCCCCAACTTCGGCGGCGACCCCGACGCCGCGTTCGAGGAGGGGCTCTACGTCTGGGACATCAAGGATCCGGTACGCCCCCGCAGGCTCGGCCACTACCGGACGGGCGGCACCGGCACGCACCGCAACCTCTATCCGGGCGGCCGCTACGTGCACGTGGCCGCGGGCGCCAAGGGCTTCACCGGCAACATCTACACGATCGTCGACATCAGGGACCCGGCCCGGCCCACCGAGGTCGGCCGCTGGTGGGTGCCGGGACAACGTGAGGGCGAGGACGGCGCGGCCCCGTCCGCGCGGCCGCACACGCACGGCTTCTGCTGCGCGAACGGCGCCGACGTCTCGCTGCACGGGCCCCCGTACGTGGCCGGCGACCTGGTCTACCTGCCCTATGGCGCGGCCGGGCTGGTCGTGCTGGACATCTCCGACGTCACCGCGCCCAAGCCGGTCGGCGGCCTGAGCTTCAGCCCGCCCTTCCATTCCCGCTTCGGTGTGCACGGCGTGCTGCCCATCCCGGACCAGAAGATCGCCTTCGCCAACTCCGAGGACGTCTCCTACGGCAAGGGGGCCGCGCCGCACGCCTCGATCGTGGACATCTCCGACCCGGCCAAGCCCTTCCTGCTGTCGCTGCTGCCGACGCCGGAGCCGCCGCCGGGCGCGCCGTACGCGGACTTCTCCGGCAGGGGCGGCTGGAGCGGCCCGCACAACATCAACCACCACCAGCACCATCCCGACGTGCAGCGGCAGGGCGACCTGTTCTACGTCGCCCACTTCAACGCCGGGCTGCGGATCTACGACGTGTCCAACACCCGCCTGCCGCGTGAGGTCGGCTACTTCGTGCCGCCCGACCCGACCCGCAGGTACGGGCCGATGCCGGAGGGCGACCTGGTGGCCCAGACCGAGGATGTCGTGGTGGACCGGCGCGGCTACATCTACGTCTCCGACAAGAACCAGGGGATCTACATCCTGCGTTACACCGGCTGACACACCAGGTCGACGAAGAGCCGGGCGGAGGGTTCGAGGCGGTGGCGGGACCAGATGAGCGAGGTGGTGATGCCGAAGCGCCCGCCCTCGATCGGGCGGTAGACCACGCCCGGATAGCCGGAGTTGCGTACCGCCTCCGGCAGCACCGAGGCCCCGAGCCCGGCCGCCACCAGCGCGATGATCGTCTGTTTGGGTGACGCCTCGCGGGCGATCGTCGGGTGCGCGCCGTGCTGGTGGCACAGGGCCAGCAGACTGTCGTGCCCGATCGGGTTCAGTTCCCTGGGCGGCTGGATCAGCGGCTGCGCGCACGCCTGCGCGAGTGTGACGTCCTCGGCCGCCGCCAGCGGATGGTCCTCGGGTACGGCGATCACGAACGGCTCGTGGTGTACCGCCTCGACCGCCAGGTCCGGGTGCTCCACGGGCGGGTGGACGAAGCCGACGTCCAGCTCGCCCCTGGCGACGAGGTCGATCTGTTCGTGGATGCGCCGTTCCGTGACGGTGATGTCCACGTCGGGGTGGCGTTCGGTGAAGCGGCGCACGAGCGGCGGCACCAGCCCGTACAGTGCCGCGTCGATCACCCCGATGGCCAGCCGGCCGATGTCGCCCTTGGCCGCCCTGCGCGCCAGCTCGGCGGCCCGGCCGGCCTGCCGCAGCGTGGCGCGCGCCTCCTCCAGGAACACCTTGCCCGCCGCGGTGAGCTGGACGCTGCGTTTGGTCCGCCGCAGCAGCTCGACCCCGACCTCCTGCTCCAGCCGCTGGATCTGCATGCTCAGCGGCGGCTGCGAGATGTGCAGCCGGGCCGCCGCCCGTCCGAAGTGGAGTTCCTCAGCGACCGCGACGAAGTACTCCATTCTCCGCAGATCAGCCACGACTAATATCCGATCCATATTTTTAACGACAGAAACATATATTGGACAGCGGTTTCCTCGATCGTCAAGCCTGGACGCGACACGTTCACTCGATTGAGGAGCCCTGTTGTCAGAGAGGATTTCCCGCCGCGCCGCGATCCGCGGCACGGTGACGGCCGCGGGCGCGGCGGGGGTGGCCGCCGCGATGGGCGCTCCCGCGCACGCCGAGGACGAACCCGGCGACGCGAAGGTGACCCCGCCCAAGGGCGCCTACGCCCGCAACGTCGAGGTGGCCGGCTACTGCGATCTCGACGAGCGGCCCGGGTTCAAGATGGCGATCAGGCACAAGGCCGGACGCTGGTACCTGTACATGGGCCACTTCTGGGACCCCGGCTGGAGCGTCATCGACGTGACGGACCCGGCCGGTGCGCGCGTGCTGAAGTTCCTCCCGACGCCCGAGCCGCGCACCAACACGCTCGGCAACCAGGTCACGCTGGGCGGCGACTTCCTGGTCACGGCGGTGGAGAAGGTGTTCCCCGCGGAACTCGCGCCCGACCCTGACGGGCCCTTCCACGACGGCGTGCTCATCTGGGACGTCTCGGAGCCGGCCGACCCGCGCAGGATCGCCCACTGGAGGACCGACGGCGGCACGGGCACCCACCGCAACCTGTACGACGGCGGCCGCTACGCCCACCTGGCCGCCAACATGAAGGGCTTCACCGGCAACATCTACGTGATCCTCGACATGGCCGACCCGGCGCAGCCGCGCGAGGCCGGCCGATGGTGGGTCCCCGGCCAGGAGAAGGGCGGTGGGCAGAGCCAGGACTCCTCGCACCTGCACGGGTTCTGCTGCGGGTCGGGGGCGCACGTCTCGCTGCACGGCCCGCCCTACCCGGTCGGCGACCACGTCTACCTGCCCTACGGCGCGGCCGGCCTGATCGTGCTCGACATCTCCGACGTGACCAGACCCCGGCAGATCGGGCACCTGCCGTTCAGCCCGCCGTTCCACGCGCAGTTCGGCGTGCACGGCTTTCTGCCGGTTCCCGAGCGCGGCATCGGGTTCGCCAACTCCGAGGACATCTCCTACGGCAAGGGGCCCGCGCACCACGCCTCGATCGTCGACATCAAGGACCCCGCGAACCCGTTCCTGCTGTCGCTGCTGCCCGAGCCGGTGCCGCCGAAGGGGGCGCCGTACAAGGACTTCCACTCGCGCGGCGGCTGGTGCGGGCCGCACAACTTCAACCACCACCAGTACCACCCGGACGTGGACAAGCAGGGCGACCTGTTCTACCTGGCCCATTTCAACGCCGGGCTGCGCGTCTACGACGTCGCCAACACCCGCCTGCCGCGCGAGGTCGGCTACTTCATCCCGCCCGAGCCGCGCAGGCGTTACGGCCCGCTGCCCGCCGGGAACCTGGTGGTGCAGACCGAGGACGTCGTCGTGGACCGGCGCGGCCTCATCTACATCACCGACAAGAACCAGGGGTTGTGGATCCTGCGCTACGTCGGGCCGCGCTGAGCGCCGCTCGGGGCCGTCACTCCCCATGACGGCCCGGCTACGGAGGGAACCGCCTGCGATGACCCGACATCGTGATCGGCGCCCTGGGCAGAGGCATCGGAGGAGAGCCGTTTCGATGACGTCGCCGGCAAAGCACGACGATTCTGTCGGCTTTCGGGAGGCTTACATGGACGGACAGGCCAGCTTTCCTCTCGGACCTTCGTCTCTGACGGAAGCGCTCTACGAGTCGGTGCGCAAACGCATCGTGGGCGGCGAGATCGCCCCCGGCGAGAAGCTCACCGAGATCCGCCTCGCCGGCGAGTACGGCGTCGCGCGGCCGACCGCCAAGGCGTGCCTGGAGCGGCTCACCGCGCTCGGGCTGCTGCGCCGTACCACCCACAAGACCGCCGTCGTCCCCGAACTGGACGAGGACGACATCCGCGACCTCTACCTCGGCCGCGAGACCGTCGAGCGGGCCGCGGTCGCGGCGCTGGCCCGCACGGCGAGCCTGCCGCCCGCCGCCGTGCGCGCCCAGGCGGCGATGAAGGCGGCGGTCGCCGACATGGAGCTCGCCGACCAGGTGGAGGCCGACATCGCCTTCCACTCCGAACTCGTCGCCGCCGTCGGCAGCCGGCGGCTGTCACGGATGCACGAGGTGATCCTCGGGGAGGTGCATCTGACGATGGGCCGGTTCAGGGCCCATCGTGTCACCCATGGGACGGACGTGGTGCGCGAGCACGACGACATCCTCAAGGCGATCGCCGACGGTGACCCCGATCGGGCGCAGCAGTGCCTGACCTGCCACCTCGACCAGGCCAGAGCCCGGGTGATCGGGCGACTCCACCGCGAACAGGCATCCGCATGATCAACAGTTTAAAAGGAGCTCCAATTCCGTCACTCTAAGTGACAGGAGCTGCGAGCTGCGATTACTCAGAGTGATCGCCGTTGCTAGTCGTTGGCCATGCTCTTGCGATCATGGCAGCCCTACGCGGCGGCCACCGTTGTCCTGCTGGCCCTCGTCCCGTCCGCGGCCTCCGCCGCGCCCACCGAACTCCCACCGCCCATCCCGGCCCCCATCGCCGTCAAACAACTGGCCGAGCTGCAGGTCTCCGCGCCCCGCCCGATGACCGGCTACAGCCGCGCCCGCTTCCCGCACTGGATACAGCAGGGCAACTCCTGCGACACCCGCGAGGTCGTACTCGCCCGCGACGGCGTGGACGTCACGCGCGACGAGGCGTGCAGGGCCGTGTCGGGGATGTGGCACAGCGAATACGACGGCAGGGACTTCACCAGCGCCGCCCAGCTCGACATCGACCACATGGTCCCGCTGGCCCAGGCGTGGCGCTCGGGCGCGGACACCTGGACCGACGCCCAGCGCAGGCAGTTCGCCAACGACCTTGAGGGGCCGCAGCTCATCGCCGTCTCGGCCGCCACCAACAGGTCCAAGGGCGACCAGGCACCCGACCAGTGGCGGCCGCCGCTGCGCAGCTACTGGTGCGTCTACAGCCGGGCCTGGGTGGACGTCAAGTCCCACTACGAGCTCACCATCACAGAACCCGAGCGGAACGCGCTGTCGGAGATGCTGGCGACGTGTGACGTCACAGACGGTGAATAAGTGACCGTCGAATGCTACGAGAGCAGCGTGGTCGCCGGGCCGGGCGGGGTGATGACCGACGAGGTCGGCGTCATCACGGGCGAGGTCACCGTGCGGACCGAGATCCACGGGGCCCACGTCACCGTCAGCATCCAGTACCTGGACGCGGACGAGTGGTACAAGGTCGAGGGCAGCCCCCTGGGGCCGTCCGCCGGTCAGGGCCTCGGGCTGCACCAGGTCATCGTCCAGGCCGTGCGCCGGGGACTCCCGGACGGCCTGGCGGGCTTGCGTAGCTGACCCCCGGGCCCCGGCCACCCGGGGCCCGGTCGGCCGCTTGTCAGCGGGGGAGGCGGTGGATCAGGTCCTCGGCCGTCATCGCCTCTCCCGGCGGGGCCGGCGCGGGATGGGCGCGCATGCCGGCCAGCACCAGCCGCGCGGCCCGCCTCCCGAGTTCGTCCCCCAGGTCGGCGGGTAGCGTCGGCAGCCCCCGGACGAGCAGCCCCACGACCCCCAGAACGTCTCCCGCGCCCACGTCCTCGCGTAGCGCGCCTTCGTCGTGGGCGGCACGGATGATCTGGCCGAGGATCTCCAGCAGCCGCACCCGGCCCCGGTCGGCGTCGGGTACGGCGGCGATGCCGAGCGGCTCGAGCCGGAGCCCGGCGCATTCCTCGACGAACCGGCTGAGCGCGTCGAAGGCCCAGGTCTCCTCCTTCCGCGCGACCTCGGCCAGAGCGGCCATCCGCTCCAGTGCGTCCTTTCCGTTCGGCCGGGCGTCGGTCCTGAGGTCATCAGGCGCGCGCATCGGTAAGCCGCCTCTCGTTTCGCTTGACGTCTACTCACATCACCCTATCCCGGCTCGTGAGGCCGTTCCTGGGGCATGGGGACGCCGGCGGGCCAGGCTAGGCGCGGCGGTCCAGGCGGAACACCGGCTGGCCCGGGACCCCGGGCTGGACGTCCAGCGCCTTGTCGTCGAGGATCGCCACCGCGTCCTCGGCGACGAAGACGCGCACGTCTTCCTTCTCGACGACCTGGTCGCCCGCCTGCGGGCTGCTCGACAGAGACAGCTCCAGCGTGCCTGCCTCGTCGGCCTTGGGCGAGATGCGCAGCCCCGCGTCGGAGGGCACGTCCTCGCCGACCATCAGATCACGAATCGCCACGACGGCGTTGTCGGTCAGTGTCAGCACGGCGAACTCCTTCATTGGGCAGAACCTCCGCCTAACCCCCCACCACCTGCCCAAACACGGCATGCTTGGATCGCCTGCGGGTAGCGGGACGGGCATGGGCAAGACCGACAGAGCCATGCTGGACGCCCTGCTCGACCGGTACGGCCGCACGTTCGCGGGCGGGCTGGGGCTGCCGCGCCAGGAACGCCCTCTGGCCGCCCTGGCTCACGACAACGGCGAACTGGCGGTTGCCGGCGGCCCTCGTCCGGGTCTCACGCAGCGGAAAAACGGCGGACGAGCCTAAGGCCGCCGTCCGGTAGCGGCCTGTTAGGTTCGAGCCATGGGTGAGTTTGTGAGCGTCGAGGTGGCCGACCAGATCGCCACGATCCGTCTTGACCGTCCGAAGATGAACGCCCTCAACGGCCAGGTCCAGCAGGAGATCGCCGAGGCGGCCCGCATCGTGGACGCCGATCCGCAGGCGCAGGCGGTGATCATCTACGGCGGCGAGAAGGTGTTCGCCGCGGGCGCCGACATCAAAGAGATGGCCGACATGTCATATGCCGACATGTCCACGCATTCTCGTGCGCTCCAGGCCTGCTTCACCACGGTCGCCCAGATCGGCAAGCCGGTCATCGCCGCCATCAGCGGCTACGCGCTCGGCGGCGGCTGCGAACTCGCCCTGTGCGCCGACTTCCGCGTCGCCGGCGAGTCGGCCAAGCTCGGCCAGCCCGAGATCCTGCTCGGCATCATCCCCGGCGCGGGCGGCACCCAGCGCCTGCCCCGCCTGATCGGCCCGGCGCGCGCCAAAGACCTGATCTTCACCGGCCGCCACGTGCCGGCCTCGGAGGCGCTGGCGATGGGCCTGGTCGACCGCGTGGTGCCCGACGAGCAGGTCTACACCGCCGCCCTGGAATGGGCCGCCACGTTCGTGGGTGGCCCCACGGTCGCGCTGCGCGCCGCCAAGCAGGCCGTCGACCAGGGCCTGGAGGCGGACCTCGACACGGGTCTGGAGATCGAGCGGCTGCAGTTCTCGGGCCTGTTCGCCACCGACGACGCCAAAATCGGCATGCGCGCGTTCGCGGAGAAGGCCAAGGCCAAGTTCACCGGTCAATAAGTTTGTCAGACAACGGGCTACGACCTCGGGCGGGCCGAGGTCGTAGCCCGTCACGTAACGGCTTGGTCGCGGGCGGATCAAGAACGAAGGGTTCGACATGTCATGAACGGGGCTGATGTGATCTGCGGCCCAAATCCGGTGTAAAACCATTCGGTAAGGTCGTCCTTTCGCGACGGGGTTTGCCACTATGGTGGCGTTTCATGATGCGCGTCCTGGTCCCTGCCCGGCTGCGGAAGGCCGTGCGTACGTGGTTCGACTCCCGCTACATCTCGATCGCCAACCACCGTCAGGACATCAGGGACGCGCTCTGGGAGGTTCAGACGCTGCGGCGGGAGATGGTCACCCTCCAGAGCGAGGTCGAGCGGCTCAGGAACGCCCGCCCGCAGACGGCCCCGCCCAAGGTTGACAAGCTTGACAAGGCCAAGCTGGACGACGCCCACAGGCTCGCCCAGGAGACGGCCAAGGCGCTGGACGGGCTGCTGCAGAACGAGGTCCTGATCTGGCAGGCCGTGGACGACCTACGAGCCCGCCTCCCCACCCCCAACGCGGCGAAGGAGGGGCAGCAACCGTGCGCGTGACCTGGACCGGTACGGATCTGAGTTTCCGGCTCGACCCGGACGACGAGATCACCGGCAAGGCCTCCGACGACCATCCCGTCAAGCTGGCCACCAACTCCTGCTCCATCGGCGGCGTCCCCGACGACGCCCACCCCGACCTGTTCGCCCTCGCCGCCTGGACGATCGTGGCCCCCTGGACCAGGAGGCGGATCACCTTCGACAGAGCCATCTCGGCCGAGCTGGCCGCCGCCCTGCACGACGGGTGGGGGATCGAGGCGGGCCCCGTCGGCGCCGAGCCGCGCGAGGCGGGCAGGACGCTGGCGATCTCCTACAGCGGTGGCGCGGACTCCGTGGCGGCGGCCACCGTCTACCCGCAGGCCCCGTTCGTGCACTTTCGCCGGGTGCCGCACCGGCGGGTGCCCAACCGCTGGCCCCACTACCGTTCCGACGTGCTGGCCAAGCTGGCGGCCAAGACGGGCCGCGAGCTGAACGTGGTCACATCCGACCTGGAGTTCACGCTGGCCGAGCCCCGCCCCGGCTACCCGGAGCACCACGCAGTGGCCGCGGGGGCGCTGCTGATGGCCGACCGGCTGGACCTCGGCGGCCTGGGTTTCGGCTACGAGCTCGGCTCGCGCTGGCTCGGCGGCGGACGCTACCTGTGGCGCTACACCCCCGACAACGTCATGTGGTCGCCGCACGGCAGGTGGGGGCGGCTGTTCGCCTCGGCGGGCGTGCACCTCGTCCTGCCCGTGGGAGGCGTGAGCGAGGCCGTCACCATGCGCCTGGCCATGCGCTCCGACCTCAAGGACCATGTGCGCTGGTGCCTGCGCGGCACCGACGGCCCGTGCCGCGTCTGCGGCAAGTGCCTGTACAAGGAGCTCATCCAGGCGGCCGTCGAACGCCGCCCGCTCGACACCCCCATCACCGCCGACCGGCCGGTCGCCCGCAAATGGCTCAGGAAGCCGCCCTACGGCGGGCAGGAGATGATCGAATACGGTCTGGCGCGCGTTCCCGGCATCGACAAGACGCTGTTCGCCGGGGCGCTCGACTACTTCGAGGTCAGTGAGGAGTCCACGAGCTGGCTCGAACACTGCTATCCGAAGGCCATCGAGGAGATCCCCGCCCAGTGGCGTGACGAGGCGGCCGCGTTCATGGCGGCGAACGTCGGGTTCATGACCGAGGACGAGGTGCGGCGGGTGGAGACATGGGGGAGCTGATGAAGGTTTATCTGTCGGTGGACATGGAGGGCGTCACGGGGCTCACCGACCCCGAGGAGATGCACGCGGGCAAGCGCGGCTACGAACGCGGCTGCGAGCTGATGACCGCCGACGCCAACGCCGCCATCGAGGGCGCCTTCGCGGCCGGGGCGAGCAGCGTGCTGGTCAACGACGCCCACGGCTCCACGAAGAACCTGCGGATCGACCTGCTGGACCCGCGCGCGAGCCTCATCAGGGGGCCGGGCAAGGCGCAGCGGATGGCGCAGGGGCTCGACGAGTCGTTCCAGGCCGCCTGCTTCGTCGGCTACCACGCCCGCGCCGGGGTGCAGGACGGCGTGCTCAACCACACCTGGATGGGCAAGGAGATCCAGAACGTCTACCTCAACGGCGAGGTGTGCGGCGAGACCCGTCTCGTGGCCGCCTGCGCGGGGTTCCACGGGGTGCCCGTCGTGGTGGTGACCGGGGACGCGGCCGTCGGCGAGGAGGCGCGTGAGCTGCTCGGCGACGTCGAGACGGTGGCGGTCAAGAAGGGGATCGACAAGTTCTCGGCCGAGCTGCTGCCGCCGATCGTGGCCCAGGCCCGGATCCGTGAGGCCACCGTCCGGGCCCTGGGGCGGTTGAGTGACTTCACGCCGTACCGGCTGGAGGCGCCGTACACGCTGGGGGTGGAGTGGAACTCCACGGCCATCGCCGCGGCCGTGTCGCTGGTGCCGGGGGTGAAGTCGGCTGGGTCGCGCCACACCGAGTTCACCACGGACGACTTCACCCAGATCATGGCGCTGTTCGGCATCTTCGCCACCATCGGCGGCCAGGTCGCCTGCGGCAGCGGTCCGTACGGCTGAGCACGAGGGAGCGGGCGAGGTGGAAGGCGCGGCGCTGACCCGGCGGGGGCTGCTCGTCGGGATCGGGGCGGCAGGCGGCGCAGGGGCCATGTACGCCGCCATGGGCGCGCTCGGCCTGGCACCCTCCGAGCCCTCCGAGCAGGAAAAGGAGTTCGTGCCTCCCCGAACCGGGGACTTCACCCTGCGCGGCAAGGGCACGGCCAAGGTCGTGATCCTCGGGGCCGGCGTCGCGGGGTTGACGGCCGCCTACGAGCTGGGCAAGGCCGGCTACGACTGCACGCTGCTCGAAGCCAGGCAGAAGGCGGGCGGCAGGAACCTGACGCTGCGCGGCGGCGACCGCCTGACGGAGCTGAACGGGCCGGCCCAGGACGTGCGGTTCGGCGAGGGCGTGTACTTCAACGCGGGCCCCGGCAGGATCGCGCCCTGGATGGTGACCCTCGACTACTGCCGTGAGCTGGGCGTCCCGATCGAGACGTTCATCAACACCAACGCCGCCGCGTACGTGCACGTCAATGACAGGACGGTGCGGGCGCGAACGGCCCGCGCCGATATGTACGGATATGTCGCGGAATTACTCGCCAAAGCCACAAATGTCGGCGCGCTCGACAAAACCCTCACCAAAGACGACCGGGAACGCCTGCTCGAATTCCTCAGAAGGTTCGGCGACTTAGGCCCCAAGCATGCCTACGAAGGCTCAGACCGCCGCGGTTTCACCAAATATCCGGCGATCGACATCGGCACCCCCCTCGACGCCCCCGCCTCCCTCCACCGCGTCCTCGCCGCCGGCACCGGCCGGGCCATCACCAACGACTTCGGCTACGAGCAGGCCACCCCCATGTTCCAGCCCGTCGGCGGCATGGACGTGATCGTCGCCAAGCTCACCGAGGCCGTGGGCAAGGAGCGGATCAGGACCGGCGTCAAGGTCACCAAGATCACGAACCTGGCCGACGGCGTCGAGATCACCTGGGACGGCGGCGCGCTCAAGGCCGACTACTGCATCGCCGCCCTCCCGCCCCACATCCTCGCCAAGATCCCCCACAACCTCGGCGCCGAGGTCACCGCCGCGCTCACCACCCCGACGCCGATCGCCGCCGGCAAGATCGGCCTGGAGTACGGCAGGCGCTGGTGGGAGCTGGAGGACCGCATCTACGGCGGCGTGACCGAGACGGACCTGGACATCACCCACATCTGGTACCCGTCCCACGGCTACCACTCCGAACGCGGCCTGCTCGTCGGCTACTACGCCACCGAAGGCGACGCCGAGCTCTACGGCGCCCTCACCCCGCAGGACAGAAGGCACCGCGCCCTCACCCAGGGCAAGAAGATCCACGGCGAGAAGTACCGCCAGAACCTCCTGTCCTCCGCCTCCATCGCCTGGGAACGCCAGGAGCACATCCAGGGAGGCTGGGTGCGCTGGCCCGCCTTTGATTCGTCCTTCACTTTTCTGCAACGCCCCGCCGGAAGGGTTTACTTCGCGGGCGACTGGCTCACCCATCTGATCGCTTGGCAGGCGGGGGCCATGGAGTCCGCCCGCGGGGTCGTCACGCGGCTGCACCAGCGAGTGCTGCAGTCCCCGTGAGATCACCACGCTGATCCCGAGACGGCAATAGGCTCGGAGGAAGCGAAGCAAGGAGATGGGATGACGTTGCACTGGGCACCCGCGACCGACCGGATCGACCTGCTGGCCGATCCGGTGGCGCAGGCGGTGTCGAACATGGACGGCGTCGAGGCGGTCGAGATCGATCCCGATCTGGCCGACACGGCGGCCTTCTGCGAGAAGTACGGCGTGACCCTCGAGGAGTCGGCCAACTGCGTGGTCGTGGCGGCCAAGCGGGGCGGCGAGACCCGTTACGCCGCGTGCATGGTGCTCGCGACGATGCGGGTCGACGTCAACGGCGTGGTGCGCAAGCACCTCGAGGCCCGCAAGGCCAGCTTCGCGCCGATGGCCGACGCGGTCGAGCTGACCGGAATGGAGTACGGCGGCATCACCCCGCTGGGCCTGCCCGACGACTGGCCGATCCTGGTCGACACGCACGTCGCCGAGCACCCCAGAGTGGTGATCGGAAGCGGTCTGCGCCGGTCGAAACTGGCCGTCTCAGGAGCCACGCTGGCCGGGCTGAAGAGAGCCGAGGTGCTTTCTCTGGCCGGCTGACCAAAACTGAAGCCGATTCGAGACCGTTGGATGGGAAACCGATGGGGCCGTTCTGGACGTTGTACGAGTGGGAATGTGGCCTCCTGGTTCATCTCGTGGGCGGGGATTAAGCCGGTATGGTGCTTCATGCCATGAACGATGACCGACTAGGGCCTTACCGGCTGCTCAGGCGGCTCGGTGAAGGCGGGATGGGCGTTGTCCACCTCGCTGTCGACCCTCAGGGGCGGCAGGTGGCGGTCAAGGTCCTTCGCGGCGAGGTCGCCGGTGACGAGGTCGCCAGGCGGCGGCTCTCGCGCGAGGTCGAGACGATGCGGCGGGTCCGCAGCAGGTTCATCGCCGAGGTGCTCGACGCCGATGTGACAGGTCATCGACCTTACATCGTCACCCGTTATGTGCCGGGCCGCCCCCTCGACGAGATCGTCAAGGACGACGGCCCGCTCGACCTGCCCGCGCTGATCAAGGTGGCCCACGGAGTGGCCGAGGCGCTGGCCGTGGTCCACTCGGTGGGCGTCATCCACCGCGACCTCAAGCCGGGCAACGTGCTGATCCTCGACGGCGAGCCCGTCCTGATCGACTTCGGCATCGCGCAGGCGGTCGACGCGACCAGGCTGACGCAGACCGGCATGTTCATCGGCACGCCCGGCTACCTCGCGCCCGAGATCATCGAGGGCCAGGAGGCGGGGCCCGAGGTCGACATCCACGCGTGGGCGGGCACGCTGCTGCACGCGGCCACCGGCCAGCCGCCCTTCGGCAAGGGCACGCTGGAGATGATCTTCTACAACATCACCGCGGGCAAGGCCGACGTCGGCGCCGCGCCCTCGGCGCTGCAGCCGCTGCTCAAGGCGGCCTTCCAGCGCAATCCTGCCAAGCGCCCCAGGGCGGTCGACCTGGCCGAGCAGACCGCCAGGATGCTGCCCAAGCCGCCGCCGGGTGGCGTGCCCGACGAGATCTCCACCGTCCCTCGCCCTTCTGGCCAGTACGCGACCACGGCGCCCCCTGCCGACGTCGCGACACCGCCGAGGGTCGCCGACAGGCCGTCCTACGACATCTCCACGCCGCCGGTGACGCCGAAGCGGCTGCTGGAGAACCAGGAGCCGCCCGCCACGCCGGCGGCCGACCAGCAGTACGTCTCACTCCTGCCCAACCAGCCCGACCCGTGGCCCACCCGCAGGGTGACGCCCGAGGAACTGCGGCGGATCCAGCACGAGGCCGGGATCTCCCAGCCCCACCAGCAGCCGGTCAACAGCCACGGCGCCTTCGCGGCCCCGCCGGGCGAGACCGACCTGCCCACCAGGCGGGTGCGCCCCGACTCTCCCGACTACGGCAGGCTCAACGCCCCGCCAGGCACGGGCCCGGGGATCGAGCCGCCCGACTACGGCAGGCAGGGCCCCAATCCGCTCCACCCGCCGCCCTACATCCCGGCGCAGCCGCAGTACCCGCAGGACCCGCGGACCAAGCGCGAGCCGTACATCCCGTCGGTCCAGCCGGGCAAGGTCCTGCAGCGCTCCAGGGCCTACGGCGTGGCGAGCGCGATGCTGCTCGTCCTCATGGTCGTGGCGGCCGTGCTCGCGCCCGTGCTCGTGGCGGTCGCGGCGGTGCCGCTCGCGATCCTGCTGCGCGCGGCCGACCTGGCCCAGCCCCAGCTCGCGGCCCGCAGGGCGGCCGGTGCGGCGGCACTCGACGTGGTCAGGGTGTTCGCCCACCCGCAGGCGCTGGCCAAGTCCGCGGGCATCACGCTCGCCCTCGGCCTGTACGCGCTCATCCTCGGCCTGCCGGTGACGCTGCTGCTCGTCGTGGTGGCCAAGATGAGCCCGTCCTACGCCCTGGCCTGGGGCGCCGCGGTCGCGCTTTGGACCGTTTGCGCGGGTCCGGGAGTGGAGGGTCCTGGCAAACAGATGCGCAGAACGCTCTCATCGCTCGTACCCTCGAGAACAGCGGCGATGGTGATGGCGGGAGTCCTCGCGGCGGGTGCCGCGCTCTCGCTCGTCCTCGCCTATGGCACGTTCGGGGACAGGTCAAGGGGGGCCGTATGGACTCCGCTGGACGTCACGCCAGTGGTCAAGCAGCTCGAAGGTCTGGGCGGGAACTCAGGGGGATGACCCGGGGAAGGCGGCGATGAGCATCCAGGCACCAGAACGCCTCGGGCCGTACCGGCTGATCAGGAAGATCGGCGAGGGCGGCATGGGGGTCGTCCACCTCGGCCTCGACGGCGAGGGCCGCGAGGTCGCCATCAAGGTGCTCCACCCCCACGTGGCGGCCGACCTCAAGGCGCGCGACCGGCTGACCCGCGAGGTCGAGACCATGCGCCGGGTGCGCAGCCCGCACGTGGCCGAGGTCATCGACGCCGAACTCGTGGGCGGCCAGCCGTACGTCGTGACCCGCTTCGCCCCGGGGCGCACGCTGGAGGACACCGTCCTGTCCGAGGGCGCTCTGGAAGCACGCGAGATCATCCGCCTCGCCCAGGGGCTCTGCCAGGCGCTGGTGGCCATCCACGCCGCCGACGTGATCCACCGCGACTTCAAACCGTCCAACGTCATGCTGGTCGACGGCGAGCCGCTGGTCATCGACTTCGGCATCGCCCACCTGGTCAACGCCACACGGCTGACCCAGACCGGCATGTTCGTGGGCACGCCCGGCTACCTCGCGCCCGAGATCATCCGCGACTCCGACATCACCCAGGCGGCCGACGTGCACGCGCTGGCCTCGACGGTGTTCTTCGCCGCCACGGGGGCGCCGCCGTTCGGCACCGGGACGTTCGAGGCCGTCTGCTTCAACATCATGGAAGGACGGGCGCAGATCGACAAGGCGCCCGTGTGGCTGCGCGGCTGGCTGACGCGGGCGCTGCAGGTCGACCCGGCGGCCCGGCCCAGCGCCCAGGAGCTGCTGCGGATGGCCAGGGCGCTCGACCCGGCCGTGACGACGTTCAACGAGTTCGAGGGGCCTACGGGCACCAAGCGCTTGGGTAACAAGACGCGGACCATGGACTCCTTCTCCGACCTGCTGCCGCCGGTCGAGTACTCCAAGCCCGCGCCGCCGCCCCATCGAGAAGAGCGTCCACCGCCCTACCGGGAGGAGCGTCCGCCGCCCTACGTGCCGGCGCCGGTGCCGGCCAGACCGCCCGCGCCGCGTCCCGACCAGCGCGTGGCCGGCTATCCGCAGCCCCAGCAGGCGGCCAGGCCCTACCAGGAGCCGACCTCGCCGCGGTTCACCCCGCCGGCCGAGCGGAAGAGATACCTGGTCGGCAGCCAGTTCATCGGCCTGCTCCTGCTGGTCACGCTGGTGGCGCTGACCGTCATGATGCCGGTCATGGCGGGCGCGGTGGCCGTCGCGCTGGCGCTGGTGCTGCGTCTGGGCGAATACCTGTTCGGCGACATGGTCAGGCGCCGCCAGATCCGCGGCAGCAGTGCGACCGACCCGCTGCTCGCGCTGGTCGGCACGCCGTGGGCCCTGGTGAAGTCCGCGCTCGTGACGGCGGTGCACGTGCCGCTGTCGCTGCTGTTCGGCGTGTGCGTCTGGGGCATTCTCTACTGGGCCGGCCAGATGGGCGTCAACCAGGCCGCCGCCTACGGGGCGGGCGCGTTCGCGCTGGGCCTGTTCGTACTGCCCGGCGGCGGCGCGCCGCGCAAGGCCGTCACGCGCACCCTCACCGGCGTGCTGCGCAGCCCGGGCGCGGCGCTGGTCGCGGTCGTGCTGGTGGGCACGGCGGCGCTGTTCTCGGTGATGTTCGCGCTGGGACAGGACACGGTGTGGTCGCCCTGGCAGGCGCCGAGCAGGGTCATCAACCAGCTGGCCAACCAGGCAGAGCAGAGCACGATCGGCCTGATCACCGGCCTGATCGGCGACCTGCTGGACAATCTCGGGCTGGGGTTCCTGACCAACTGGATCTGAGTGTCTCCAAGGGCCGCCGGGGGGAGAATCACAGGTATGAGCGACCACCTCGGCCCATACGAGCTCCTTTCCCGGCTCGGGTCCGGCGGGTTCGGCGAGGTGCACCTCGCTCTCGACCCCGAGGGACGCACCGTCGCGGTCAAAGTGCTCCATCCGCACGTCGCGGCGGACGCCGGCGCGCTGGCCAGACTGGCGCGCGAGGTGGAGACCATGCGCAGGGTCGGCGGGCCGCACGTCGCCGAGGTCCTCGACGCTTCACTGGACGGCGGCAGGCCCTACCTCGTCACCCGCTACGTCCAGGGCCGTCCGCTCAGCGCCGTGCCCGCCCCCGTCGAGGACCTGCGCCGGCTGGCGGGCGGCCTGGCCGACGCGCTGCTGGCCATGCACGAGGCGGGGGTCGTGCACCGCGACCTCAAACCGGCCAACGTGATGATGACCGAGGGTGAGCCCGTCGTCATCGACTTCGGCATCGCCAGCGCGCTCGACACGCTGGCGGTCACGGCCTCGGGCGCGGTCGTGGGCACGCCCGGCTACCTCGCCCCGGAGGTGCTCGAAGGCAAGCCGGTGGGCATGGAGGCCGACGTGTTCTCCTTCGGGGCGACGCTGGCGTACGCGGCCACCGGGCGGCAGCCGTACGGGCAGGGCCCGGCCTCGGCGATCGCCTACCGGGTCGTGCACCACCCGCCCGACCTGGAAGGCGTGCCCGCGTGGCTGGAGCCGTTGTTACGCGAGTGCCTGGCCGCCGACCCGGCGGTGCGGCCGACGGCCGCGCGCATCTGCGCCCTGCTGGACGTCGCGCCGCTCTCGCACACGCCTCCCGCCCTTCGCCGCCCGTCGCGCGCGGCCGACGAGGAGAACACCAGGGAGTGGCGGCCGGGCCGTGATCCGCGGCGCAAGTCGGTCGAGGAGTCCATGGCCAGGCACCGGGAGAAGGTCCGCAGGCGCTGGCTGATCGGCTCGGGGCTGTTCGTGTCGCTGCTGGCGGCCGCCGCCAACGAGCCGCTGCCCGAGGTGTCGCTGTTCCTGCTGGCGGCCTACACGCTGGCCGTGGTGGCGGACGCGGGCGTGGCCCTGTTCTCGCGCAGTCCCTACAAACGCAGCCGGATGATCATCGATGTGGTCTGTGTGGCCGGGGCGGCGGGGCTCTGTTACGGGCTGACGGCGATGGTCAGCACGTTCACGCTGGCGTTGTTCGCGGGTACGGCGCTGGTCCTGGGGATCGTGTTCCTTTTGTCCGCATAGCTAGAATAAAGTTCGGTGCGGGTGGTTTGCGCGTAAGCTACCCACAGGTAACATGATCGGACGTACACCCTCTGTCGGGAGTCTTACAGGGCACCTGGCAGTCTGGACAGCATGCATTCGGCGCCGCCGCGACGAGGCGGAGGCGCACGCGAACTACGGGAGGTCGGCCACCGGCCATGAACATCGTCGTCTGCGTGAAGCAGGTCCCCGACACTGCGACCGAGCGCAAGCTGCGGTCCGATGACAACACGCTCGACCGCGACGCCGCCGACGGCGTGGTCAACGAGCTTGACGAGTACGCGGTCGAGGAGGCGCTCAAGCTCAAAGAGGCCCACGGCGGCGAAGTGACCGTGCTCACCATGGGTCCGGGCAAGGCCACCGACACCATCCGCAAGGCGCTGGCCATGGGCGCCGACAAGGCGGTCCACCTCAGCGACGACGCCCTGCACGGCTCCGACGCATTGTCCACCTCGTACGCGATGGCGCAGGTGCTCAAGCGGATCGGCTTCGACCTGGTCATCCTGGGCTCGGAGTCCACCGACGCGCGCACCGGCGTGCTGGCCGCGATGCTGGCCGAGCGCCTCGACGCGCCGCAGCTCACGCTGGCCAACAAGGTCGACGTCGAGGGCGGTTCCATCACGATCCAGCGCATCACCGACTACGGCTACGACAGGGTCCAGGCCTCGCTGCCGGCCGTCGTGTCCGTGGTCGAGAAGATCAACGAGCCGCGCTACCCGTCCTTCAAGGGCATCATGGCGGCCAAGAAGAAGCCGGTCGAGACGCTCGCCATCGGCGAGGCCGCCATCGACGCCGCCCAGGTGGGCCTGGCCGCCGCGTGGTCCGAGGTCGTCGACTTCGCCGCCGCGCCGCCGCGCGCCGCCGGCACGATCGTCAAGGACGAGGGCGACGGTGGCGCGAACGCCGCCGACTTCCTCGCGTCCAAGAAGTTCATCTGAGAACGGGAGCTTTACTGAAATGTCGGAGATTCTCGTTCTCGTCGAGCAGGTCGAAGGCGAGGTCAAGAAGGTCACGCTCGAACTGCTGACCCTGGCCCGCTCGCTCGGCACCCCCTCCGCCGTCTGGGCCGGCCCCGGCATCACACCGGAGGCCAAGGCCAGGCTGGCAGAGTACGGCGCGGAGAAGATCTACCTCGCGCCGTCGAGCGACATCGTCGAATACGTGGTCGCGCCCAAAGCCGAACTTCTGGCCCAGCTCGTGACCGCCAAGTCGCCGGCCGCCGTCCTCGTGGCCGCGACCTCCGAGGGCAAGGAGATCGCCGGGCGGCTCGCCGTCAAGACCGACTCCGGCGTCATCACCGACGCCGTCGGCCTGAGCGACGGCTTCGTCGCCGACCAGTCCATCTTCGGCGGCGGCGTCAACGTGCACTCCAAGGTGCGCAAGGGCACGCCCATCGTGGCCGTCCGCCCCAACTCGACCGCCCCCGAGGCGGCCGCGGGCGCCGGTGCGGAAGAAGAGGTCGCCGTCACCCTGTCCGACACCGCCAAGGCCGCCAAGGTCGTCGAGCGGGTCAAACAGGAAAAGGGCGCCCGGCCCGAACTCACGGAGGCCGCGATCGTGGTCTCCGGCGGGCGCGGTGTCGGCTCGGCCGAGAACTTCTCCATCATCGAGGGCCTGGCGGACGCGTTGGGCGCGGCCGTGGGCGCTTCCCGGGCTGCTACGGACGCCGGCTGGTACCCGCACCAGTTCCAGGTCGGGCAGACGGGCAAAACCGTATCGCCGCAGCTCTACATCGCGGCCGGGATCTCGGGGGCTATTCAGCATCGGGCGGGCATGCAGACCGCCAAGACGATCGTGGCCATCAACAAGGACCCGGAAGCACCGATCTTCGAACTTGCCGACTACGGGGTGGTGGGAGACCTGCACCAGGTCGTCCCGCAGCTCACCGAGGAGATCAACAAGCGCAAGTAGGCGCAGGGGAGAAGCACGGTCTTCGCCAAAGGGCTCAGGCTGTGTCATTTGGGGGGCGCGGCCCCCCAAACCCCCGGCTTTCCAAGCGCGGTCCTCGCGGAGGGGGCGCTGTCTTTCGCTATGGTCACGCGGCTGATTTCACGGGCCGGAGTTGACCCCAGATGCGGACCTCTTTAAGGGGTGCCTGTGAGCTGGGTGAACTCAATCACGTGGACCTGGGTTGATGCGAGTCTTACCGACACCCAGAGCTGCGCGGCGGTGAGGACGGCCTGCCTGGATTGCTCGCTGCGCAGCGCGGGGTTCGGTGTTCTTGCGTTGGGCGCGGCCGAGAGCATAACGCAGACGAGACGATACGGTTCGTCTTGACTTGAAGAACAACGTCGCCCATACTGAGTCCAAGACGAGACGAGCCGTATCGTCTTGGGCCAGCCAGAAGGAGGGCGAATGACGACTGCCCGCGTATGGTTCATCACCGGCGCGTCGAGGGGCCTGGGCAGGGCCTTCACCGGGGCGGCGCTCGCCGCAGGCGACCGTGTCGTGGCCACCACGCGCGATCTCGGCCCTCTTACCGACCTGGCCGCCGCCCACCCGGACCGCCTCGTGCTGCTTACGCCGGACGTCCGCGACCGGGCGGCCGTGCAGAAGGTGGTGGACCGGGCGGCGGCGTTCGGCCAGCTCGACGTCGTGGTCAACAACGCCGGCACGATGCTGCTCGGCATGGTGGAAGAGGCCACTGAGGAGCAGATCCGCGCCCAGTTCGACGTCAACTTCTTCGGCGCGGTCTGGGTCGCCCAGGCCGTGGTGCCCCACCTGCGGGCGCAGGGGTCCGGCCACATCCTGCAGGTCACCTCGATGGGAACCGGCGGCGGGGTCGCGTCCGCCGGGTTCTACGCGGCGAGCAAGAGCGCGCTCGACTCGTTGAGCCAGGCACTGGCGATGGAGGTGGCACCGTTCGGGATCAAGGTGACGATCGTGCAGCCAGGCGGGTACGGCACCGACCTGTTCACGCGGGGTACCACGGCGACCCGGCCGCACCCGGAGTACGAGCAGTTGCGGGCCCAACTGGCCGAGATGTGGGGCGAGGACGCCAGCCCCGACCCGAGCACCGCGGCACCAGTGGTCATGGAGCTGGCCGGCTTGGCCGAGCCGCCACTGCGGCTGATCGTCGGCGCCGTCTCCTACGACATGGTCCAGCGGATGGACCAGGCCCGCACCGCGGAGTACCGGGCCTGGGAGTACCTCAGCCGCAAGGCCCCAGGTTGACCCGAACGAGGCCTATGAGGCCGACCAGGCATGCAGTCATGATCTGTCCACGCTGACAAGAGGAGGTGGGGCGCTCTGCGCACCCTTGCCCAACTGGCACTCAACCAGATCACCAAGCGCTACGGCACGCGCGTCGTCCTGGACCGGGTGTCGCTCACCGTCAAGCCCGGTGAGCGGGTCGGAGTGATCGGCGACAACGGGTCGGGTAAGTCCACGCTGCTCAAACTCATGGCGGACGCCGAGCGTCCGGACAACGGCGAGCTCGTGGTCGTCGCGCCCGGCGGCGTCGGATACCTGCCGCAGTCGCTTGCGCTGCCGTCGCACGCCACCGTCGCCGACGCCGTCGACCTGGCGCTGGCCGACCTGCGCGAGCTCGAGGCCCGGATGCGGGCGGCCGAACGCTCGCTCAGCTCGGCAGGAATGGAGGGGCACGCGGGCCTGGACGTCTACGCGGAGCTGGTGGCGCAGTTCGAGGCGCGAGGCGGCTACGACGCCGACCTCCGTGTGGCGGTCGCACTGCACGGGCTCGGGCTGCCTGGGCTTGACCGCAACCGCCCGCTGGGCACGCTCTCCGGCGGTGAACGCTCCAGGCTTGCCCTGGCAGCCACGCTGGCGTCCGCTCCTGAGCTGCTGCTGCTCGACGAGCCGACCAACGACCTGGACGACCAGGCCACAGCCTGGCTCGAACAGCGCCTGCGCGCCCACCGGGGCACGGTCGTGGCGATCACGCACGACCGGATGTTCCTGGAGCGGGTGACCACCGCGATCGTCGAGGTGGCCGACGGGCAGGTGCGCCGCCACGGCGACGGGTATGCCGGCTATCTCGCCGCCAAGGCGGCCGAGCGCGCCGCACAGGCACAGGCCCATGAGGAATGGAAGACAGAACTGGACCGGCATGCCACGCTGGTGGCCGCCAACGCGGGCCGACTTGCCGCAATTCCGCGAAAGACGGCCAAGGCGGGCATGGGCACCGGCGCCTGGCGGGCGCGCTCGCGCACCCACGGGGCAGCCGGCCGTATCCGCCAGTCCCGGCAGCGGCTGCAGTGGCTCACCGACCACCCGGCGCCGTCGCCGCCCGAGCCACTGCGCTTCACCACCGTCCCCACCACCGCGGGCGCTTCCACCGGGGACGAGGTGGCCGCGCTCGACGGCGTGGTGGTGGCGGGACGGCTCCGCCTGGAGTCCCTGACCGTCCGCGCCGGTGAGCGGCTGCTCGTCACCGGCCCGAACGGAGCGGGCAAGACCACGCTGATGCGGGTGCTCGCCGGAGAACTACGACCGGACGTGGGCGAGGTACGACGGGCCGGCCGGGTCGGGTTCTTCCGGCAGGACGAACCGGACGCCGAAGACATGCCATGGGCCCTCCGGCAGGACAGGCCGACCGGCACAGCGCACCGGACCGTGCTGCAGGCCTACGCGCACGGGCGTCCGGGAAGTCTGGACGAGCATGCGGACGCGCTGCTCGCCCTGGGCCTGTTCCGGCCGTCCGACCTGGGGCTGCGCCTCGGGGAGCTGTCCTACGGGCAGCGGCGCCGGATCGAGCTGGCCCGGCTGGTGACCGAGCCCGTGGACCTGCTCCTGCTCGACGAGCCAACCAACCATCTGTCACCGATGCTCGCAGAGCAGATGGAGGAGGCGCTCGCCTCCTACCAGGGCGCACTGATCGTAGTCACGCACGACCGGCGCCTGCGGGCCACGTTCACCGGCACCCGCCTCGAACTGGCCGAAGGCGCGGCCACGGTGACGGGCTGATGTGGCAGCGAACGAAAGTCCCGCTAAGAGCGCCTAACAGAATGAATCTTGATCGGCCGTGCATCCAAAATCCTCAACCACGGAAAGATCCACTGTCACGCGTTCCATTATTTCTGCCGAGTATCCTCCGCGTCGCCGTCCACGTCGATGTTGCGCATGACATGCTCCCGCAGCCCTGACGGCCATGCCTCCAGATCCCGATTCGCCAGCACCTGCGCATGCTCCGGTGGCGCTTCGACTCGGTGCAGGCAGTCTCCGTGCAGAGGGGGTACCGGGACCACTCGGTGCGCGAGGCTCTCGTCGAAGGGGAAGTCCCAGTGCCTCAGCTTGCCGTAGACCGTGCCGTCAACGACGAGCTCCGATCCTGGCACCCACCGCTGCCGGCCAGCACTGACCGTCGCCTCGAGCAGGAAACTGCCCGGATGTTCCCACGCCGGGTCGTCCACGAGGATCGCCGCCCCCGAGCGTAGGAGCAGCGGCTGAGTGGTGGCCTCGGTCAGCGCCGACCGCAGGTCGTCGTCGGCCACCCTGATCGACTCCAGCAGCCGCGCCGCCTCTACGGCGTCGACGTTGCCGTAGACATCGTAGAAGGAACCCGCGATGCCCTTGGCGAGCGCGGCATGAAGCGCCGGCACTTCGGCCGCCTCCGTGAAAACGGTTCGTTTGACCGTCCACGGCACGGGACCCGCCGCGCTCAGCAATCGAGGCCAGTGGGAGTGGGGCAGTTGTCCGGCCAGGCTCGGGAACACCTCCCGCGCGTCCGAGGGCGTCTCGAAGTAGTCGACCCAGAGCCCGTACTCGGCCGACTCAGCCACCGGAGGCGGGCCGTGGACGAGCATCGCGGCGAACTGCCGCACAATCCAGGCACGCAGGTACTCGTCCGCGTCGGACCAGACAAACTGTAGGTACATCAACGTGCCGTAGGACGGCTGCTCCTGGTGGAGCAGGACCCAGGTGGCGGCGACGACGCCGGCCGGGACAGAGTCGAAATACACCGAATGCGGATCGACCTCCGCGGTACTCCGGCCGTCGAGCACCCAGCCGAGTTCCTCATCTACGACCGCGCGATCCACGCCCAAGGCCGCCAGTTCGCGATCCCACTCGAAACCGCCGATCTTCGGTGGGGTAGATCGTCGCGACGACATTCTGGAAGCGTAGACCACACGAACTCGGCATATCGTCGCCGGATCCGTATCGGGAACGGCTGTGGCTCGATGGCTCTACAGTGCAATCTCATGAGTTACGATCTTGGGTTCCAGCGTCGTCCTGGAACAGCCGTTGAGGATGGCCAATGGCGGGACGAATGGGACAGGCTGGTGGCGGCCGCTGTGAAGGTCATCCCGAGCCTCGTGGTGGAGCCGGCCGACGACGGCAGCGGCGAGCTGTACGAGGAGGCCACCGGCATCCAGCTCACCTGCGATCCGGACTCGGCATTCATCACCGTCCCGTTCTGGTATTCGGGGGAGGCGGCGCGGGACACGATCGACCGGATGTACACGCTCGGCCGGATCGTCGAGGACGTGACCGGGATGGAGGGTCACGATCCCCAACTCGGTATGCCGCTGACGGAGGCCCTGTCGAACCTCGACGCTGCGGTGGCCGTGTTCGACCAGGTCGCCGACATGCTCAGCTACACGGGGCTGGGACACTCCACCGAGGAACCGCCGCAGGACCCGATCGCGGACGGCGTCCTCGATCCCGAGGCTCTGGAAATGGCCCGGGCAGCGGTGGACGCGGCGGCGTCCGACCTCGCGGATGAAAGTGCCATCGGCACGCAGCTGTGGGTCGCCGACGGCGATCCCTCCGCCGCGCGGCTGTCCACGATCATCCTTCCAGAGAACACCTCGATGACGGCGGCGTACTCTCCGGCGCTCTTCGGGGCAGGCGGGCGGTTCACCGCAGTGGCCTGGCCAGGATCGTGGCCACACAACGACATCGGTCAACAGGCCGTATTCGCCGCGATTCATGAGAACGGGCGGCCGACCGGCGTCCGGCTCGCCCAGGTGTTCACTCGGCACGACGACGGTTTCGTCCCCGACGGCGACCTGGTCGCCGCGCCGGCCCCGGACCTGCCCAACGCCACCGCCGAGCCGTGGCCCGATGAGCGTGCGTGGGAGGCCGACTGCCAAGAGGTGGTGTGCTATCTGGTGGAGCAGCTCGGTGGCGACCCGAACGCGCTCACCAGCGACCCCTTGACCCACCTCGGCATGTTGGACGACTGGGTGGTGAATCTGTCCCCGGACGATGCCGCCGATGAATGGCTGGTCGTACCCCTGGCGAACTACTTCGCCGAGGTACTGATCCACGGCTACCGCGGTCGCTGGGCTGTCGTGCCCGACCCGGCCCGGCCGGGCCTGTTCCGCTATGTCATCCACATACCGGACAGCGACGGCGACAACCGGACGGTCGACGTGTATGGGCTCGTCGCGGAGGAGCTGCGGCCCGTCCCGCAACGGCTGGCCCGCATCCTCGAACGCGTCACCACCGGCCTGCCGCGATGACGGCGGCCGAGGCGTAAACGCACCGTCGCCGGTGACGCGACCGACAACGAACTCGCCTCCCGCTACCAACTCGACAAGGTTGTCAGCTGCACCCTGTTCCGCCGACCATGAGCCGTGCTTATCGCGTCTGGCTTGGTTCCAGAGGTCGATGCCGGGGTGGATGGTCAGGACGACCGGGTCGCGATCGGGCTGCTGAAGGACACGTTTTTGCCTCCCACGAACGCCAGCAGGCGCTCCGCCTCCTGCTCCAGGGCCGCCTGATCGGTCGCGGGCAGGGGCGGAACGGAGTGAGGCGCAGGATGTCGCCTTCGAGGGACCAGGTCCGTGCACATGGCCGTCCATGAGGAAGGTGGGCCGTACTTGTGCCTGGCCGGGCATCACGCGCTTTCGATCCTCGTGGCTGATGATGCGGGTCCGGTCGGCGTGGCCGAGCAGGGCGTTGTCGAAGGCGGGCAGCAGGCGCACGGGGGCGGGCGTGTCGGGGGCGGGCAGTTCCGCGTCGGCCAAGTCGATCAGTTCCCTGCCGTCGGGGTCGCGGTAGTGGCGCAGTTCGGCGCGCATGTCGGAGACGATCTCGCCGAGGCGGGTCAGCCCGGACCAGGCCTGCACATCCATGATCCCGGCTGGGCCGAACGCCGCCAGATAGCGGCGGATGAGGTCCTTGGCGGTCGCCGGGGCCATGGGCCGGTCAGGTTCTCGCGGGCGCGGAGCAGGCGTCGGCGGTTGGCCCATTCGGGGTCGGTCGCGCGGCCTCGCCGGCCGCGCTGCTGG
This sequence comes from Nonomuraea purpurea, assembly GCF_042650645.1. NCBI lineage: Bacteria > Bacillati > Actinomycetota > Actinomycetes > Streptosporangiales > Streptosporangiaceae > Nonomuraea > Nonomuraea purpurea. The sequence continues at coordinate 178,856 of NZ_JBHSBI010000021.1, forward strand.
CGGGTGACGCGCTGGCGGACGGCGGTCACGGC
>NZ_JBHSBI010000022.1:0-172186 GCF_042650645.1 Nonomuraea purpurea
TGCGCCGCTGCGAAGACATCATGATCGAGGTGTGCGACAGTTTCGAGGCCGAACTCCGCGAGTTCAACGGCGAACACGACCACGTCCACCTGCTCGTGCACTACCCGCCCAAGGTCGCGATCAGCAAACTCGTCAACTCGTTGAAGGGCGTCTCCTCGCACTACCTCCGCAAGGAGTTCACCGGCCGGGTCAACCGCGCCATCATGCACGGCCACTTCTGGTCACCCAGCTACTTCGCCGCGTCCTGTGGCGGAGCACCACTATCGATCATCAAGGCGTATATCGAACAGCAGCGCCGCCCCACCTGAGATTCCAGCTCCGCGCTCCGGGCTGCCCCGCCTACGGCAGGCCATCCCCCAAGGGGGGACCGCATTCATCCCCGGCCTGAAGCCGAGGCTTTCTGCGGATCTTCGGTAATTTTCGCCGTCCCTGCTTACCAAGAAGGGGAAAACCCGAGTAACTGGAAGGTACAGCGGATGGCAGACACTCCATCGCGGGATCTCCGGCAGACGATGCGAGATCCCGCGGCGCTACCCGTCCGACGTGGTGGAACAACCTGCGCAGCAGGCGTCTCCTTTCCAGGCCGCGCGGCCCTCCTTCACCGCCACCGCGGCGATCGCGAGGGCGGCGATCGGGTCGGCCCACGACCAGCCGAAGAGGCTGTTGAGGGCCAGCCCTGCCAGCAGGATCGCGGACAGGTAGGTGCACAACAGGGTCTGCTTGGAGTCGGCCAAGGCGGAGGCCGAGCCGAGTTCGCGGGCGGCGCGACGCTGGGCGTACGACAGGAAGGGCATGATCAGCAGGCTCAGCGCGGCGAGGATCAGCCCCGGCGTGGAGTGTTCCGCCTCGCCCGATCCGGTCAGGGCGCGTATCGCGTCGAAGGTGACGTACGCGGCCAGTGCGAAGAAGGAGACGGCGATGACGCGCAGCGCGGTCTTCTCGCGGCGTTCATGGTCACGGGCGGAGAACTGCCAGGCCACCGCCGTGGCGGAGGCGACCTCCACGAGCGAGTCCAGGCCGAAGCCGATGAGCGCCGCGGAGGAGGCGGCGGCGCCGGCCCCGAGGGCGATCACGGCCTCGATCACGTTGTAGGTGATGGTGGCGGCGACCAGGAGCCGGATGCGGCGCCGCAGGGCCGCACGCCGGGTTGTCGCGAGGACAGTTCCCGTCGGCGCGGACTCCTTCTCAGGGGATGCCAGATCCTGAACGGGCCGCTCATTATTGATCGCAATATGGCGATGATATCCCAAGGGTGCAATGTAGAAAAGCTGTATTGGCGGGCAGGCGCTCGCCCTCGGGCTGGTGGACGAGGTGGCGATGGACGTCGTGCCCGTGGTCTTCGGGTCGGGCAAGCGGTATTTCGGGTCGGTCGACGCCCAGCAACTGCTGGAGGACCCGCATGTGGTGATCCAGGGCGACCGGGTGCTGCACCTGCTCTACCGAGTCCGCCGATAGCGGGGCGGGCACGGCTCACGAGGCCGATTGGGGGATTTTTTCCGGGTTATTGACGAAATATCGATGACTTCGGCAGACTCTCCGCATGCGGCACAAGAGCGGCCCTCCCGCTCACCCGCGGCAAGGGGCGCATGGCGCCCCGTCGCGCGCGGGCGGCCGCTGGGAGCGAACTCGGCGAGCGCCGGCGTAGGAGGACGTGACTGATGACCACTTCTGACAACGGAACGCACGTCGGCCGACGATCCTTGTTAACGGGTGTGGCAGGCATCATGGGCGGGGCGGCGCTGCCCGCGACCGCCGCGCACGCCGCGCCGGCGGAGATGCGGCGCCACCCGCGGAACTGGCCGGACCCCGAGCCCTACGGCCTGGCCGACACCCGGCTCGACCTGTGGCCGCGTGCGGACAACTCCTTCATCCTCCCGCTCGAACTGCGCCCCCGCGACGAGGAGCGCGGCCGGGTCTGGATGCGGGACACCTACGTCAACTGCTTCGTCGTCGGCGGTCGTCCGATCTACGTCGCCACCGGCACCACCCGGGCGCCCGGGCCGCCGGCCGGCTCGTGGAACGACGGCATCTTCTTGTGGGTGTCACCGTCCCTGCGGGGCCCGTGGAGGCTGGCCGACACCACCGGCGTCCGGGCCGGCGCCGAGAAGGGCAAGGTGTGGTCGCCCGAGTTCGTCGGCGAGAACCGGCCGGGACGCACGGTCGTCGCTCCGTGGCAGGAGTACTGGTACGACGACCGGTTCGGCAAGCGGGGCAACGTCTGGGCCCCGGAGGTGCACTACTTCCGCGGCAAGTGGTACATCGTGGCGTGCATGGGAGACCACTCCCAGAAGGTCGGCTCGTTCCTGCTCGTGAGCGAGGGCGGGGTCGAGGGGCCATACCGGCTCATCGAGGGCAACTTCGGCAAGCCCTTCGGCGACTCCTTCATCGGCGGGCCCGACTTCATCAAGCCCGGCGCCTACCACCACATCGACGGCAGCCTCTACACCGAGGGCGACGACGCGTGGCTCGTGCTGCACAACCACCTGTACGCCAAGTTCCGTGACGACATGGAGGACATCGTCCCGACGACGAACCTCCCCAAGTTCCGGCAGACGCCCTACTCGCCCGAGCCGTACATCGAAGGCTCGTACGTGTACAAGCACCAGGGCAGGTACTACCTCCTCCACGCCGTCTGGAACCGCACCTCGGCCAATCCCGACGGCAGCACGCGCCACGCCTACGACCCGGCCGGCCCCGGCCGCACGCAGTACCAGTACGACGCGGTCCTGGCCGTCGCCGACACTTTCGAGGGTCCCTACTCCCGGCGGTGGACCATGGGCGTCGGCGCCGGCCACAACAACATCTTCGCCGATCGCAGCGGGCAACTGTGGGCGACGTTCTTCCGCAACCCCGCCTTCGGCTACTGGGCCGACCCTTCGCGCAGCGCCGACGCCGCGGTGCCCGGCGTCGTGAAGCTGGAGTGGACCGGACCGGAGGGCGGTCGCCTGTACGTCGAGCGCCGCAATCGCGGACACGCCGATTGACACCCGCACACCAGCCCCCTTGGGCGCGCTCCCCTGCGTCACGAAGCCGGCAAGGGACCAGGCGAAAGCCCGCTCAGGACTGACCACCGCGTCCGAGCAACGCCCCACCGAACACGCCGCTCAGCGCCTGCGTCGTCAGGACGGCTGACGGCGGGCCCTGTGCGATGAGCCGGCCGTCGTTCAGCAGGAGGCAGTGTTCGGCTCGCAGCGCCATGTCCAGGTCGTGTGTGGCGTGCACCACCGTGACACCCCGTGCCTTCTCCTCCTCCAGGACCGTGCGGACGTACTGCCGTGCCTCCAGGTCCAGGCCGGTCGCGGGCTCGTCGAGCAGGAGGAGGTCGGGTTCCTGCGCGAGCCCCTGGGCGAGCAGGGCTCGCTGGCGTTGGCCGCCCGACAGCGCGCCCAGGCGCCGCCCGGCCAGGTCGAGGATGCCCAGGCGGGACAGGCAGGCGTCGACGACCGCCCAGTCCGCCGCCGTCAGTCGTTTCCATGGCCCGCGCAGCGCCCAGCGGCCCATGGCCACGGTGTCGCGCACGGTGATCGGCAGCGTGTCGGAGACGGCACTGCGCTGCACGACGTAACCGGGGCGGCGGGCACCGCCGCGCTCCACCCTGCCGTGGCCGGGCCGGATGACACCGGCGAGCACGGCGAGCAGCGTGGACTTGCCCGAGCCGTTGGGGCCGACGACGGCGGTCACCTCCGCGCGGGGCAGTTCGGCCGAGAGCCCGCGCAGGACCGTCCTGCGGCCGTATCCGGCCGTGAGGTCGTGGAGCGCGACCGTGCCGTGGATCGCCACGGAACCTCCCCAAGTAGAAATGGTAATGATTTTCATTGTAGTGTGCTTTGCCATGGATTGGTTGCTTGATCCGTTTCAGGTGTCATTTGTCCGGCAAGCGCTGTGGGCGGGGATCCTGGTCTCCCTGATCTGCGCCGTCGCGGGAACGTGGGTGGTTCTGCGCGGGATGGCCTTCCTCGGGGACGCGATGTCCCACGGGATGCTGCTCGGCGTGGCCCTCGCCTCCCTGGCGGGGGTGAACGTCCTGATCGGCGGCCTGCTCAGCGCGGGCGGGATGGCGCTGGGCGTGAACGTGCTCAGCCGGTCGCGCCGGCTGTCGCAGGACACCGGAATCGGGCTGTTGTTCGCCGGAATGTTGTCCCTCGGCGTGATCGTCGTCTCTCACTCGGAATCCTTCGCCGTGGACCTGACCGCGTTCCTGTTCGGCGACGTCCTGGCGGTCAGGCCGGAGGACCTGGCGGGGCTCGCCGCCGCACTGGCCGTGACCGTACTGGCGGGCGCCGCCGGTCACCGCCTCTTCGTCGCCCTCGCCTTCGACCCGCGCAAGGCCCACACGCTGGGCCTGCGTCCCCGGCCTGCGCAGGCCCTCCTGGTCGGGCTGGTCACGCTGGCCATCGTGGCCTCGTTCCACGTCGTCGGCACGCTGCTCGTCTTCGGGCTGCTCATCGCACCCGCGGCCGCGGCGGCGCTGTGGGCCAGGAGCATCCCCAGGATCATGCTCGGCGCGGCGCTGCTCGGGACCGGCTCGACCGTGATCGGGCTGGTCGTCTCGTGGCACGCGGCCACCGCCGCCGGCGCCACCATCGTGGCCGTCGCCGTGGCCGCGTTCTTCCTGTCGGCCCTGGCGGACGTCCTGCGGCGCCGGATCCCCTCCGAGGTGTCGCGATGAGGGCGACGATCGTGATCCTGGCCGCCGCCGGGCTCGTGCTCACCGGCTGCGCCCGGCAGAGCGGGGGCGGCGGCCAGGCCCAGGAGGTCCCGCACGGGTACGTCGAAGGCGCCGAGGAGACGGCCGAGACGCAGTCCCGCCTCGTCCTGGTCGACGAGCAGGCGGAGAAGGCGCACGTCCTGGACCTGGTCACCGGGAAGGTCTCCCTTCTCGCCGAGGTCGGCGACGTCGAGAGCGTGACCGGCGACGGGCGCTTCGCCTACCTCACCACCGCGACGGGCGACGTCCGGGTGATCGACTCCGGCGCCTGGACCGTCGACCACGGCGACCACGCGCACCACTACCGCTCGGCCCCCCGCGACCTCGGCACGCTCGCGGGCAGGGCCCCGACGGCGGTCGCCACCAGCGCGACCGTCACCGCCGTGCGTTCCTCGGACGGCACGGTCAGGCTGGTCGACCGTTCCCGCATGGAGAAGGGCGAGCTCGCCGAGACGCGCACCCTCAAGGCCGCCGCCGCGGTGCCGTTCGGGGATCGCCTCCTCGTGGCGGAAGGCGGCCAGGTGCGCGTCGACGGAGCCGGCTCCCCCGTCGGAGCCTGCGCGGACGCGGCGGGCGTCGCGGTGACGCGCCGCGGCGCGGTCTTCGGCTGCGCCGACGGCGCCCTGCTGGTCACCGAGAAGGACGGCACGTTCACAGGCGTGCGGATCCCCTATCCGGGCGAGCGGCCTCGCGACGAGCGCGCCACGGAGTTCCACCACCGGCCGGGCAGCACGGTCCTGGCGGCGAAGGCCGGCAAGACGGGCGTCTGGGTCCTCGACGTCACGGCCAGGACGTGGCGGCTGCTGAAGACCGGGCCCACCGTGGCGGTCAGCGCCACAGGCCCCGGCTCACCGGTGCTGTGCCTGACAGAGGCCGGCGAGTTGCGCGCTTACGATCCCCGTTCGGGCAAGGAGGCGGCCAGTACGGCGCTGCTGCGCACTCCCCTGACCGGCTCGCCGGCCATCCAGGTGGACACCGCCCGCGCGTACGTCAACGACCCCGCCGGCCGCGTCGTCCACGAGATCGACTACAACGACCGTCTCAGGCGCGCCCGCACGTTCGAGCCGGGCTTCGCGCCGGCGCACATGACGGAGACCGGCCGATGATCCGCCATCTCGTCGTCGCCGCCGTGGTCGCCGTGGCGGTGAGCGGATGCGCCGGCGCGGGGCCGTCCGAAGCCCGGGTCGTCGTCACCACGAACATCCTGGGCGACCTCACCCGAGCCGTCGTCGGCGGCCAGGCCCGGGTGAGCGTGCTGATGAAGCCGGACTCCGACCCGCACTCGTTCGGCGTCTCCGCCCAGGAGGCGGCCACGATCGAACGCGCGGACCTGGTCGTGCACAACGGGCTCGGCCTGGAGGAGGGCGTCCTGCGCCACGTGCGGGCCGCGGCGGAATCGGGTGTGCCCACGCTGGCGGTGGCGGAGGGCGTCGAGCCCGTGCCGTTCACCGCCGGGGAGCCGCGGCCCGATCCCCACTTCTGGACCGATCCGCGGCGCGTGGCCAAGGCCGTGGACCTGATCGCCGAGCAGGTCGTCGCGCGGGTCGAGGGCGCGGACGCGGCCACCGTACGGGCCAACGCCGCGGCCTACCGCGAGCGGGTCGAGGACCTGGACGCCTGGGTGGCGCGGGAGGTCGCGACCATCCCGCCCGGCTCCCGCAAGCTGGTCACCAACCATCACGTCTTCGGCTACTTCGCCCGGCGCTACGGCTTCGAGATCGTCGGCGCGGTGATCCCCAGCGGCACCACCCTGGCCTCCCCCAGCGCCTCGGACCTGAAGTCGTTGCGGGACGTCATCCGCGGCACACGGGTGAAAGCGATCTTCGCGGACTCCTCCCAGCCGGACCGCCTCGCCCAGGTGCTCGCCTCCGAGGCCGGTGTACGGGTCCGCGTGATCCCCCTGTTCTCGGAGTCGCTGAGCCGGCACGCGGGCGCCGCCACATACCTCGACATGGTCCGCACCAACACCAAAGCCATCGTCGACGGCCTCAACGGCCGCTGAAACCCACACAGAAGGGCACATCTCCATGACCGTCCGGACCGCATCCGCGGCCCTCATCGCCGCCGGGCTCCTGCTGACCGCCTGCGCGAGCCCCCAACCCGCCGCCGCGCCTGCCGCCCCCTCCCGCGCGCCGGTGAAGGACCCGATCGTCACGACGTACGACGGCGGCCTGTACGTGCTCGACGGGCACACCCTCCAACTGGCCGAGGACATCCCCCTGACCGGGTTCAACCGCGTCAACCCCGCCGGCGACGACCGGCACGTGCTGGTCTCCACCTCCACCGGCTTCCGCGTGCTCGACGCGGTCGGCGCCACGCTGAAGGACGACGAGTTCAAGGGGAACAAACCCGGACACGTCGCCCGGCACGCCGGCCGCACCGCACTGTTCTCGGACGGCACCGGCGAGGTGACCGTCTTCGACCCCAAGAACCTGGCCGCCGGACTGCCCAAGGGCGAGGTCTACACCTCGGCCGCACCCCACCACGGCGTGGCGATCCAGTTGGGCAACCGCGAGCTGGTCGTCACGCTCGGCACCGAGGAGGAAGGCGTCGGCATCCTCGTCCTGGACGAAAACCGCAAGGAGATCACGCGCAACGAGAAGTGCCCAGGAGTTCACGGCGAGGCCACCGCGAAGGACGAGGCCGTCGTGATCGGCTGCGAGGACGGCGTCCTGATCTACAAGGACGGCAAGATCACCAAGGTCGACAGCCCGGACGACTACGGCCGGGTCGGCAACCAGTCCGGGTCCGACTCCTCGCCCATCGTGCTGGGCGACTACAAGAAGGACCCCGACGCCGAACTGGAGCGGCCCACGCGGATCTCGCTCATCGACACCGTCGGCGGCACGCTGAAGCTGGTGGACCTCGGCACCAGCTACACCTTCCGCTCCTTGGCCCGGGGGCCGCAGGGTGAGGCCCTCGTCCTCGGCACCGACGGCCGCGTCCACGTGATCGACCCCGACCGGGCGGAGGTCGTCAAGTCCATCGACGTCATGGACGAGTGGAGCGAGCCGCTGGAATGGCAGCAGCCGCGGCCGGCCATCTTCGTGCGCGACAACACCGTTTACGTGAGCGACCCTGCCAAGAAGCACGTGCACGCCGTCGACCTGCCGTCCAGCGGCGTCGTCAGGAGCGCCACCCTGCCGCGCAGCCCGAACGAACTCAGCGGCACCGCCGGATAGCGTTCACCCCTTCAGAAGGGGCGCGAGAGGTCCGGCTGTGCGACTTCACCAGTCGAGGGTGACGGGCCGCTCGTGCCGCACGCCCCGGAACAGGTCTTTCAGCAGTACGGTCAGCCGGGGCGGAAAGATCCGTTCCGGGGCCGCGTCCAGCTCGGGCACACTCCACCACCGGTGCCCGAGCGTACCGGCGAGCGGCGAAGGGAGGAGAAGCGGTGCCATCGACGCTACCAAGCAGTAAGTTGTCGTTCTGGATCTCTGGAGGAGTCGCCGGTGAGCGCCGTTGTTGTCGTGTTGTCGGTCCTGCTCGGCCTCCTGTTCGTCGGGACCGGCGGGATCAAGGTATTGAGCGTGCCTCCGTCGCCGGCGATCCGCGATCATCTGGGGATTCGGCCGGAGTTATGGCGGTTGATCGGCGTGCTGGAGGCCGCGGGCGGTGTGGGGCTGCTGGCGGGGTTCGTGGTGCCGCCGCTCGGAGTGGCCGCGTCGATCGGGCTGGTCCTGCTGATGATCGGTGCGATCGTCAGCCGGGTGCGGGTGTCCGACTCGGCGGCGGCGATCTCCATCGACGTCCTGGTGCTCGTGCTTGTCGCGGGTCTCGTAGCCGCGCGCACGTTTGCCTGACGCGGGAGCAAACGACCGTTCGCCAAGCCACCCCCATGGACCTGTCAGGCCCCCGAATCCCGCCCGCCGTCGTCGGGCCGTCCTTGGCCGGCGTTCTTGCCCTTCCTCCTGCCGATCTCCAGCGAGACGGCGATGCCGATGGCGATCGATATGCCGATGGCGGAGACGATCCAGCCTGCCGGGTCCATTTGAGCCCCTCTCTGGGCAACGCCCTCAGCGGTACGTGTTCGGCAAATTTCCCGATATACCCGCCCACGACGGGCAAAACCTGAAGGGAGCTCACGGGGCTGCCGGTAATGCTCCTGATCACATGAGATAGCGCAACCACAAGTACGGGGCGACCAGCGCGACGGTGACGGGGGTGACGATCAGGCCGTACTTGGTGAACTGCCAGAAGCTGATCGGGGTGCCGTTGCGGGCGGCGATGCCGAGCACGACCACGTTGGCGGCGGCGCCGACGGCGGTGGCGTTGCCGCCGAGGTCGGCGCCGAAGGCCAGCGCCCACCACAGCACCTGCGCGCCCTCGCCACCCGCCTGGACCAGTTGCTCGACGATCGGGCTCATGGTGGCGACGTACGGGATGTTGTCCACGAGGGCCGACAGCATGGCCGAGACGCCCAGCACCCCCATCGTGGCCACCGTGAGCTGTCCGTCGGTGGCCGCGACCGCCGCTCGCGCGAGCTCCCCGATGACGCCGGTCTCCACCAGCGCGCCGACCATGACGAACAGCCCCGCGAAGAACACCAGCGTGGGCCACTCCACCTCGGCGATGGCCTGCTCGGCGCTCACCCTGGTCACCGCCACCAGCACGCCCGCGCCCAGCAACGCGACCACCGACGGCGCGTGGTGCAGCACCGGATGCAGCACGAACGCGGCCAGCACCAGCGCGAGCACGACCAGCGACTGCCACAGAAGGCGACGGTCCGCGATCGCCTCCCGCTCGTTCAACGCCATGACCTCGGCCGCCCGCTCAGGGTCGTACCGGAACGACCGGCCGAACATCAGCCGGCACAGGGCGACGAACACCACCATCAGCACGACGACCATCGGCGCCATGTGGATGAGGAAGTCGTTGAAGCTCAAGCCGCCGCGGCTGGCGATGATGATGTTCGGCGGGTCACCGACCAGGGTGGCGGTGCCGCCGATGTTGGACGCCATCGCCTCGGCGATCAGGAACGGCACCGGATTGACCGCGAGCCGTTCACACACCAGGAACGTCACCGGCGCGATCAACAGCACCGTGGTCACGTTGTCCAGCAACGCCGACGCCGACGCGGTGATCAGCACCAGCAGCACCATCAGCCGGAAAGGCCGGCCGCGGGCGCGCTTGGCCGCCCAGATCGCCAGGTACTCGAAGACGCCGGTCTCTTTCAGCACCCCGACGATGACCATCATGCCGAGCAGCAGGAAGATGACGTTCCAGTCGATGCCGGAGTGCTCGGAGAAGAACGCCGCCTCGGCGCCGGTGGCGTGGATCAGCAGCATGATCCCGGCCCCGCCGAGCGCGGCCGCCACCCGGTTCACCTTCTCGGTGGCGATCAGCGTGTAGGCGGCCACGAAGACCGCCACGCTCGCCCAGGACAGCACGCTCATGCCGTGATTGCCTCACACACGGTGTCCAGTACGCGTGGGAAGAAGCCGGCGTGCGCCGGGTCGTCCGGGCCGGAGGCGGCATCGGTCACGGAGGCGTCGAAGCCGACCGAGGGGAGGTCGGCAAGCAGATCACAGGCGCGCACCGGCACTTCCTTCGCACGTCAACGGGTCAGGACCTGCCGACCAGACTTCCCGGCACACCTACAAGGAACTTATCAATCGTCGTCAAGATCGTATAGGCGGGCGGCCTGCTCGGACAGGGTCGCGGGGCGATTCGGTGGTCGCGGTGGCGTCAAGAATGCGTGAGTTGCCGTGACATCGCCGGTGTTATGGTGGGCGCGGTGTGCCGGGAAGTCTGGTCGGCAAGTGAGCGTCCCGACCCCTGCGACGAGCGGAGTTCCATGCCCGGCCCCACCTCCCGACGTACACCACGCCTGCTCGATCGGAGCACGTGGCCAGAGGCACGCCGCATCGCCGACATCCTGCGCAAGGAGACCATCGGCGGAGCGTTACTGCTGGCCGCCGCACTCGCCGCGATGGTCTGGGCCAACTCGCCGTGGGCGCAGACCTACCAGGACCTGCGCGCGATCGAGATCGGGCCCGCCGCGCTGCACTTGAACCTCGACCTGGCCGCCTGGGCCGCGGACGGGCTGCTGGCGATCTTCTTCTTCGTCGCCGGGCTGGAGCTCAAACGGGAGTTCGTCGCCGGCGACCTACGTGACCTGCGGCGGGCGGCCGTGCCGGTGGCCGCGGCGATCGGCGGGGTCGTCGTGCCTGCCCTGGTGTACCTGGCGATCGCCGGCGGAGCCGCCAGGGGGTGGGCGATCCCGACCGCGACCGACATCGCCTTCGCGCTGGCGGTGCTGGCGGTGATCGGCCGCTCCCTGCCGGACGCGCTCCGCACGTTCCTGCTGACCTTGGCGGTGGTGGACGACCTGATCGCCATCGTCATCATCGCCGTCTTCTACACCGCGCAGTTGGCGGTGCTGCCGCTGCTGGGGGCGCTGGTCCCGCTGGCGGTCTTCGCCGTGCTCGTCCGGCGGGGGACGCGCGCCTGGTGGCTGCTGCTGCCGCCGGCGTTCGCCACCTGGGCGCTCGTGCACGCCTCGGGCGTGCACGCCACCGTGGCCGGGGTGCTGCTGGCCCTGACCGTCCCCGTCCTGACCGACCGGGCTGAGGACGGGCCCGGGCCGGCCGAGCACTTCGAGCACCGGTTCCGGCCGATCTCGGCGGGCATCGCCGTTCCCGTCTTCGCCTTCTTCTCCGCCGGGGTCGCCCTCGGCGGATTGAGCGGACTGTCCGAGACGCTGACCGAGCCGGTCGCCCTCGGCATCATGGCCGGGCTGCTGGTCGGCAAGCCGCTCGGCATCCTGGCCGCGACCTGGCTGGTGGCCCGCTTCACCCGCGCCACCCTGGATGAGGGGCTGGCCTGGATCGACATGGCAGGGCTGGCCATCCTGGCCGGCATCGGGTTCACCGTGTCGCTGCTCATCGGTGAGCTCGCGTTCGGTGCCGCCGGTGACGAGCAGGTCAAGGTCGCCGTCCTGGCCGGTTCTCTGGCCGCCGCGCTGCTGGCCACGGTGATCCTGCGGCTGCGTGCCCGCCTCTACCGGCGCATCCACCAGGCCGAGACCGCCGACGCCGACGCCGACGGCATCCCCGACCTCTACCAGTCCCCCTAACCTCGCCTGGGGGCTGGTCACATCGGGCACGAGCGTCTCAATCCGCGGCGGGCACCGGTAAACGCGACTCGGACTCATACGCGGGGCGTGAACTGGTTCAGGTCGTAGATGCCGAGTGACTTTTCGATGTCGGCGACCTGCCCGACGATGCCGGTGAAGCCGGCCGCGCCGAAGCGGCGGTGCTCCTCGTCCTCGAAGGTCTCGGCCATCTCGGCGAACTCCTTGGGCGGGATGACGTCCCGCATGGCAGGGAAGACGACGGTGTCCTCGCGGGCCTCGTGCGGCTCGTACATGCGGATGAAGGCGGCCATGTCGGCGACCAGGTCGGGACGGGCTCGCTGGGGCGTGGGTTCGGCGGTGGCGTCCAGGATGCGGCCGGTCAGGACGCGTCCGCGCCGGTGCTGCCGGAGCAGGACCGAGACGGTGTCGGTGAGCTTGCCCGCCTTGACCAGGCGCGGGAAGACGTAGCGTTCTTCGAGTCGCTCGTGGTACTCCTCGATGAACGTGCGGATGATGCCGGCCCCGGCATGCAGGGCCTGGACGGGCACCTGCTCGCCGGCGTTGATCCGGCGGATGCCCTCCCGGTAGACCAACAGGACGCGTTTGAGGACCCCGTGCTCACGCATGAGGTCTTCCGGCGGCGTGACCGGTATTCCGGTGGCCTGTTCCCGGCCGGGAGCAGGCGTGGGCGTCGCGACGCCGACGGTTTGCCGTGTGGCGCCGCACCCGGTCAGCACCGCCGAACCGCAGGCCAGGCTGAGCATCTCGCGGCGGCCCACGATCGGTGTTTCGCGCTCGCCCCTTGCTTCGTTCATCGCCTTCAGCCCCGTCCGCTGGCCAGTCCGACGCGGTCCGGCTGGACGGCATCACGCCGGATGCCTGCCCGGTCGCCGATGATCTGATGCGATGACCTGGGTAATGCTTGCTTGGGCCGAGGAGCGCGACCACCCGCGCTGCCAGGCCGGTCAGCCGGCATGGTCTCAGGTGGCGATGCGGCGGCGGCGGGCGCGCTGGCGGCAGGTCGGGCCGCAGTAGCGGGGTGGTCGCCCGGTGGCGTGGACACGCAGCCGAGCGCCGCATTCTGCGCAGTGTCGCACGCTGTGGGCGGCGCTTTCGTGACGTTGAGGGGAGGGTGCGTCACGAAAGGAGCCCACTTTCGTGACGGCCGGGGTACGCAACCCGTCCAGGAGCAGCCGCACCAGCCGTGTGCCGCGCACCCGGTCCCGGTGTGCGGAACGCAGCGCGGCACCCCCGACGGCCAACGCGGCCAGATCGTCGGCCCGCACGTCGGCGCGTATCGCACCAGCCTGTTTCGCCTCGCACAACAGGCGCTCCAGCGCCTCGTGGAACCGCTGCGCCGCGGCGGTCAGCATGGCGCGTGGCCAGCTCTTGTCGGCGGTGAGCGCGTCGCAGACATGCTGGCGGCCGGCCGACTTCTCGATCACTTCGAGCAGGAACCCGAACAGCGCCTCGCCGGGCGCGGCGCGGGCGGCCCACCGACCGGCGGCGGCCACGAATCCCTCGACGTGTTCGGCGAGCACCGCCTCGACCAGGATCTCTTTGCTCGGAAAGTGCCGGTAGACGGTCCCGGCGCCGACCCCGGCGCGCTGCGCGATCCGGCCGAGCGACACCTCCAGCCCTTCTTCGGTGAACATGCGCATCGCGGTGCGCAGCACGATCTCCCGGTTGCGTCGGGCATCGGCGCGCCCGGCAGGTGCCGCACCCGGTACGGGCGCCGCTGCTGCTGTCATGTCACGTAATCCTTGTCTGTGGCGCGGAAGTGGGTGGAACATTCCGCATCGTTAAAGTATCCACCGTCTCCGAAAGGACGTCATGACCACCGTGACGCCGGCAGAGCCCGACTCCCCGATCCTCGTCACTGGCGCCACCGGCAAGCAGGGCGGCGCCACCGCCCGGCGACTGCTTGCCGGAGGGTGGCCGGTGCGAGCCCTGGTGCGCGACCCGGCCGCACCCGCCGCCGCCGCGCTGGCCGCCGCAGGCGCGCAGCTCATGCGCGGCGACTTCGACGATCCGGCGACTCTGCCGCCGGCACTCGACGGCGCCGCCGCCCTGTTCGGCATACCGCCCGTGGCCTTCGGGCCGGCCGGGCCCGAAACCGATCTCGAAGTGGCCCGCGGCCGAGCACTGATCGACGCGGCGGCTGTGGCGGGAGTCAAGCAGGTCGTATTCAGCACCGTCGCCTCGACATCGACCGCACTGCAGGGTTCGACGGGGAAGGCGCTGATCGAACAGTACCTGCACGACCACATCGCGCTGCCTACCGTGCTGCGTCCTGTCCGGTTCATGACCAACTACCTCGGCATCGCGTTGACCGGCATCGACGGCATTTCCGACGGCGTCAACCGTCACCTGTTTCTCCCGCACGAGCCCATGCAGATCATCGCGCTGGAGGACATCGCCGAGTTCGTCGCGCTCGCGTTCGCGGAGCCGACCCGGTTCGCCGGACGAACTCTGGAACTGGCCGGTGACGAACCGACGCCGGTCGAGGCCGCCGCCGCGATCGCCGAGGCCACCGGCATTCCGGTCCGGTACGAGCAACTCACCGACAGCGAGGCCGCCGCGATCAGCTCGGACGTCGCCGAGACCAGGAAACGCTGGCACGCCGGTCACCGATGGCACGCCGACATCGAAGCGTTGCGCGTGATCCACCCCGGCCTGCGTACCCTCACCGACTGGCTCACCGAATCCGGGGCCGCCGCTATCCGCGCCCACCTCACCACTGCCTGACGTCCGTCCTTCCGACCCCCTCGCGGACCAGCGAGATCATGTGCCGCCCGAGCGCCGTCGACCCCTCTATGCAATTATTTCCCCTTATTTCGGGTTGGTGAAGAAGACAAAGGAGGGGACCACCATGCCGCTGTCCTCACAACCGCTGCGAAAGCTGGGCTTCCTGACGATCGGGCTGTTCGACGGGGCCGATCCTCGCCGGGGCCACGAATCGACACTCGAGATCATCGAACTGGGCGAGCGTCTGGGGTTCGACAGCGCGTGGGTGCGGCACCGCCACCTGCAGTACGGCATCTCCTCCCCGGTCGCCGTCCTGGCGGCGGCCTCCCAGCGCACCAGCCGCATCGAACTGGGCACGGCGGTCATCCCCGTGGGCTGGGAGAATCCGCTGCGCCTGGCCGAAGACCTGGCGACCGTGGACATCCTGTCCGGAGGCCGGCTCAACCCGGGCGTCAGCATCGGCCCGCCGATGCACTACGACCAGGTCAAGGAGGCGCTCTACCCTGGCACCGCCGACCTCGAAGACTTCAGCTACGAACGCGTGCGGCGGCTGCTGGGCTTCGTACGTGGCGAGCCTGCCACCGCCTTCAACGGGGTCGAGGGCTTCGAGGTCTTCTCCGACCGGGTCCAGCCTCACTCCCCCGGCCTCGGCGGCCGCATGTGGTACGGCGGCGCCAGCCTGCGCTCGGCTCGGTGGGCGGGCGAGAACGCCATGAACTTCCTGACCAGCAGCGTCGTGAAGGCGGAAGAATCGGAGAACTTCGCCGAGATCCAGCTCTCCCACGTACGGGCGTTCCGCGCGCACCACCCCGACGGCGACCGCGCCCGCATCTCGCAGGGCCTGGTCGTCATCCCCACCGACACAGCCTCTTCCGAGCAGCGGGCCAAGTACAAGCAGTACGCCGGCAAGCGCATGCCCCGGACCACCGCGCCGCAGGGACCGGCGCGGATGAAGTTCGCGCCCGATCTCGTCGGAAGCTCCGCCGAGATCGCCGAGCGGCTCCACGCTCACGCCGCCTTCCAGGAAATCGACGAGGTCGCGTTCGCGCTGCCGTTCACGTTCGACCACGAAGACTACGTGCAGATCCTCACCGACATCGCCACCGAGCTCGGCCCTGAGCTCGGGTGGCGGCCCGCATCGGGGCGTTAGAGGCTAGGACCTCTCGGGTTTCTGAGGGCTCAGGAATCGGGGTGGGCCAGGAAGCGGCCGAAGCGGCCCTGGTGGTAGAGGAGCGGACGGTCCGGGAGGTGCACGTCGGCCTCGACCACCAGGCCGACGACCAGGATGTGGTCGCCGACGGTGGCGCGCTCGTAGGGCAGGCAGATCAGGTGGGCGGAGACGTCGGCCAGGAGCGGGGCGCCCAGCGGCCCCGGCCGCCACCGGGTGGGCGCGGCGAACCGGTCGATGCCTTTGCGGGCGAATCGGGCTGCCAGCTCGGCCTGGTCGCTGGTCAGCACGTTGACCGCGAAGTGATCGGCGGCCCCCAGCCGGGGCCATGTGGTGGAGGAGCGGTCCACGTAGAAGGAGACGAGAGGCGGTTCGAGGCTGACGGAGGCGAAGGAGGTGGCGGTGAGCCCGACGGGGACGCCGGAGTTCTGGGCGGTGATGACCACGACCCCGCTGGCGTGCATGGCCAGCGCCCGCCTGAACGGGTCGGCTGCCACGGCGCGATCGTGAAGCGTGTCGGTCATGAACCCTCCTTCGTCGGGCCCATGTTTCCCTGTTTACTGATGACCTCGACAAGCTCGGTCATGCGGGCGCCCCCGCCATGTCGAGGTGGGCGAATGTCATTGCCGGAACGATCACGAGAGTTCCTCATGGGAGAACGGCATGCTCACGCGCGGCCAGTCCGGGACGCGGAGACGGATGAAGGGCGTGGGCTGACGTCGGCCATTCCGACGTTAAGATGAAAAATCGGATAAGTCAATATTTCCTACCTGTTTTACAGACTATTCTGCGGCGTCACGTAGCCGGCCCGGCGGCACCAGGATGGAGGGGAACGGGTTGTCGGGCAGAAGGATGCCCCGGCGCGCCTCGTGGGGCCGCTGGGCGGCGTCGAGCCGGAGCAGGGCCGCGCCGATGCCGGCCGCGCCGACCATGTAGCCGGTGTCCGCGCTCACCTCACCGGGCCGGAGCCGCCGGTAGGCCTGGTACCAGCGCAGCCCCCGGCCGTCGGGGTCGGCGGCGGCGCCGATGAGGTGCTCGGCGAGCCCGCCGGCGAAGGTGAGGTAGGCGTCCTTGCCCGTCACCGCCCACAGGCCGGTGAACAGTTCCAGCAGTCCGGCGGTGCCGCAGCACTGGCAGGCCGTGTTCCAGAAGCCAGGCGTGCGCCGGCGCGGGGCGCCGCTCTGGAGGACGCCGTTGGCCAGGCGCTCCACCCAGTCCAGGTGGCCCGCGTCGCCCGTCACCCGGTAGAGCTCGTAGAACATGCGCGCCACGCCCGCCGAGCCCGAGCAGAATCCCAGGTAGTGCAGCGACCGTCCCTGCGGCACGTGGTGGGGCACGATGGCGCACCGCCTGGTCACGGTGCTGACTTCGCGGACGAAGCCGGCGCCACGTTCGGCCGCCTCCAAAAAGCGCCGCTCGCCGGTGACGGCGTACAGGCGGGCCAGCAGGAAGGCCGTGCCGGCCGTGCCGGCCAGGAATCCCGGGGTGACCGCGTCCGTGGGCAGGTCCGGGCAGTCGCCGAACCGGTGGCCTGGTACGGCCAGAGCGGCGATGCGCTCCCCTGCCGCCACCGCGATCTCCTCGTACGCGGGCACCCCGAGCGCCGTGGCCGCCCGCAGCAGCCCGAGCACGATGCCGCCGTCGCCGCGCTGGGCCGGATCCGCCGTCCAGCCGGGTCCGCCGTCCAGTGGGCGGGCCGCCCGCACGATCCGGTCGGCCGCGGCCACGGCCGTCTCCTCGAAGCGGCCGTCACCGAGCGCCCACCCCGCCTCGATGAGCGTGACGACGGTGCCGGTCAGGCCGTGATAGAGGGTCAGGTCCGCCTGGTCGGGCCAGGTGGCGGCGAGGTGACACGCCCCTCGGCGGGCGTCGTCCAGATAGGCCTCGTGCCCGGTCGCCGCCGCCAGTTCCAGGAAGAACAGCACGATCCCGGCCGCCCCGGCGTAGAGGGAGGCGGGTTCGGCGACGGCGAGGGCGGATCTGCCCCGGGCGTCGGGATTGGCGATCCAGCGGCGGCCGCGCGGGTCGTCCACGGCGGCCCCGCGGATCCAGCGTCCGGCCAGGATGGCGGCGATCAGGGGCGTCTCGGGGCGCTCGCCGAACGAGCGGGTACTGCCCAATCCCATACTCAAGTATCCAGCATTCTTGGTAGGAAAATAAGTGTTCCTCCGGGAGGAAGAGCACGGCGCGCTCACCTACGACCATGGCCGGAACGGGGATCACGGGCAAGGCAGACGCCGGAAGGCCGCGCCGGGGGTGGGTGCCCGATCGCCGACCGGCTTCAGCACGAGGAGCCACCCTCCAGGGTCGCATCCGGCACATCAGCCCTGATTCCCGATCGGAAAGGTCTTGATCTAAGAAGGGGATCACTCTTAGAGTCGAAATACTGTCCCATTCATCCGACTTAATCACCTCATGGGGTCTGTGCGACCGCACATCGATCTCGTCTGATGACACCCCCGCCCCCCTTTCGCATGCCCTCTGAGGCATGCCGCCCCTCGGAGACTTCCTCATCGTGAAGAGATTCTCTTTCTCCCTGCAGTTGCTGCTGGGCCTGGTCGTGGGGGTCGCCCTCGGCTTCGCCGCCCGCGTCTGGGATCTCACCTGGCTGGCCACCACCCTCACCGAAGTCGGAGCGATCTTCGTCCAACTGCTCAAGCTGGCGGTGCCGCCGCTGGTGTTCACCGCGGTCGTGGTCAGCGTCGCCAACCTGCGCAACGTCAACGGTGCCGCCAGGCTGGCGGGCAAGACGCTGTTCTGGTTCCTGGTCACCGCGCTGATCGCCGTCGTCGTCGGCATCGGCCTCGGCCTGATCATCAATCCCGGCCGGGGCGTCACCCTGAGCACGGCGGGCGCGAAGGCGCCCGA
Organism: Nonomuraea purpurea; assembly: GCF_042650645.1. Taxonomy (NCBI): domain Bacteria; kingdom Bacillati; phylum Actinomycetota; class Actinomycetes; order Streptosporangiales; family Streptosporangiaceae; genus Nonomuraea; species Nonomuraea purpurea. The sequence continues at coordinate 18,571 of NZ_JBHSBI010000022.1, forward strand.
GAACGTCGGATCCTGGGTCGACTTCCTCACCGGCATCATCCCGACGAACATCGTCACGGCGTTCACCGAGCTCAACGTCCTCCAGATCGTCTTCCTGGGGATCGTCCTCGGCGCGGCGGCCCTCGCGATCGGAGCGAAGGCCGAACCGTTCCTCGACTTCAGCCGCTCGATCCTCGAACTGGTGCAGAAGGCGCTGTGGTGGGTCATCCGCCTGGCCCCCATCGGGACCGCCGGCCTGATCGGCAAGTCGGTCGCCACCTACGGATGGGACCTGCTCGCGCCGCTGGCCACCTTCAGCGTCGGCGTCTACGTCGGCTGCTTCATCGTCCTGCTGGCCGTCTATCCGGCGCTGCTGTCGCTGGTCGGCAAGGTCAATCCGATCACGTTCTTCCGCAACGCGTGGCCCGCGATCGAGCTGGCCTTCGTCTCCCGCTCCTCGGTCGGCACGCTGCCGCTGACGCAGAAGGTCACGATCGAGCGTCTGGGAGTCGACCGCGACTACGCCTCCTTCGCCGTGCCGTTCGGTGCGACCACCAAGATGGACGGCTGCGCCTCGATCTACCCGGCGCTGGCGGCGATCTTCGTGGCGCAGGTGTTCGACGTTCCGCTGGGCGTCGGCGAGTACCTGCTCATCGCGTTCGTCTGCGTGGTCGGCTCGGCCGCGACGGCCGGTCTGACCGGCGCGATCGTCATGCTCACGCTGACGCTGAGCACGCTGGGCCTGCCGCTCGAGGGGGTCGGCCTGCTGCTGGCCATCGACCCGATCCTCGACATGATCCGCACCGCGACCAACGTCGCGGGACAGATCGTGGTGCCGGTCCTGGTCGCCCGGGGCGAGGGCCGCATCGACGAGGCGGTGCTCAACGCTCCCCCGCAGCCGCTCGACGAGGCTCCGGCGAGCGCGCCGCGCCCCTCCGGCGAACCGGCGATCGCATAACCTTCCCACCCGGACGAGCGAGGGGCGGCCCACCGCCCCTCGCTCGTCCTCGCCTACACCGTCGGGACGGAGCAACTGGCCGAGATAGCGCTGGCCCACGGGACCAGCACGTTCACGCTGATGACCATGGACCAGGGCCAGATCAGGCGGTTCGGCGAGGAGGTGGCGCCCGCCGTGCGCGAACTCGTGGCAAAGGAGCGGGCCCGCTAAGACCCGGATCCGAGCAGGTCCTTGCCGATCGGCGTGCAGATCACATGAAGCTCGATGGTGATCGTCTTGTTCTTGTTGTTGAGGACGAAAAAGTTCCAGGCGTTGGCGATGGCGTCCGGGTCGTCGCTCGTGCTGCCCGGCGCGCTCACCTCGACGGTCACAGGAGTCCGCAGGTCGTGGTCGCCGTTGTAGGCGTAGCCGCCGCTGATGGCCCGCTGCCCCTTCGGGCACACCACGTTCGTGCCGAGGTAGCCGTGGGCGAACGTTCTGTTCTCCTTCACGACGGTGATCTTCTGGGTCGCCGCGGTGCCGATCCCCAAGAACGGGCCTGCCACCACCACCCCGCTCCAGACGAGCGCCCCGCCTGCCAACGCGCCCATGGCGACGGACCTGGCCGGGCTCCCGAACGGCGAAAGGTTAAGCATGATCACACCCTCTATCTCGGTTGGCGTCCAAGTTAGGCGAACACGATTGACGATCACTTGCAGCCGCGTGCGCGGGGCGGCCAAGGCAATAAAGTGAACAAAGCACAATGGGATGAGCGTTTGTGTTGAGAAGCTCATGGGTTGGGGGTTGTTGTGGCGCGGTCTGGAAGGATGCTGCGGTTCGACGAGGTTCGCGGCTTCGGGTTCATCGTTCCTGATCAAGGAGGTCAGGACGTGTTCGTGCACGCGAACGATCTACTCGACGACAAGGCCGCCTTCACGGCGGGCGCGCGCGTCGAGTTCGAGGTCCTCGAAGGTGATCGGGGCCTCAAGGCGTACGACGTGCGCCTCCTGCGGGCGGAAAGCCCCGCCGCGCCGGCGGAGCCTTACCAAGCGCCCGCGCAGGCTCACGACGACGACGGGATGTGCGACGTCCTCGCGCCGGAGGAATACCGTCAGGAGCTAATCGAGATGCTCCTCAACGGCCTGCCGGAGCTCACGGGGGCGCAGATCGTCCGCCTCTCGGAAAAGCTGCTGGTCATCGCGCGCAAGCACGGCTGGGTCGAAGAGTGACCCGCTGAGCTTTCACCGACGACGGCGGCCATCTGCTTGGGGCGGGGCTGGGTGGGCAGGGCATCGCTCATGCCGGAACTTCCCGACGTGGAGGGGTTCCGCCGGGTGTTGTCGCAGCACACCGGCGCCCCGATCAGGGCTGTGCGCGTGCGCGACCCCGGAGTTCTTCGCGGCGTCGGCGCGCGGCAACTGGCCGGTGCGCTGCGGGGGCACCGGTTCGAACGGCCCAGGCGGCACGGCAAGTGGCTGATCGCGCCCGCCGGCGGGCCGGTGCTGATGCTGCATTTCGGCATGACCGGCTCCCTGTCCTGGCACTCCCCGCACGAGCCGTTGCACCGGCACGACCGTGTCGTCTGGCAGTTCGACGACGGCGAGTTGCGCTTCCGCGACATGCGCAAGCTCCAGGGCATCCGCCTTGCCCGCGACGAGACCCAGGCCGAACGGGTGATCGGCGACCTCGGCCCGGACGCGCGCGAGGTGTCTCGCGAGCGCTTCGAGGAGTTGTTGTCGGGCCGCAGGGGACGGCTCAAGTCGGTGCTGACCGACCAGACGTTCATCGCCGGCCTGGGCAACCTGCTCGCCGACGAGATCTGCTGGCATGCCCGTGTCAATCCCCTGCGTGCCGTGGGGGATCTGGACGAAACCGAACATGCCACGTTGTACGGGGCGATGCGCAAGGTCCTGCGCGCGGCGGTCAAAGCCGGATGCGTTCCCCCGCGTGACACCTGGCTCACCGGCGTCCGCGACGAGCCCTGCGGCCCCTGCCCGCGCTGCCACCAGCCCCTGTCCAGTCGTCGTGTCGCCGGCCGTACGACCGTCTGGTGCCCCGGCTGCCAGCCTTCCTGACGGAGCCGCCGCCTTTTCACCGCGAATAACCGATCTGCCGCTCTAAACATCCTCAGAGCGAATGATTACTTACAAATAACCAGAATATTGGGCAAATCGGGTAGGGCTATGCGGCCGAACTGAGCAGAGTTGCAAGCATGGCGCGAACGAGACAGAAGGAACGGCCTGTGGGGATGACCGATGGAGACGGCATCGCCGCGCTGGCCGTCGCTCGTGAGCGCTTCTTCGCCGGCGAAGACGTCGAGAGCGGCGTACCCAAACAGGTGCTGGCATCCTGGCAGCGATGCCGGAACCTGAGCGTCCCGTTCGAGTGCGCGCCCACCTACCACCAAGATCTCGACCTGGACAGCATGCTCGTCCGCGCCGCCGCGCCCGTGCTCGACCAGCTCGAATCCGAGCTGTCCGGCCTCAAGATCGGTGTGGAGCTGGGTGATGAGCAGGCGAGGATCCTGCAACGCCGAGCCGGGGACGCGGCAGCGGACAGATGTCTGGACAACCTGCTGTCGCTGCCCGGTTTCGGGTTCCCCGAGCACCTCGCCGGCACCAACGGCCTGGGCACGGCGCTGGCCGAACGGCGTCCCGTCCTCATCCGGGGCGCGGAGCATTACCTGGAGTCCATGCGGATGTTCGCGTGCGCGGGCGCGCCCATCCGCGACCCGATCAGCGGCCGCATCCAAGGAGTGCTGGATCTGACGTGCCTGGAACGCAACGCCGACCCGGCGATGCTCACCCTCGCCATGGACGCGGCCACGCGCATCGAACAACGCCTGCTTGAGCAGACCTGCGACCGGGAACGGGCGCTGCTTCGCACCTTCCTCGACGCCCAGCGCCGGGCGACCGGGGCGCGCGCGGGCCCGCTCCCCCCGCACCTCGGGGGCCCGATCGGAGCGGATGGCCGGATCGCCCCTCCGCTGTCCGCGTCCGACCGGCGCCGTCTGCTGGACAAGGCCGCGGAACTGATCTCCGCCAACCACGTGGGCGTGGCGATGGCGCTGCTGTCGCAGGGCCGCGCCGCCACGCTGCTCAGCCGTCCGGTCGAGGGCCCGGCCGGAACCTGCGGCATCGTGGTCGAAGCCGCCCTGGCCGACGGCACCCCCTGGCTGGTCGCGTCCACGGCCGACGAGGCACCAGCCGTTCCTGTGGCCAGATCCGCCGCGACGGCACGGCCACGCATCAGCGCCGGCACCCGAAAATCCTCCGACCAGGACGCGGCCGGCCCCGCCCCCGTGACCGGCGGGTGGCTGCTCGCCGTGAGCGAGCCTGGCATCGGACGGCTCGCCCTGCGGGCCCGTGAACGGCTCGGCCTGCTGTGCGAGGCCGGTGCCCGCATCGGCACCACCCTGGACGTGACCAGGACCGCCGAAGAACTCACCCAGGTCGCCGTCCCGCGCTTCGCCGAGTACGTGGCCGTCGACCTGGCCGATTGCGTGCTACGCGGGGACGAGCCCGCCACCCTCACGGCCGGGCTGCGCCGGATCGCGCTGGCCACCGTTCATGAGGGGGCCAACCTGTATCCGGTCGGCGCGCTCATCCGCTCCATCCCGTACACGCCGCAGGCGCGCAGCCTGGCCGCCGGCCAACCGGTGCTCGAACCGGCGCTGGAGACCACCTTCGGGTGGATGGCACAGGACCCGGAACGCGGCCGGCGAATCTGCGCGCACGGCATCCACTCGCTCGTCGCGGTGCCGATGCGGGCCCGCGGCATCACGTTGGGGGTGGTGAGCTTCTACCGCTCACAATGCATGAACGTGTTCGAGGAGGATGACGTACTGCTGGCCGAGGAACTGGTCGGCCGCGCGGCCGTGTGCGTCGACAACGCCCGCCGCTACACCCGCGAGCATGCGATATCGCTGCAGCTGGAGCACGCCACCACATCGTTGAGCCATTCGCTCGACCGCCAGCGCCGTTTCACCACCGATGCCTCCCACGAGTTGCGAACGCCACTGGCCGGGCTCCGGGCACAACTGGAGGAAGCACGACTGCATCCCGGCGAAACCGACCTGGCCGAACTGACCGAACACGCGCTGGGCGACGTGGACCGGCTCCACGCCATCATCACCGACCTGCTCCTGCTCGCCGGCATCCAAGCGGCCCCCGCCTCTGCCATGGAGCGCATCGACCTGGCCGAACTCGCCGCCATGGAGACCTCCTGCCGTGTCGGCGACCGCCACCCGACGCGACTGGATCACCATCCTGGCGTACTGGTCGACACCGTCCCGTCACAGATCTGCCGGGTGCTGCACAATCTGCTCGACAACGCGCAACGCCACGCCGTCCACCAGGTCGTGGTGAGCGTGCGGCACGCGGACGGAACGGCGGAGCTCACCGTGACCGACGACGGCCCGGGAGTCCCCGAAGCCGAGCGCGAACACATCTTCCAGCGTTTCACCCGCCTGGACACCGCCCGTAGCCGTGACCACGGCGGCACCGGGCTCGGGCTGGCCATCGCCCGCGACATCGTGCACGCCCACCACGGCACCCTCCACGTCGAAGACGCATCGCCTCGTGGAGCTCGTTTCGTCCTTCGCCTCCCGCACGCCGGTCCCTGACGATCGCCCGCGATTGCGGGCGGGGGCGGTGTGCGATCTGTCTACCGGTGGATGATGCCCGGGTGAGATTTCAGGCAGAGGGCAGCCGGCGTCCCCGGATGGTCGAACCCTGCCGCCAACGACAAGGTCAAATTCGGCGGGCCGCGGTGACGCGTTCAGCCGGCCGAGGGCGGGTGCCAGTTGTGGATGGGTGCGATGCCGCGGGCGAACCATCGTTCGGGGAGTCGTTCGGCGGCCCAGAGCAGTCTGTCCCGGGCCCACACCGCCGCCGGTGCTTTCAGGTGGACGAGCCGGCCGGTGAGGGCGGAACGGCGGACCATCGCGTGGGTTCGCGGGCGGCGGGCGGCGGTGTAGGCGCGAAGTGCGCGCCTCAGGTCGGCTGCCTCACCGGTCGCCGCCAGGTGATGGGCGAGGGTGATCGCGTCCTCGATCGCCTGGCAGCCGCCTTGGCCGAGGTCGGGGGTCATCGCGTGTGCGGCATCCCCCAGCAGCACGACTCGGCCCCGATGGTAGGCGGGCAACCGGCCGGGAAGGTGCCAGATGTCGTTGCGCAGGATCTCGTCAGGGCGGACCGAGCCGATCACCTCCGCGATCGGGTCGTGCCACCTGGCGAACCGGCGGTGCAGTTCGGCTCGCTCGTCGAGCGCACGTTCGCCTTGCGGGGCGACGGCGGTGGCGTAGCAGTACACCCGGCCCCGGGTCATCGGCATGATCGCGAACCGGGTGCCCGTCCCGAACGTCTCCGCCGGGGTGAATCCGTCGCGGGGGGCGCGGGTGAGGAATCGCCAGCAGGTGTAGCCGGCGTAGCGGGGGCCCGAGTGATGCGGTGCGACGAGTGGCCGCAGCCGGGACCAGATGCCGTCGGCGGCGACCACCACCGTAGCCTGCTCTTCGCCGCTCTCGCCGTCCTCGCCGGAGATCCGCACAGTCGCGGCGTTCGTGTTCTGCTCGACCTCCGCCACGGTGGCGCCGAGGACCAGGCATTCGGGCGGAAGCCGGTCGGTGAGGCGCTTGACGAGGTCGGCACGGGCCAGCAGCAGAATCGTGTCACCGATCCCGTCCGCGACCGCGTCGATGTCGGTTCTGGCGAGCCAGGTGCCGTCGGGGCGCCGGATGCCGCCTTGGCCGCCGATGGCGGCGAGGTCGCTGAGATCGATCTCGAGCGTGCGCAGGGCGCGCAGCGCGTTGGGCGCCAGCGCGATCGCCGCTCCCACCTCTTCCAGGGCGGGAGCCCGTTCATAGACACGGACCCGCCAGCCGCGTTGGTGCAGGGCGACCGCCGCCGTCAACCCGCCGATGCCGCCGCCCACTATCGCCGCAGTCTTCATCACGACAGTTACTCTACATCCATAGAGTTAACGTCGGTGGCGCGCCCCCGGCGCCATGGAAGGGTCGGCTCCGGGAGACTGACGGGATGCGAAACGAAAAGCAGGAACAGGGAAGGAGAGAGCACGCACCCCGCGACCGGGCGGCGCGCGAGGCGAGGATCTGCGCCGCCGCGCTCGACGTCGTCGCGGCACATGGCCTGCGTGGGCTCACTCATCGCGCGGTCGACGAACGCGCCGGGCTGCCGGCCGGATCCACGTCCTACTACTTCAGGACCCGGATCGCCCTGCTGATGGCGCTGGTGGACCATGTCGCCGCCGCCGACCTCGGCGAGCCTCCGCAGACGCCGGCGCGTCTGTCGCCCGACGCCCTCTCCCGCCTGATCGCCGAGCGGCTGTACGGACTGCTCACTGACGGGCGCACCCGGCTGCTCGCGCGTTACGAGTTGTCGCTGGAGGCCGTCCGCCGCCCGGAGTTGCGGGAACGACTCGAAGCGTCCGGGGCGATCTTCCGGAACCTGCTGGCCGAACTGCTCCGCAGCGCCGGTTCACCCGATCCGGAACGGCACGCTCGGCAACTGGTGGCCTGGTGCGACGGGATGTTGTACGACACGCTCGCCGGAGCCGGCACCCGGCATCCGGCCACCCGTGCCGATCTCGCAGCCGGCGTCCACGACCTCCTGCGTGCGGTCCTTCCCCAAGCCGGCGCCGGGAACTGAACAGAGGCCGGCATGGTCAGGTGCAGAAGGCGGCCCAGGCGGCGCGGCCCGGGAAACGAACATCGGTTGATCAACCAAGCTTCAGCGCCCGCCTCAGGTCCGGCAAGATGAGCAGGACGACGATGCTCTGACTGGCCAGGGTCGCGTACCCGACTGCGGCGATTCCGGCGATCGGAAAGAGTGCCGCGGTGACGCCGAGGATCGACAGGGCCAGCCCGAGCTGGACGATGGCGAGTTTGCGCGCCTGGTTCTGGCTGCGGAGTGTGGCGAGGTAGATTTCGACCACCAAGCCTGGCAGGACGGCCAGAGCCATGAGCCGTAGCAGCGGCACCGCGATGGCCGCTCCGTGACCGAAAACCCACGAGATCAGCGGGGCGGCGGCGACGGTGATCACGACGATGGGGCCGACGAGCACGAGGGCCCGGCGAAGCGCGTGCCGGACCACGGTCGCGCGGGCGTGCGCCTCCGCGGGCGCTTCCACGGTCACCGAGACGCCGACGTTGGCGGCGAGAAGTCCCACGATGCAGCCGAGCGTGTGCACGAGGGAGAAGTATCCGAACGTGACAGGGTCGTCCAGCCAGGCTGCCACCATCACGGGCGTCAGGTAGAGGGTCAGCAGGAGGGAAAGGGCGCCGGGCAGGTCACCGGCCATGAAGCGGGCCACTTGTGCCAGGTTGAGCGGAAGCGTGGTGCGCGTGGCGTGGCGTCGGACGACCTTGGCGATGAGCCGGCCGGCGGGCAGGAGCACCACCGCTGCCGGCACGATCCAGGACAGGTAGACGCCGCCGAGAACGCCGCTCGATGGCGGAGCGAAGGCGAGGGCGGCCAAGGCCGCCATTTTGCCCAGGCCGTAAACCACGCTGATGACTGGCACCCATACGGCTTTGCGCAGGCCCGCGAGGGTCACATCGAGCAGGGTGAAGATGGTCCACGTCAATACGGAGCCGAGGAAGAACAGCCCCGGTCCCACGCCGGTCAGGTGGCCGTACGCGTCGCCCCAGACGGGGAGCAGGATCAGGAATCCGGCGGCGCCCAGCAGGCCGAGGCCGCTCGCGGCGGCGTACCCGTAGAGGATGAGCGCGCCGGTGCGGCGACCGGCCACGGGAATGAAGCGGGCCATCGTCCCCACGAAAGCGAGCCCCGCGAGCGAGGAGAACAGCCGCATGGCGCTGATCAGCGTCTGCCCGTCGCCGAACTCGGCCGGCGGATACAGGTGAGTGGCCAGGAACCAGTAGCCCAGCCCCAGGACGGCGGTGATACCGGTGTTGGCCATGAGCGCGTACGCCTGAATGAATCGGCGATCGCCAAGTTCACGACGCACACGCGCGCGAAGGCGGCCCGGCAGGGTGCCGTGCGCCGGGTCAGTTTCCAAGGTCATCGGGTACGCTGGCCGGGGTTGTGCCGAGCTCGGTGAGCAGCCGGACCATGCGGTGGGCCCGCAGCGGGTCGACTGGCAGGACATGGCGTGTCCACCAACGGGCGTGGGCCGGGGTGGGAGCGGGGCGCATGCCGGTCAGGTAGTCGTTGAGCGGCGGGTCGTAGATGAACCCGGGCACGACGCCTCGCCGCTCGAGGGCGCGTACCACGTCATCGCGCCGGCGGACCAGGAGGGGGACGCGCAGCAGTGGGAGCGCCTCTGCCTCCCGTACGCCTTCGGCGGCCCATGGTGTCGCGCGCAGCACCCGCACACCCGTGATCCTGCGCTCCCGCTCGCGGTCGGCCGCCCGCAGCCGCGTCATCTGATAGTGGCGTAACAGGCCCGCCTGGCGCATGCGCCACTTGGTCAGGTCGATGCTGAGCCAGCGGTTCAGCGACGTCAGGCCGGCGTCTTCGTCGGTCCCGGCCACGCGTAAGGCCGAGCGCAGTTCCTGTTCACGGATGGCCAGCCGGTGCCCGGTCCATCGCGTGATGCCCAGTGACGTCATCGCCTGCCACACAGGCCGGACGAGGCGGGCCTTGGTGATGGCCTCGCGGGCCATCGGCCGTAGCACGCCGAGGATCTGGTCCTGCCAGGCGCCAGGTTGAAGCAGGGCATCCCTGGTCACCTTCGCCTCGGCGAGCTTGGCGGTGTCAGCGCTGGTCAGAAAACCGCCCGACATGGCGCGCGCGTGCTTTGCCAGGCTGAGGACGCCGACGTCGCCGAAGGTGCCCAAGGGCCGGCCTGCCACATCGATGCCCAGAGCGTGAGCGGCGTCGTCGATGAGGGTCACTCCCCTGCTCCGGCACGCCTCCTCCAGCTCCGCGACTTGATCGGGCTGACCGTACAGGTGCGTGGTGAGGACACCCGACAGTCCGGCCCAGTCGACCTTGGCCAGGTCGATGTTGCCGTCGCGCGTGCTGATCGGAGCCATGACCGGGTTCAGCCCGGCCGCCAGAATGACGAACAGGACGGTCTCACAGTTGGTGGGTGAGAGCAGGAGCCGATCGCCTGGGCTGAGCCAATGGCGCAGGGCCAGGTAGAGGCCCAGCCGGGCGGAGGGCACATGGAGGCACTGCCGGCCGAGCCTGATGCTCATCGCCGCTTCCACGGTCATGACGTGCTCCGCCACCGGCCACGCCATCGCATCACCTGATCGGCCCGACGATACAGGGCAGGCGTGTCCAGGACGAGCCGCCGTAACCGGTGGACGGGCTGGGTACTCCAGCGGTGCACGACAGCGGTGGCAGTAGGGCGGCGGACTACCCCCTCGGCCACCGTCCCGCTGTCGTTGCTCAACGCGTCCTTGTACTCGGAGTCCGCCTTCACGCTGAGGTCGATGGCGCGGATGCCGGCCGATGCGGCGGCTTCAGCCATCCTCAGGTGCTGTATCAAGCCAGGTGAGTACCGCGCCGCATCAGGGTCGTAGGCGGGGAACCAGCCGGCGAGCGTCGTGGCGGTGCGGATGCCGAAGTGCCCGGCGACCGGCCGGCCGTCGGCGTACAACATCGACAGGTGGCCCGCGAAGTCGGGGGTGTTCATGGCGTGGAGCCGTTCCACGAGTTCGACCACCCATGCCCGGGAGAAGCGGTCCGCGCGTCCCTTGGCGAGGTACTGCTGGGACTTCCAGCGGCGCAGCAGCCTGAACTGGGCTTCGTCCGCGGTGTCGAGGTCGAAGCTCACTGTGCCGAGGTCTCGTCCCAGCTTTCGTTCCTTGTAGAGGGTCGACCTCAGAAACTTCGGGGACCTTTCCCGCAGTGCCGTCAGATAGGCGGGAAACCCGTCGGCGAGGTTGAGAACCGCGGTTTCCATCCGTGACTGGGCGCATGAAGCCAGCCATGGCTGCTGGGCCGCCAAACAGCCGAAATTCCACACATGCAGGCCGGCGCCTTCAAGCAGAACACGCGCGTCGATGCCGACGTCGGGCCGGTGCACGACGCCCTGGCAGAGCGACACCCAAGAGGCGACCCCGCTTCCGATACCGCCTTTACGACGCTCGAACGGGAAGAACGCCGCAAATCCCCTGTCGTCTTGGAGCACAGCCACCCGGACGTCGCGCCGCACGTCACCGGCGGCGATGGTGAATTCAGGGCTGAGAAAGGGGTTGTCCAGATGTGGTTGCGCCCGCTGCATCAGCCGCCATGCCGACGTCGCCTCCCCGGTCAGCTCGCCGGGCTTGACGACGTCAACGGGGCCCGCGCGTTCCATACGACGCTGGTGCGCCGCCTTCTGAAAGTAATACGTGAAGTCCAACAGATTGACCCCCTCCGGTGATGAGACGGCACGCTTCTGGCCGGCCCGCTGCCCGCACGTCGGACGGCAACATCACCAAGGGTTCGTGTGGTGGAGGCTCGTTCGTGTCGCGCACGAAGATGGTCTCGGGCGGGTGGCGAAGACGTCCACATGGGAGTTGACCATCATGGGCAGGGGGCCCCTTGCCATCACGACCGCCCCCGGCTGTTCGACTGATCAAAACTGACAGTTGCGCGCCCCGAATCGCACCCACTAGCGCAGCAGCAGGTTGATGACTAGGGTCAGCAGGATCGACAGCACGATCGATATGACGATCATGGCGAGACACCCCGCCCAGCCGCCCAACGGCCGCACGTCCCAGTTCCCGAATCTCACGACGGGACGCCTACCCAGCCCATATACACAAAAACCGGCAGATCAGTGCTTCAGCGCCGCGGGCTCGCAGTCTGTCCGACCTGTGTTGATAGGCGTAGCCTTTCAAGCGATAGAAGAAAGTGATTGGACGCACCCGCCGACTATGCGTGACCGTGCAGGTGCAAGCATTCGATCGAAAGGCTGGTCATGACGTCGTCGCCGACGCAGTCTCTTGAAGATCGAGTACGCTCGGTCGTCGCGCGGCATGCCGACGACCGAGGTGCTCTGCTGCCGATCCTGCACAGCCTCATGGAGGATCTGGGGCATATAGATCCTGCGGTGATCCCGATCCTGGCGGACGAGCTGAACCTGTCGAGAGCCGATGTGCACGGCGTCGTCACCTTCTACCACGACTTCCGCCAGAGCGCGCCGGGCCGTACCACGGTCCGGATCTGCCGGGCGGAGGCGTGCCAGGCGGTGGGCGCGGCCGAGCTGGTCGAACGGGCGAGGAACCGGCTCGGCGTCGGCCTCGGGGAGACCACGCCGGACGGGGCGATCACCCTGGAACAGGTCTTCTGCCTCGGCAACTGCGCGACGGGCCCGTCCGTCCAGGTCGGCGACCGGCTGTACGGCAGGGTCGCGCCGCAGCAGCTCGACCGCCTCCTGGGGGTTTCCACGTGATCGACGAGCCTGTGACCGTCTACGTCCCGCGCGACTCCGCCGCCCGTTCCGTGGGGGCCGACCAGGTCGCCGAGCGGATCGCCGAAGCGGCCGGTCCCAGGGCCCAGGTCGTGCGCAACGGCTCTCGCGGCATGCTGTGGCTCGAACCGCTGGTCGAAGTGGCGACGCCGGCCGGCCGGGTGGCGTACGGGCCGGTGACCCCGGACGACGTCGAGGACCTGCTCGCGGCGGGACTGCTGGACGGCGCGTCGCACCGGCTGTGCCTCGGCCCGACTGAGGAGATCGCCTGGCTGCGCGACCAGAGGCGGGTGACCTTCACCCGGGTCGGCGTCATCGACCCGGTCTCCCCCGACGACTACATCGCCCACGGCGGGCTCGCCGGGCTGCGGCGCGCGCTGTCCCTCACCCCCGAGCAGGTAGTGGCCGAGGTGACCGACTCCGGGCTGCGCGGCCGAGGCGGCGCGGGCTTCCCCGCGGGCATCAAGTGGAAGACCGTGCTCGGCGCCGCGTCGGAGCTGAAGTTCGTCTGCTGCAACGCCGACGAGGGCGACAGTGGCACCTTCGCCGACCGGATGCTGATGGAGGGCGACCCGTTCGCCCTCATCGAGGGGATGACGATCGCCGCCTGGGCGGTCGGGGCGAGCGAGGGCTACATCTACGTCCGCTCCGAGTACCCCGACGCCGTGGCCACGCTGCGCGCGGCGATCGACACCGCCTATGCGAAGGGCTGGCTCGGCAAGCGGGTCCTCGACCACGACTTCACCTTCAACCTGTTCGTCCGGGTCGGTGGCGGCGCCTACATCTGCGGTGAGGAAACCTCCATGCTGGAGAGCTTGGAGGGAAAGCGCGGCATGGTGCGCGCCAAGCCGCCGATCCCGGCCCTGGAGGGCCTGTTCGGCAAACCCACCGTGGTGAACAACGTGCTGACCCTGGGCTCGGTGCCGATGATCCTGGCCGATGGCGCGCAGGCGTTCGCGGAGCTCGGGGTGGGCCGCTCACGCGGCACCCAGGTCTTCCAGCTCGGCGGTAACGTCGCCCGCGGCGGCATCGTGGAGACCGCTTTCGGCATCACCCTCGGCGAGCTGGTGGAGGGGTACGGCGGCGGCACCCGCTCAGGCCGGCCGGTGCGGGCCGTGCAGGTCGGCGGGCCGCTCGGCGCCTACCTGCCGACGTCCCGGTTCGACCTGCCCATGGACTATGAGGCGTTCGCCGCGGCGAACGCGATGGTGGGCCACGGCGGCGTGGTGGTCTTCGACGACACCGTGGACATGGCGGGGCAGGCCAGGTTCGCCATGGAGTTCTGCGCCGCCGAGTCGTGCGGCAAGTGCACCCCGTGCCGGGTCGGCGCGGTGCGCGGGGTCGAGGTCATCGACCGCATCGTCGCGGGCGAGAACAGGGGCGGTAACCTGAAGCTGCTCAACGACCTGTGCCACCTGATGACCGAGGGCTCTCTCTGCGCGATGGGCGGCCTGACGCCCATGCCGGTGCGAAGCGCCCTCACCCACTTCCCCGGCGACTTCGGAGCGACGACGGAGGAACAGCGATGAGCCTGATCAAGGAGCAGGACTACGGCACTCCGGCGCGCTCGGGCGAGCCGAGCGTGTCCGTGGAGATCGACGGTAAGCGGGTGCTGGTCCCGGAGGGGACCTCGGTGATGCGCGCCGCGGCCGAGTGCGGCATCGACATCCCGAAGTTGTGCGCCACCGACAACCTGGAACCCTTCGGCTCGTGCCGCCTGTGCCTGGTCGACATCGACGGCCGCAAGGGCTCCCCCGCCTCGTGCACCACCCCGGTGGCCGAGGGGATGAAGGTGCGCACCCAGACGCCCGAGCTGGCGCAGCTGCGCCGCGGCGTCATGGAGCTGTACATCTCCGACCACCCGCTCGATTGCCTGACCTGTCCCGCCAACGGCGACTGCGAGCTGCAGGACATGGCCGGCGTGGTCGGCCTGCGGGAGGTCCGTTACGGCTTCGACGGCGAAAACCACCTCGACCTGCCGACCGACAGCACCAACCCCTACTTCGACTTCGACGCGAGCAAGTGCATCGCCTGCTCGCGCTGCGTGCGCGCCTGCGGTGAGGTGCAGGGCACCTTCGCCCTGACGATCGAGGGCCGAGGGTTCGAGTCGAAGGTCGCCGCCGGCGCCGGCGGCACGTTCATGGAGTCCGACTGCGTCTCCTGCGGCGCCTGTGTGCAGGCCTGCCCGACCTCCACGCTGCAGGAGCGGTCCGTGGTCGAGCTCGGCATGCCCACCCGCAGCGTGATCACCACCTGCGCCTACTGCGGCGTGGGCTGCTCGTTCAAGGCCGAACTGCGCGGCGACGAGGTCGTGCGCATGGTGCCGTACAAGGACGGCAAGGCCAACGAGGGGCATTCCTGCGTCAAGGGCCGCTTCGCCTTCGGCTACGCCTCGCACCCCGACCGGCAGCTCAAGCCGATGGTGCGCGAGCGGATCACCGACCCCTGGCGCGAGGTGGAGTGGGAGGAGGCCATCGGCCACGTCGGCCGCCGGATGATGGAGATCCAGGCCAGGCACGGCGCCGGCGCGATCGGCGGCATCAGTTCCTCCCGGTGCACCAACGAGGAGGTCTACGTCGTCCAGAAGATGGTGCGCGCCGCCTTCGGCAACAACAACGTGGACACCTGCGCCCGCGTCTGCCACTCGCCGACCGGCTACGGGCTCAAGCAGACGTACGGCACGTCGGCCGGCACCCAGGACTTCAAGTCCGTGGACAAGGCCGACGTCATCCTGGTCATCGGGGCGAACCCGACCGACGCCCACCCGGTGTTCGGCTCGCGGATCAAGCGCCGGCTGCGCCAGGGCGCCAAGCTCATCGTCGCCGACCCGCGCCGGATCGATTTGGTGCGCTCCCCGCACGTCCAGGCCGAACACCACCTGCGGGTGCTGCCCGGCACCAACGTGGCGTTGATCAACGCCATGAGCCACGTGGTGGTGACCGAGGGCCTGGTGGACCGGGAGTTCGTCGACGAGCGCTGCGAGGACTTCGCCGAGTGGGAGCGGTTCATCTCCGCCCCCGAGCACAGCCCCGAGGCGGTCGAGTCGATCACCGGCATCCCCGCGGCCGAGCTGCGGGCCGCGACCCGCCTGTACGCGGGCGCGCGCAACGCCACCATCATGTACGGCCTCGGCGTCACCGAGCACAGCCAGGGTTCGACCATGGTGATGGGCATGGCCAACCTGGCCATGGCCACCGGCAACATCGGACGCGAGGGCGTCGGGGTGAACCCGCTGCGCGGGCAGAACAATGTGCAGGGCTCGTGCGACATGGGATCCTTCCCGCACGAGTTGCCCGGCTACCGGCACATCTCCGACGACGTCGTGCGCGGCACCTTCGAGACGCTGTGGGGCCGGGTGCTGCACCCCGAGCCGGGCCTGCGCATCCCCAACATGTTCGACGCCGCCCTCGACGGCACGTTCATGGGCCTGTTCGTGCAGGGCGAGGACATCGTTCAGTCCGACCCGAACACCAAGCACGTCACCGCCGCCCTGTCGGCGATGGACCTGGTGGTCGTGCAGGACCTGTTCCTCAACGAGACCTCGAAGTACGCGCACGTCTTCCTGCCCGGCACCTCGTTCCTGGAGAAGAACGGCACGTTCACCAACGCCGAGCGCCGGATCAACCGGGTCCGCCCGGTGATGGCGCCACGGACCGGCAAGCACGAGTGGGAGATCGTCTGCGAGATCGCGCAGGCGATGGGCTACCCGATGAAGTACGACGACTCCGCGCAGATCATGGACGAGATCGCGATGACCACGCCCACCTTCGCGGGGGTGTCGTTCGCCAAGCTCGACCAGGTCGGCAGCGTCCAGTGGCCGTGCAACGACGCGGCGCCCGAGGGCACCCCGATCATGCACATCGACGGGTTCGTGCGCGGCAAGGGCCGGTTCGTGACGACCGACTACGTCCCGACCCAGGAACGCAGCACCCGCAAGTTCCCGCTGATCCTGACGACGGGACGCATCCTGTCGCAGTACAACGTGGGCGCCCAGACCCGCCGTACCGGGAACACCGCCTGGCATCCGGAGGACCTGCTGGAGATGCACCCGCACGACGCCGAGGTGCGCGGCATCCGCGACGGCGACACCGTGGCGCTGGCCAGCCGGGTCGGCGAGACCAGCCTCCGGGTGAAGATCGCCGAGCGTATGCCGGTCGGGGTGGTCTACACGACCTTCCACCACCCGGTGACCGGCGCGAACGTCGTGACCACGGAGAACTCCGACTGGGCGACCAACTGTCCCGAGTACAAGGTGACCGCGGTCCAGGTGTCACTGAAGCACCCTGTCTCGGCCCCCGCACCGGTGAAGTGATCACGTGACCACGACGCAGACGCCCCCGCACATCCGCCTGTCGAACGAGATCGCGGCGCAGTTCAGAAGCCGCGACCCGGCCTGGGCGGCCGAGCAGATCGCCGCCCACATCCGCTCCTTCTGGGATCCCCGGATGAGGGCCAGGCTGCTCGCCGACGCGGGCGCCGACGACGGCCGGCTCGACCCGCTCGTCGTGGCCGCCGCCGCGCTTCTGCCCCCGGCGCGCGAGAACGCCTGAGAGGCACACCGGCCCGGCGTGTCACCCCCGCCGGGCCGGCTCCGCCGCTGTCACCGCAGGGCCGGCACCCCTGCGGTCTTCAGCGGCTCCCACCAGTCGCGGTTGTCCACGTACCAGGCGACGGTCTCGGCCAGGCCCTCGGTGAAGTCCTTGCGCGGCCGGTACCCCAGCTCTGTCCCGATCTTGGTCCAGTCGACGCTGTAGCGGCGGTCGTGCCCCTTGCGGTCCTCGACGTGCTCGACCATGTCCCAGCCCGCGCCGCAGGCCGCCAGCAGCAGCTCGGTGAGGCGCCGGTTGGTGAGCTCCGTGCCGCCGCCGATGTTGTAGACCTCGCCGGGACGGCCGGCGCCGCGCACGAGCTCGATCCCCCGTACGTGGTCGTCGATGTGCAGCCAGTCGCGGACGTGGAGCCCGTCGCCGTACAGCGGCACCTTCCGGCCGTCCATCAGATTCGTGATGAACAGCGGGATGACCTTCTCGGGGTAGTGGTGGTGCCCGTAGTTGTTCGAGCACCGGGTCAGGCGCACGTCCAGGCCGTGGGTGTGGTGGTAGGACAGGGCGATCAGGTCCGAGGCGGCCTTGGAGGCGGCGTAGGGGGAGCTGGGGCGCAGCGGGTCGTCCTCGCGCGAGGAACCCTCGGGGACCGAGCCGTAGACCTCGTCCGTCGAGACGTGCACGAAGGTGTCCAGGCCGGAGCGCAGCGCGGCGTCCAGCAGCGTCTGGGTGCCGACGACGTTGGTGCGCACGAACTCGCCCGCGCTCTCGATCGAGCGGTCCACGTGGGACTCGGCGGCAAAGTGCACGACGTGGTCGTGCTCGGCCACGAGCGCGCCGACCAGGCCGGCGTCACAGACGTCCCCGCGGACGAACCGGAAGCGGTCGTTCCCTTCGACGCCGGCGAGATTGGCCGGGTTTCCCGCGTAGGTCAGCTTGTCCAGCACGGTGACCCGCTCGCAGCCGTCGTGGCCGAGCAGGGTCCGTACGTAGTGGGAGCCGATGAATCCGGCGCCCCCGGTGACAAGAATCTTCAAGCGACCTCCATGATGTAGCGGCCGTACGACGAGTCCGTCGGGTCCGTGCCCAGTTTGTAGCAGGAGCCGGAGTCGATGAAACCCATGCGCAGAGGGATCTTGATCCCCTGCCGGTGTTCCACGGTGCGGACGCGGCATCGAGCAGGTCAACGCTGAGGTGCCGTTCCTGCGGGCGTCCGCGCCCGCCCGGATGCCCGCAGGAACACCCCGAGCAGCACCGCGGCGAGGACGCACGCCGCCGCGTTCACGGTCAGGGCGAGGCTGACCCCATGCAGCACGGTGTGCGGGGTCTGGCCGCCGAGGGCATTGATCCGCGCGGTGGCGAGCGCGGACATGATCGGAATGCCCATCGTGATACCGATCTGCTGGCTCATCGTCGCCAGGCCGGTGGCCAGACCCTGCTCCTCATCGGGCAGCCCGGACGTCGCGGTGACCATGAAGGCGACGATCGCGACCAGGTTGGCGACTCCGCCGACGAAGGTCGTGGCCAGCAGGACGACGATCCACCAGGGCCGATCATCCAGGAAGACCAGTGGGAGGGTCGCCGCGGCCTGAAGGAGGAAACCGGCCACCAGCGCGTTCCTGTTGCCCAACGCGCCGATGATCCTGGGCCCGATGACGCCGCCGACGACGGTGCCGACGCCCAGCACGGCGAAGGACAGACCTGCCGCCAGCGGCGAATACCCCAGCACTTCTTGCAGGTAGAGCGTGAGCAGGAACACCACTGACGTCTCGGTCGCGAACGCCAGCAGGCCGGCCGCGTTGCCCCATCCGACGGTCCGCCGGCGTATGACCCGTACCGGCACCAGCGGCTGCGGCACCCGCTGTTCGATCACCCAGAAGACGATCAGCAGGACGGCGCCGGCGATGAGCGCGCCGTAGGCATGGGGGTCGCCCCAGGACTTCTGTCCGGCCTGGGTCAGCCCGTACACGATCGCCAGGAGAGCCAGGGTGACCGTGACCGCTCCGGGCACGTCGAGTGCGGGCCGGCGTTCCGGCCGGCTTTCCGACAGCACCACAGGCGCGAGCAGCAGAACCACGACCGCGACGGCGACGTTGATGTAGAACGCCCACCGCCAGCTCAGCAGATCGGTGAGCACGCCGCCGAGGATCGCGCCGGTCGTGAACCCCGCCGCCATCAACGCGCCGTTCAGGCCGAGTACCCTGTCCCGCACCGGCCCCTCCGGGAATGAGGTGGTCAGCAGCGACAGTGCCGCGGGCGTGACCGCGGCGGTCGCCAGCCCCTGTGCCACCCTGGCCACGATCAGCACCCATGGCGTCCCCGCCGAACCTCCGATCAGAGAAGAGAGGCCGAGTACGGCGATGCCGGCCAGGAACAGCCGGCGACGGCCGAACAGGTCGGCGATCCGCCCGAACAACAGGGTGAACCCCGCGGCACACAGCGAGAACGCGGTCGCGATCCACTGCAGGCCGCCCAGGGACAACCCGACGTCGGCGCCGATGGCCGGCAGGGCGACGTTGAGGATGGAGAAGTCGACGGCCAGGGTGAAACCGGCCGTCAGCAACACGGCCAGAATCAGGCGTTCTCGGCCGCCGATGCGTACGCGAGGAGAGGTGTCGTCGACACCGGCGGTCGACTGATCAGGACTGGTCATGCCAGGCGATCCCTTCCAAGAGCGATTCGGAGGAGTTCCGACTCTGGAAGAGGTCCGTGCTCGGCTGCCACACCCCGCTGAAGCGAGCACCACGCTGCCTGGCACTGACAGGGTGAGGCACGCATCCGACGCATCGGCACAATGGAGGGCATGAACGAAGCGGACGCGTCAGCCGCCGGCGCCCTTGGTGAGTTCCTGCGCAGCCGCCGGGCCCGGCTGAGCCCCGAGGACGCGGGAATCGTGTCCTACGGCGCCCGCCGCGTCCCCGGGCTACGCCGGGAGGAACTCGCCCAGCTCGCCGGCGTCAGCACCACCTACTACGCCCGCCTCGAACAGGGGCAGAGCGCCAACGCCTCCGAAACCGTCATCGACGCGATCGCCCGTGCGCTGGGCCTCGACGACGATGAGCGCACCCATCTGCATGACCTGGCGAAACCGGCGAAGAGCAAGCGGCGGCGCGCCACGCGTCCCGACACGGCCAGGCCGAGCACCGTACGCCTGATCAACGCGATGGCCGACGTCCCCGCGGTCATCATGGGCCGCCGCACCGAAGTCCTGGCCTGGAACCGCCTCGGACACGCCCTGCTGGCGGGACACTACGACTTCACCGCTCCCAGTCACCCGGACGATCGCCCCAACCTGACCCGGATGTTGTTCCTCGACCGCCACACCCGCGAGTTGTACACCCGCTGGGACGAAGAAGCCGCACGCGCCGTCGCCTCCCTGCGCCTGATCGCCGGCCGCCACCGCGACGACCGGGCGCTGGCCGACCTGGTCGGCGAACTGACCATCAAGAGCGATGAGTTCGCCGCCCTGTGGTCCAAACACCCGGTCCACAACTGCCTGTCCGGACGCAAGTACTTCCATCACCCCGAGGTCAGTCATGTCGAGCTGGATTTCGAGATCCTTCACGTGCCCGACGGCGCCGGCCATCGCCTCCTGACCTACACCGCGCACCCCGGGACACCCTCTGACACGGCGCTACGACTCCTCGCCAGCCATACGGCACTGGCCGAGCACGGGTACGGCTCTCAGGGGACGGCTGCGAGGAAGAGGTAGGACGCGCACAGCGTGAGGTGGACGCCTGCCTGGAGCAGCGTGGCGCGACCGGGGATCACGGTGAGCGCGCCGACGACAGCCGTCAGACCGAGCAGCACGATGTGGGTCGCGCCCAGTCCGAGCAGAAGCGGCCCGTCCAGCCAGATGGATGCCAGGGCGATCGTCGGGATGGTCAGGGCGATGCTGGCCATCGCCGACCCCAGGGCCAGGTTGAGGCTGATCTGCGTACGCTTGCGGTGGGCGTTGCGGGCGGCCGCGAGGGTCTCCGGCATCAGCACCAGCAGCGCGATCACCACGCCCACCACCGAGTGCGGCAGGCCCGCTCCCGTGACGGCGGCCTCGATGGTCTTGGACTCCACCTTCGCCAGCCCGACCACCGCCACGAGGGCCATGACGAGCAGCGCGAGGCTGATCAAGGTCGTGCGGGCCGACGGGACCGCGGCGTGGTCGTCGGTGTCGGCCTCCTGGTCCCCCGCGTCCGCAGGCGGCTGCCCGGTGGGGGCCGCACCGACGGCGCTCTGCGGCGCGTGCGAGGTGGAAGGCTGGACGGGCAGGAAGTAGTCACGGTGGCGAATGTTCTGGACGAACAGGAACAGGACGTACAGGGCCAGGGACGCCACGGCCGCGAAGGCGAGCTGGACGCCGGAGAATTCGGGGCCGGGGACGCTCGTCGTGAACGTGGGCAGCACCAGGCTCAGGGTCGCCAGTGTGAGCACGCTGGCCAGCGCCGGGGCGGTGCCCTTGGCGTTGAAGGCGGCGGTGCCGTTGCGCAGTGCGCTGATCAGCAGCGACAGTCCGAGGATCCCGTTACAGGTGATCATCACGGCGGCGAAGACGGTGTCGCGGGCCAGTGAGGCGGATCCCGGCCCGCCGGAGATCATCAGTGTGACGATGAGGCCGACCTCGATGACGGTGACGGCCACGGCGAGGATGAGCGAGCCGTAGGGTTCGCCGACGCGGTGGGCGACGACTTCGGCGTGGTGCACCGCGGCGATCACGCAGGCGCCCAGCAGCGCCACGACCACGATCTCGCCGAACACCGGGAGGCTGCGTTCCCACACCCCGGCCAGGGCCAGGACGGCCGCGATGGGCACGATCCTGGCGGCCAGCTCCAGCGGGGAGAGGCGGACTGCGGTGGTCGGCGAGGTGTTCAACAAAAGACCTCCGTCGATCTCGTCAGTAGGGGTGGTGGCACGCCATTGGACGACGTCGCCGATGACGGGGGACACGCGGCAGGAGACCGCATGCGGCCTGCCCGCTTTCGGTCACGTCCGTGACAGCCGCGCACGGCGGGGCGCCGGGTCCCCGCTTGCCAGTCTGACGCCGAACCCCCTGCGCCCGCTATGGGGGCTGATGCCCACTTTGTCCAGGATAGAGCATGCAGGAGCGTGGGAGGGCCGCACCGCATGGCGACCGCCCGTCCTGCCCGGCAGCCCCTCACGCAGCCTGATAACACGCTTTGAGCTGCGGTACTCTCATCCTCCGGCGGAGGGACCGAAAGGGCGAAGCGAGCGCATGGCCGACCGATTCAGCACCCACGACCTCGAGTTCGGCGACGACGTCGCGACCAAGCGATACCGGTCGTGGAACCGAGGAGAGCCCCACCGTGAATGGGCGGCGCTCACGCTCCTGGCCGAACATGCGCCTGGCCTCGCGCCCGCGCCCGTCAGCGCCACGCTCGACGCCCACCCGCCCGTGATCGTGATGAGCAAACTGCCTGGCCGTGTCCTGCGCGGCGAGCACGCCACTGACGAACAGATCAGCGCGATGGCCGCCGCTCTGAACCGGCTGCACCGGATTCCGGCTCCGGTAGTGGAGAAGGCCGAGCCCGCCCCCTGGGGACCCGCCGCGGCCGTGGACAAGGCCCGTGCCTGGGCCGGCAAAGGGCCCGACCTCGGCGACGACCCGCTTGTCCGGCAGGCGTTCCAAGCAGGAGCCGCCTGGCTGGCCTCCATCGCCCCCGGCAAGCTCACCACGAACCCGTTCCCGCCGATCCTCGGGCTGGCGGACGGAAACCACGCCAACTACCTGTGGGACGAGCACGAGCGCCGCGTATGGCTGATCGACTGGGAAGACTCCGGCCGCAATGATCGCGCCTTTGAACTCGGTGAGGTCTGCGAGCATATCTCCCGCATCGACGGCACCCTGAACACAGAGCAGCTTCTGGCCCACATCGACCTGGCGCCGGGGGAAGCCGAACGGGTGCGCGATTTTCGCTGTCTGATCGCGCTCGTCTGGTTTCTCCAGCTCGGCCCGAACGGGCCGGCGGCACCTCACAACCCGGCCGGCGCCCTGGAACTCCAGGCCGAAAGGGTTCTGCGTCTGCTCGGCTGATCGCGCTCAGCTCCCAGCCGCTGGCGACTCGCCCGCAGCCTAAGAAATAAGCCTCCGTTATGGAGCAATCCCCAAGCATTATTCGCCTTTATGGGGCAATCCAGCCACTATCGGGTGTGTCACCAATCACACAGGGGACGGCAGGAGCGCCCGTGTTGCTCACAATAGGTCCTGGGAACAACAACCTAGCCAGTTGGCGCGAGATCTACTTCGCGCGCGACCCGATAGTGGTACGCCTGAGCGATGCGGCCCGCAGCTCCGTCGAACGGTCGTATGCCCTGGCTCTGCGCCTGCTCGAAGCGGACGTTCCCATCTATGGCGTCAACACCGGCTTCGGAAGGCTGGCGAACCGGCGGATAGCGGAAGCAGACCTGGAGCGCCTGCAGGAGAACCTCGTCCTGTCGCACACCGTCGGCGTGGGCGAGCCGTTGCCGGACTCCATCGTCCGTCTGATCCTGTGCCTGAAGTTGGCGGCGCTGGCTCGGGGGGCATCCGGCACCAGGCCGGTCGTGGCCGACACGTTGACCGCCATGTGTGACCGTGGGGTTCTCCCGGTGATCCCGGCCCAGGGCTCAGTCGGCGCTTCCGGCGATCTCGCACCGCTCGCACACATGACCGCCGTGATGATCGGGCGGGGGACGGCCAGGTTCGACGGAGAAGTGCTTCCCGGTCACGAAGCGATGCGGAGGGCGGGCATCCAGCCGCTCGTGCTCGGACCCAAAGAAGGGCTGGCGCTCCTCAACGGGACCCAGGTTTCGACCGCGCTCGCGCTCGCAGGACTCTTCGAGACCGAGAACGCCCTGGCCGCCGCGCTGATCACCGGTGCGATGTCGGTCGAAGCGTCGCTCAGCTCAACTGCTCCGTTCAGTTCTGTCGTGCAGGAATTGCGACCGCACCCAGGGCAGGTGCGGGTCGCGGCCATCCTCAGACGACTGCTCCCGTCCGGGGATTATCGGGAGGCGAGTGCCGGCAACCGTATCCAGGATCCCTATTCGGTGCGTTGCATGCCGCAGGTTCTCGGCGCCTGCCTGGACCTCGTCCAGCAAGCGCGCACCACGTTGGAGATCGAAGCCAACAGCGTGACGGACAACCCCCTGCTGATCGCGGAGTCCGGTGACGTGGTGTCCGCCGGCAATTTCCACGCCGAACCGGTGGCCTTCGCGGCCGACATGCTGGCCATCGCGCTTTCGGAGATCGGCGCCATGTCGGAGCGGCGCATCGCATTCCTCACTGACCACTCATTGAGCGGGCTCCCCGCTTTCCTCACCAACGCCAGCGGGTTGACCTCGGGGTTCATGAGCCTGCAGATCGCGGCCGCCGCGCTGGCCTCCGAAACCAAACAGCGAGCGCATCCGGCCTCGATCGACAGCATTCCCACCGCGGGCAACCAGGAGGACTTCGTCTCCATGGCCACCCATGGCGCACGCAGGCTGCTCGACATGGCCGGCAACGCGTACTCCATCATCGCCATCGAATTGCTCGCCGCCACTGAAGGCATGGACCACCACGCCGGAATGCGGTCATCAGCCCGGTTGGAGAAGGTGCGTGAACTGGTGCGCCGCCACGTACGGCCGATGCGGGACGACTGGGAGTTCTCTCAGGCGGTGACGTCGGCCGGTCAACTGGTTCGCAGCGGTGACATCACCGACCGCGCCGGACTGCGCGAGGACATCCGCCTTCCCCTCGAAAGGACGATCGGTGAATTCTGAAACTGTGCCGGCCGGCATCGGTGACCAGCGCGGCAGTAACTCCAGGCCGTTCACCGGAGAGGAGTATCTGGCATCCCTTCGCGACGGGCGGACGATCTACCTCAATGGGGAGAAGGTCCCCGACGTCGTCAGTCATCCGGCGTTCCGGAACACGGCGCGGTCGATCGCCAGGCTCTATGACGCGCTGCACATGGATGAACATCGCGACGTCCTGACCACCCCGACCAACACCGGCAACGGCGGTTACACGCACCGCTTTTTCAGACCGGCCGAATCGGCGGCCGCTGTGCGCGCACAGCGCGACGCGATAGCCGCATGGTCACGGATGACCTACGGCTGGATGGGCCGGACTCCGGACTTCAAGGCCGCGTTGACGAACACGCTGGGCGCGAACAGCGATTTCTATGGCGATTTCGCAGAGAACGCGCGCCGATGGCACCACTGGTCACAGGAGGCGGTGCCGTTCATCAACCACGCGATCGTCAATCCACCGGTTGATCGCGGGAGGTCCGCGGAGACCGTCAGGGATGTGTACGTCACGATCGACGACGAGGTGGACGGCGGGATCATCGTCTCGGGCGCGAAGGTCGTCGCCACGGGGGCGGCCCTGTCACAGGTCAGCTTCGTCGGGCAGAGCGGATCGTCCGACGGCGGGGACCCGAGCATGGCCGTCATGTTCATGATGCCGATGGACTCGCCGGGATGCACGCTCATCTGCCGGACGTCGTACGAGCTCAACGCCACCAAAGCCGGCTCGGCATTCGATTATCCCCTCTCCAGCCGCTTCGACGAGAACGATTCCATCCTGGTCCTGGACAAGGTGTTCGTCCCATGGGAGAACGTCCTGATCTACAGGGACGTGGACCGTGTCCAGCGCTTTTACCGCGAGTCCGGTTTCATGCAGGGTTTCTGCCTCCAAGGCTGCACCAGGTACGCGGTCAAACTCGACTTCATGACGGGGCTCGTCGCACGTGCGCTGAAAATCACCGGAGGTGATGCCTTCCGCGGCAATCAGGCGCTGCTGGGCGAGATCGTCGGCCTGCGCAACATGTTCTGGGCTCTGTCGGACGCGATGGCGGACGGCGCCCAGCCTTGGGTCAACGGAACGGTGCTGCCGAACCTGCAGTCCGCCTTCGCCTACCGGGTGTTCGCGCCTGACGCCTTCCCCCGCGTGCGCGAGATCGTCCACAAGATCGTCGCGTCCGCGCTGGTCTACCTGCCATCGTCCGGCGCCGACCTGCTCGACGAGCAGATCGGTCCGTACCTCGACCGCTACGTCCGTGGGTCCGACGGCGTCACCGCCAACGAGCGGATCAAGGTCATGAAGCTTCTGTGGGACGCCGTCGGGACGGAATTCGCGGGCCGGCACGAACTCTACGAACGCAACTACGCCGGCAACCACGAGGAGATACGCCTGCAGTGCCTGCGCTCCGCTCACGGAAGCGGGGTCATGGCCTCCCTGGACGACCTCATCGAGCAGTGCATGCACGACTACGACGAACACGGCTGGCGTTCCCCGTCGTGGTCCGCGCCCACCCTGTAGCAAAGAAGGTGAGCCTCTTGGCGACATCACAGGTGCCGCAACCGACAGGGGCCGGCATGGCCTTCCGCGATGCGATGGCCCTCGTCGCCTCCTCCGTTCATGTCGTCACCACCGTCGCGGACGGCAATGACGCCGGCATCACCGCCACGGCCGTCTGCTCTGTCAGCGACGCACCCCCCAGCCTGCTGGTCTGCCTGAACCGCCGCAGCTACGCGCACAGCCTCATCAGCAGCAGTCGTGTTCTGGCCGTGAACACCCTCTCCTTCGACCAACTCGCCCTGGCCGCCGAATTCGCCGGACAAGGCAGCCGGGCCATGCCCGCGCGTTTCGCCCATGCGGCCTGGAGGCGCGGATCGACCGGCGTCCCCTTGCTGGTGGGGTGCCTGACGAGCTTCGACTGCCGCGTCTCCCACTCCATGGTGATGGGCACTCACGAGATGTTCGTGTGCACGGTCGTCGACATCGTTCGCTCTTCGGACCGTTGGGGTCTCGGTTACGCCGGACGCCGATACTTCAGCGTGGATCTCGATCCGGCCGCCGGGATGCCGTTGCCCCCGCGGGCCGGTCAGACACAGGTGTGAGCACATGTTCGATATCCGACTCCTTCAGACGCTGGTCGCGGTCGCCGAGCAGAAGAGCTTCGTGCGGGCGGCGGAGACTCTGCACGCCACTCAGCCGGGCGTGTCACAGCACATCGCGAAGCTGGAGGCGCACTTCGGCGTCAAGCTCTTCACGCGCGGTGGCGGCATGGTGGAGCCGACCGCGGCGGGCAAGGCCATCCTGAAGCAGGCTCACATCGTCCTGACCTCGATAAAGCGCCTGGAGAGCGAGGCGGAGTCATGGGCGCAGGGGTTCGCGGGAACCCTGAATGTCGGCCTTTCCTCCGCCGTGTTGTCGAGCGACATTCCCACGCTCCTGAGAAGATTCAAACAAGCACATCCGCGGTTCCGCTTCGAGGTCACCGTTCGAAGCGCCGACGAACTCGGCCCATTGCTCGATCTCGGCATGCTCGACGCCATGGTGACGACTCTGCCCTCGCGCGAGAACGAGCACCTCATCCATCAGGTCGGTGAGCAACGACTCGGTGTCGCCGTTCCCCCCGATCACGCGCTCGCCTCGCGCGACTCGGCCGGCATCGAGGAGTTCTTCGGCGAACGCTTCATCGTCGTGCCCAGGGATCTGCATCGTGAACTGCACGACAAGCTCATCGCGCGTTTCCACAACGCCGGACGTGCGCTCCACATCACCGCCCAAGAAGCGGCCTTCCCCAGCGTGCTCGCACGAGTGGCGCTCGGCGAGGGTGTCGGCCTCGTGCCCGCGCGGTTGGCCTACCACGGGAGCGGCGTGGCCATCGTCCCGCTCGATGAGGATTTCGTCCTGCCCATCTACTACGTGACGCGTGGTGACATCCACAACCCTGCGGAACACCTGCTCTTCAACCACCTTGTGGCCGCACCTTCCCCGTCCGCGGAACCGGCGGCCACACGAGAGGACACCCGATGAGACTCGCCAGGGTCCTGACTGACACCGGCCCGCGGATCGCGGTCATGACCGAAGCCGGCACGCGCGCGACGCTCCTGGAGGCGACACGGCTCGCTGATCTCTTCAAAGACGACGGCTGGAAACACACGGCGACGTCGGCACCGAGCAACGGCGAAGTCATCACCGATCCGGTGCTGCTGAACCTGGCCGACGAAACCACGCGCATTTTCTGCGTCGGCCACAACTATCGCCGGCACATCCAAGAGATGGGACGCCCGCTGCCCGAACACCCCACCGTCTTCTTCAAGATGAGCACGGCCACGATCGGCCCGACCGACGACATCCTGCTGCCGGCATCGTCCGCCGCGATGGATTGGGAAGTCGAACTGGCCGTCGTCGTGGCGGACGACCTTCATGACGCCCCGGAGGATCGCTGCCGTCAGGCCATCGCGGGCTACACCCTCATCAACGACGTCACGGCCAGGGATTGGCAGCACCGCACCAGCCAGTGGTTCACGGGAAAGAATTTCGAGCGGACCACTCCGCTCGGTCCCGTCATCGTCACACCCGACGAGCTTCCCCAGGACCACACGGGCCACGTCGACATCGAGATCAGCTGTGAGGTCAACGGCATCACTCGCCAGCGCGCCAGAACCGGCGACCTGGTCTTTCCCGTGCCGTCGCTGCTGGGCTACCTCTCACGAAGTGTGGGACTGCGTCCCGGCGACATCGTCGCCACCGGAACGCCCGCAGGGGTGGGGGCCGCGATGAACCCACCCACTTTCCTCCAGCCCGGCGACACGGTAAGAACCGACGCGGCCGGAATCGGAGCCTGCGTGAACCACTGCCGCCGACGCCCCGGAGGGACATCGTGACAAGTTCGTGGTTGCTCATCAAAGGCGGCCATGTCGTCGACACCGAGTCCGGGGTGGTCCGGCGGGACCAGGACGTCCTCATCCAGGACGAGACCATGGTGAAGATCGCGGCCGACATCAATCTCGCCGAGGAAGTACCGCGCGGAGAAACGATCGAGCAGATCGACGCCCACGGCAAGTACCTGTCCCCCGGCATGATCGACATGCACTGCCACATGACCTACGGGGAGAGCAACACGCAAGAGGAGCAGGACCTCTACACCAGCGTGGAACTGCGCACCCTGATCGCAGCCGCGAACCTCCGCAAGGTGCTGCGCGCCGGGTTCACCACGATCTCCCAGCCCGGCGGCAGCTACTACATCGGAGTCGGGCTCCGCGACGCTCTGGTCAGCGGGTTGATCCAGGGGCCGCGGATGCACACGGCGGGCCGCTATCTCACCACCAGCAACGGGCTCACCGACTGGTATCCGGATCACGTCGGCGTGCCAGAGGGAAGCATCGGCGTGCTGACCAACACCGTGGAGGAGATGGTCCGTGAGATCCGCCACCAGGTGAAGAACGGCGTCGACCTCATCAAGCTCGCCGACAGC
This sequence comes from Nonomuraea purpurea, assembly GCF_042650645.1. Taxonomy (NCBI): domain Bacteria; kingdom Bacillati; phylum Actinomycetota; class Actinomycetes; order Streptosporangiales; family Streptosporangiaceae; genus Nonomuraea; species Nonomuraea purpurea. Next base: position 47,667 of record NZ_JBHSBI010000022.1, read on the forward strand.
CCTTTCGGCGAGTACCAGGCGTTCACCAACGACGAAATGGCCATCGCCGCAAATCTCGTCCACCAACTGAAGCGCAAGATCACCATTCACGCCCGGGGCTCCGCGGAGGTCTCGGCGGCGGTTCGCGCCGGCATGGACTGGATCATGCACGGCAACTCGATGACGCCCGAAGTCATCGAGGAACTCGCCGACTCCAAGATTCCGCTCGTGCCCACCCTCCTCCTGCTCGCCAACATCGCCGACTACGGCAGCAGAGTCGGCGTCGCGGCGCGGACCCGCGACAACGTCAAAAGGCTGCTCGACCGGACCGCCTCCACCCTGCACGACGCCCATGAGGCCGGTGTCACCTTCATGGTCGGTACGGACAGCGGCTTCGCCGTCACGCCCTACGGTGAATGGCACGCGCGAGAGCTGCAGCTCCTGCGCGACTTCGCCGGTCTGTCGACCGTCGAAGCCATGCGGGCCGCCACGACCATTCCGGCCAGGGCGCTCGGGATGGAAGGCAAGCTCGGCACCATGCGTGCCGGCGCGACAGCCGATGTGCTCGTGCTCGAGAGCGACCCGCTCCGGGACCTGTCCGTCCTGCTCAAGCCCGGCGGCATCACCGCCATCATTCAAGGCGGGCGCCCGATCGACATCGCCGACCAGGAGCAGGAGCAGCGGTGGCGCAACCTGCGCTCTCGCACGCTCTCGCACGACACCGTCCTGCGCCGTGACTTCCTCGACAACGAACCGCCGGCCGCCCCCGGCGTCAGGGATTCCGACCTCACTGACGTCTTCCACACGGTGAAGCGTTTCGAACGCGACGCCGCGATCGACATCGACCAGCAGGAGAAGGCATGACGCATGCTCAGGTGGTCCGCGAGGACTCCGTCCAGATCCAGGAAGCGCACGGGTTCCGCTTCGCCGATGGCGCGGTGCCCGCCGGCTCCCTGACGTACGCGCCCGCCAGCGTGGTGAGCGTCGGGACCGCCAAGTTCGTGTTCATCTCCGGGCACACCGGCACCGCCCCCGACAGCGCGGACCTCGATGAGCCGCCGGCGCAGGCGATCTCCCGTCAGAGCGTCACCGCCCTGAACAAGATCGAAGCGGTGCTCCACTCCCTCGGCGGCACCATGGACGACATCGTCCGCGTCCGCGTGTACGTGCGGGCTCCCCTCACCAAAGAGATCTTCGAAGCGATTCACGATGCCCGGCGGGCGTTCTTCGACGGCCCCCGTAAGCCGGCCAGTACGCTGGTCCGCATCGACGCACTCGTCCGGCCGGACGCGCTCATCGAGATCGACGCCGACGCGGTGATCACTGACCATCCCGACGTGCGGCCATGATCATCAGTTACCCCATCCGAGCCGCGGGCATCAGAAGCCGGATCGTGGAATCCGGAACCGGTCCACGGGAGATCTGGCTCATCCACGGCATCGGCGGACGCGCCGACCGTTGGCGCTCATGCCTCGAACCGCTCGCCCAAGCCGGATATCGGGTGCGCGCCGTCGACCTCCCCGGACACGGATTCGCCTCCCGTGCGGACGACGTCAGCTACACCGTGGCAGGCTTTTCCGCATTCGTGTCCGAGACCCTGGCACACCATGTCGAGGGAGAGTCGGTCACCCTGATCGGCACCTCCTTCGGCGGGCAGGTGGCGCTTCGCACGGCGCTCGATCTGCACTCCAGACCGGACTCGCCATCCCTGCACGCTCTGATACTGAGCGCCTCTACCGGAATATGCGCTCTCGGTCCGGAGGTGCGCGCGGGACTCGCCGATCGCCTCGCACAGACGGATCGCGAGACGGTCCGGTCACGTCTGGCGTTCATGACCGGGATGACCGGCACCGACCTGGACGTCCTTGTCGAGGAGGAATACCGTATCGTCACCTTCCCCGGGACTCCCCTCGCCATGCAGCGGCTTGCCACCATGGTGCGCGAGGAATTGGACGCCCAGCCACTGCTCGACTCGCTCGCGCGGCTCGCACAGACGCTACCCGTCCTGCAGGTGTGGGGCGAGGCCGACCGTTCGATCTCACCGGAGATCGGCCGGCGGATCGCCCGATGCGTGCCCGGGCTATCGTCTGTGCTGCTTCCCGGAGTGGGGCACATGCCTTACCTGCAGGCGCCCGAGCTCTTCAACAGCGAGATCCTCGGGTTCCTCGACCGGATCTCCGTCCAGCAAGCATAGAACACTCCAAGCTAAAAGTGATCCCCCCGTTGTGGGTACTCCAAGCTTGGAGCTAAGCTGGCGGGCATGGACGACTCGCGACAGCCCCGCTGGCTCGATGCGGAGGAGCAGCGGAGCTGGTACGCGCTCGCGTATGCCCTGATCCGGCTACCGGCCGCGCTGGACGCGCAGATGCAGCGCGACGCGGGCATCAGCCACTTCGAGTACCTCGTGCTGTCCGGGCTGTCGATGATGCCCGAGCGCACCCAGCGGATGAGCGACCTGGCCACCTACACCGCCAGCACCCTGTCGCGACTGTCCAACGTCGTCATCAGGCTGGAGAAACGCGGCTGGGTCTCGCGCAGGCCCGATCCCACCGACGGCCGCTACACCCTGGCCACCCTCACCGAGGACGGCCGGGCCACGGTCACCGCCGCCGCGCCCGCGCACGTCGCCGAGGTCCGCCGGCTCGTCTTCGACCCGCTGACCAAGGCCCAGCAGCAGCAGATGGGCCGCATCGCCCAGCGCATCCTGAAAACCATCGACCCTGAGGTGCCCAGCATCGAGGACTGCTTCCCCGACGCCGCGCCCCCGCTCAACGGCGAGTGAACACGCCGAGATCCCGCCTGAGGACGCCCAGCGCACCCAGGCGTAGTTCGCCGCGCCCACAGTGGCGTCCCCATCGCCCAGCAAGGAGTAGACGCATGCCTGCCATCGCCATCGTCGGTGCCGGACCCGGCATGGGACTGTCGATCGCCAAGGTCTTCGGCCGTCACGGTTTCCGGGTCGCCCTGCTCGCCCGCGGCAAGGACAACCTGGACGCCCTCGTCGCGCAGCTGGCCGCCTCCGGCATCACCGCGGCGGGCTTCCCCGCCGACGTCTGCGACCTTCCTGCGCTGACCGCGGCGCTGGCCCAGGCCGCCGAGCGCTTCGGCGGCATCGACGTCCTGGAGTATTCCCCGCACGGCGGCCTGAGCATGGTCAAGGCGCCGGAGGTGACCGTGGACAACCTCCAGCCGGCGATCCAGCACCTCCTGTACGGGGCGGTCACCGCCACCCAGGCGGTGCTGCCCGCCATGCTGGCAGCCGGCACCGGCACCCTGCTGTACACCACAGGTGGCGGCGCCATCACCCCCTATCCGATGCTCGCCACCATGAACACGGCACAGGCCGCCCTGCGCAACTGGGTCTTCAACCTCCACAACACCCTCGCCGACCAGGGCATCCACGCTGCGAACGTCGCCATCAACCTGCTGCCCAGCGCCACCGCTCCCGAAGGCGTCCCGCATGCCGACCCCGACGACATCGCCCGGGTCTACTGGGATCTGCACACCCGCCGCGACCGCCCCGAGCACCTCGTCACCGCCTGACGGCCGGCCAGTTCGGAGGACGTCCACGCTGGGCGGTCAGTGGAGGCCGGACTGGAGGAAGGCGTGGATGACGCGGCGCGAGGCCACGAGATAGACGGCCACGATCGGGAGGGTCGTCAGCATGGCGGCGGCGATCAGCGGGCCGGGGTTGGCGCCCTCCTGATTCAGGAAAAGCTGCAGGCCCATCTGGATCGTCGTGTGTTCCGGGCGTGGCGCCACGATCATCGGCCACAGGTACTCGTTCCACGTGCCGACGAAGACGAGGATCGCGACGGCACCCAGGGCCGGGCGAAGAAGGGGGAGCGTGACGAACCTCAGCATGGACCACTCCGAGGCGCCCTCGACGGTGGCCGCCTCGAACAGGCTCACGGGGATGGCGCGTACGTGCTCGCGCAGCAGGAGCACCGCGAGGGCGCAGCCGGACACCTGCGGGATGATCAGCCCCCAGTACGTGTCCCGCCATCCCAGCTCCGACACCATGAGGAACTGGGGCACGATCACGGCCTGAGGCGGCATGAGCAGCGCCCCGGTGACCAGCGCCGTGGCCATGCGCTCGTGGCGCAGGCGGAACCGGGCGAAGGCGTGCGCGGCCGGGACCGCGACCAGGAGTTGCAGCAGCGTGACGCCGCTCGCCATCACCAGCGTGTTGACCAGCACATGCCCGATGGGGAAGTCGAGCAGCGCGACCCGGTAGTTCTCCAGGCTCGCCGACGACGGCAGGAGCCCGGCGCCGTAGATCTCGTTCGCCGGCTTGAACGAGGCGATCAGCGCCCACAGCAGGGGGAAGACCATCACGGCGACCGACGCCAACAGCACGGCGTGCCAGCCGAGCCGGCGTACGTCCCTGCCATGGGTGCCGCTATGTGCGCGCACGCCGCTTCCTTCCGACGAGGGCGACGAGCCCGAGAACCAGGACGATCACGACTCCCGCCGCCGAGGCGGTGCCGATGTCGAAAAAGGTGAATCCGTAGGTATAAAGCCGGTAGTAAATGTTGTCCGTGGCGCCGTCGGGACCACCCTGGGTGAGCACCGCGACATTCGTGAACACCCACTGACCGGCGAGCACGACGCACAGCAGCGTCAGCAGCACGGTGGTTCGCAGTAGTTGCGGCAGGACGATGTGCCGGGTGGTCTGCCATTCGGTGGCGCCGTCCACATGCGCGGCCTCGAGACAGCTGCGGTCCAGCGCGGTGAGGGCGGCGCCGAACAGGAGCATGTTCAGCGCCGCGATCTTCGCTGCGGTGATCAGCACGATGACCGGCAGGGCGGTGCCGGGGTCGCCCAGCCAGTTGGGCTGCGGCAGCCCGAGCCCGCCGAGCAGCGTGTTGACCAGCCCCTGCAGCGGGTTGAGCAGGAACCGCCAGGAGATGGCGGTGGCCACGGGAGCCAGCATGACGGGCAGGAAGAGCAGGGCCCGGTAGACGTCCGAGGCACGTCCCGGCCGCTTCCACAACAGGATGGCCAGCCCGAGCGGGACGACCGTGGCGAAGGGCAGCATGGCCAGGACGTACAGCAGCGTGCGCCCCACCGCGTTGGCGAACTCGGGCTGCGTCACCAGCCGCACGTAGTTGCCGGCCCCGGCGAACGACCAGGTGGGAGAGGTGAGGTCCCAGTCGAGGAAGCTGAGCGCCCCGGTGGCGACCATGGGGGCATACATCCAGACGACCAGCCCCAGCAGCGCCGGCGCGGGGAAGAGCCAGGCCGCCGCGCCGTGCCGCCCTCTGGGTGCCGTGGTCATCGCTGGACGAGCGCGCGGATCTTGTCCGCCGCCGCGGACAGCGTCCTGGCGGGGTCGGCGCCGCGGAAGACGATGGGCTCGACGGCCTGGTCCTGCAGCACGATGACCGCCTCGTTGGCCCGTTTGCCGGGGAAGGAGCTGTACGGCGCCACCGTCTCCAGCTTCTCCAGCGACGGCTTGAGCAGCTGGTTCTTGGCGAAGTACGGCCCGAGATAGCGATCGTCGCCGACGATGGACCTGCGCAGGGGCAGGTATCCGATCGTCGAGGTGATGATCGTGTAGCCCTGCTCGCTGCTCAGGAACCGGATGAACTCCCAGGCCGCCTGCCGGTGCCGCTCGTCTTTGGCCAGCACGGCCAGGCCGGCGCCGGAGTAGGTGGGCCGGGCCGGCTTGCCGGCGAAGCCCGGGAAGGCGCCGGTCCTGAGCTCGAACTTTCCCGCCGCCGCCTTCTCCAGCGAGGTGAGCAGCGCCGTACTGGTCACCAGCATGCCCAGCCGCCCGGCGGCGAAGGCCGCGGTCGCGTCGTCGGTGGAGACCGAGGGCTGGGCCCCCGACTTCGTCAGATCGCTCATCGCGGACAGCGCCCGCACGGCGTCGGGCTGGTCGAGGGTGACGGACCCGTCGGAGCCCACGAGCGCGCCGCCGTTGCTGGCGATCACGGACTGGGTGAGGAAGTCGGACTTGCCGGCGTTGGCCACGTCGAAGTAGACACCCTCGGCGCCCTTCGCCTTGATCTTCAGGGCCGCGCTCTTGACGTCCTCGACCGTCTCCGGCGGCTTGGCCGGGTCCAGCCCGGCCTTCTTGAACAGGTCGGCGTTGACGTACAGCACCGGCACGGACATCGTGTACGGCATCGCCCACACCTTGCCGTCCCGCTCGACCGCCTTCATGATCGCCGGGGAGATCCCGGCGACGTGGCTGGACCAGGCGCCGGCCGGCGGGATGTCCTGGACGGGCACCAGGGGCAGGCTGGTGGCCGCCTCGGCCATCTTGCTCCAGCCGATCTGAGCCACGTCCGGCGGGCTGCCCGCCGCCGTGTCGGTGCGGAGTTTGGTCAGCACGTCCTTCGTCGCCACGCCCTGAGGCTTGATGCGGATGTCCGGATGCTCGCGTTGGAAGGCGTCGATGAGCTGCTGGGTGCCCTGACCGCCGAGGTCTGGGGTGCCGTAGTTGTAGGACAGGAAGCTGATCGTGACGGGGCCGCCGGTTTCCGCGGCCCCGCTGGTCCCTCCGCAGGCCGCGGTCAGGCCGAGCACGCCGGCGACGGCAGTCAGCCGGGCGCCCGTGGAGAGGTGGAGTTTCATGCGCCGTCCTTCGCGAGATCGTAGGAGTTGCCGGGAGCGGCCACCAGGACCGGTCCGCCGAACACCCGGGCCGCTTCCGCCGCGCGCGCGTCGAGGAAGGAGGGCTCGGCAGAGGGAAGATGGGTCAGGACCAGGCGGCCGACGCCCGCCGCTCGGGCGGCGCGGGCGGCGTCGGCGGCGCTCAGGTGGCCGTGGTCGCCGGTGTCGGTCTCGGTCAGGGACGCCTCCGCCAGGAACAGGTCGACGCCCTCGGCCAGCGTGACCAGCGCGTCGGTCACGCCGGTGTCACCGGTGTAGGCCAGGCTCGCATCGGCGGACTCCACGCGCACGCCGCAGTTGGGCAGGGCGTGCCGCAGTTCGTGCAGGCTGATCACGCAGTCGCCCACCTCGTAGGTGTCGCCAGACTCGTACTCGACGACGTCGAAGGCGATCTCGAACGCCTTCTCCAGCACCGGCAGGGTCGTCAGCGGGAACAGCGCCGACAGCTCCTCAAGGAGGCTGCGGCCGCCCGCGGGCACGTAGAGCGGGATCGGCGGGCGCAGGCCCGCGGGCTCGGCGGGAGCCATCGGATCCCTGAGCTGGTCGGCGATGATCTTCTTGCCGACCGGCAGGAGGTCGTAGCAGTGGTCGCTGTGCAGGTGGCTGAGGACGACCGCGCTGAGCGTGCCCGGCGAGCACGCGCCGCTGAGGACCGTGGCTACGCCCGGCCCGCAGTCGAGGAGGATCTTCGTGGATTCGCTGGTCACCAGATAGCCGGAACTCGCCTGTCCGTCCGACGGCATTCCCGCCCGGCAACCGAGTACTGTCAACCGCATGGTGGAGGCCCCTCTATGACGTGTTTCGCAGTCGAAACCGTAGGCAGGGCCATGGGGAGCGGCAACGAGCAGTTCCCGAACGCCCGATCGGCTCCGCCGATCGTCACGAGAACGGGCCGGCGTGCGCGACGCAGTCGAGGAACGCACGGACCGGGGCACGGGCGTCGCCCGATCGCCAGGCGACGCAGACGCCCAGCATAGGCGTCGGATCCACCAGCGGCACGGCCGCCAGGCCATTCGCCATCGAATGCGGCAGCCGGATCCTCGACGCGAACGCGACGAGGTCGCCGCCCTGGATCGTGATCGCGGTCGCGGACGAATCGTCCATCTCCTCCACGACGTTGAGCGGAGTACCCGATCGCGCGGCGGCGCCGGTGATCGCGTCGTGCATCGCGGGGCTGTGCTCACGGCGCAGCATGACGCACGGCTGCCGGGCCACCTCGCCCATCGGCACGGCCGCGCGTCCCGCCCACGGGTGGGAGCCGCGCACGATCGCGACCAGCGGCACCTCGAACATCTCGCGTGAGCCGAACTCCTCCGCCGGAGGCCGCCCGAAGACCAGGCCGACGTCCAGCTCTCTCGCCGTCAGCGCGACGAGTTGGGGGCCGGACAGCCGCTCCCACAACGTGGTCTTCAGCCGCGGGTACTCGGCGTGCAGGTAAGCCAGTGTCTTCGGCAGAACCATCTGCCCGGCGGCGAAGTTGAACCCGATGCTGATCGCGTCCATGGTGCCGGCGGCCGTCTCCCTGGCCGCACGCTTGGCGTGTTCGGCCTGGTCGAGCACGTGCCGCGCCTCGTCGCGGAAGGTCTCGCCCGCAGGGGTGAGCCTGACCCGGTGCGAGTTCCTGGCGATCAACTCGACGCCCACCTCGCGTTCGAGTTGCCGCAACCGTTCGCTGACCGACGACTGCGCCAGGTGCAGGCGCTCGGCCGCGCGTCCGAAATGCAGTTCCTCGGCGATGGCCAGGAAGACGGTCAGCTGCCGCAGTTCCATATCAGCTCCTCCGCCGCCACGGTAGGAGCTGATGGCGAACCCGAAGTGAGCCTCGGATTGAGCGGTACGCAACGGAAGATGAGTGTTGTGCCTGGAGTAAGGGCTGCTCAGGCCGCGAAGGCGAACAATGGTGAGCTGACGAGGATCCCCGTCAGCGCGTTGGCTCTTCGGGGGTGCCGGTTCGTCGGTTGTGGTGGTCCAACAGTCTGAACAGCAGGTCGGTCAGCTGCTGTCGCTCCTCGGGTGACAGCGGAGCCAGCAGTTCGTCCTGGCATTCGGCCAGCCGCTTCTCCAGTCGCCGCAGTTGCCGCTTGCCCGCCGAGGTCAGCGAGATGACGTTGCGCCGCCGGTCGGAGGGGTCCGGGGCGCGCTCGACCAGGCCGCGCTCGGCGAGTTCGTTGATCGTCGCGACCATGTCGCTGAGGTGGATGCCACTACGGCGGCCCAGCGCGGCCTGGCTGGCCGGGCCGCGCTCCTCCAGCGTCGCCAGCAGGCGGTAGTGGTAGCCGCGGCCGCCGACGGAGGAGAACCCATCGCCCACCAGGCGGTGCGCGTGGTTGGCGGTCTGGCCGAGCAGCCAGCTCGGCAGGCCCTCCCACCGGGCGGGCCTCTCCTGGGACGGGTTCTCCATGCGGCAAGTCTAACGGATCGTTTGCCGCACTAATGATTGTGCTATTGTTTGGAGCACAAACGTTAGTCCCCCAAATGAATGTTGAGACCATGATCAAGCCGTTCCACATCGACATCCCCCAAGCCGACCTCGACGACCTGACCGACCGGCTCGCCCGCACCCGCTGGCCCAACGAGGTCGCCGACGCCGGATGGGACTACGGCTTCCCGCTGGCGCGGCTCAAGGAACTCGCGCAACACTGGCGGACCAGGTACGACTGGCGCCGGCACGAGGCCGAGCTCAACGAGCTCCCGCACTTCACCACCGAGATCGAGGGCCAGAACGTCCACTTCGTCCACGTCCGGTCCGCGAAGCCGGACGCGCTCGCGCTGGTCCTCACCCACGGCTGGCCCGGCTCGTTCCTGGAGTTCCTCGATGTCATCGAGCCGCTGTCGCGCGAGTTCCATCTGGTGATCCCGTCCATCCCGGGGTACGGCTTCTCCGGGCCGACCCACGAGCGCGGCTGGGACATCGTCCGGGTCGCCAGGGCCTGGGCCGAACTGATGCGCCGTCTCGGGTACGAGCGCTACGGCGCGCAGGGCGGCGACTTCGGCGCGGGCATCTCCCTGGCGCTCGGCGCCGTGGCGCCCGAGCGGGTCGTCGGGGTGCACGTCAACTACCTGCCGACCGCGCCCGTCCCGGACGCCGGCCTCGAACTGTCCGCGACGGACGAGGCCCGGCTGGACAAGATCCGGCATCTGATGGCGAACCGGCCGCCGTACCAGGCCCTGCAGGCCCTCACCCCCCAGACCATCGGCTACGCGCTGACCGACTCGCCGGTCGGCCAACTGGTCTGGATCGCCGAACGCTTCGCGCAGTGGACCGACCCCCGCTCGCACATCAGTGACGAGCGGATGCTCACCGACGTCTCGCTGTACTGGCTGACCGCCACCGCGGCCTCCTCGGCGCGCCTGCACCACGACGCCCCGCGAGGGATCGAGCCGTGCCCGGCGCCGGTCGGCGTGGCGGTGTTCGCGCACGACATCACGCAGTCGGTGCGACCGCTGGCCGAGCGGCTGTACGACATCAGGCACTGGTCGGAGTTCGAGCGCGGCGGCCACTTCGCCGCGATGGAGGTGCCGGAGCTGCTCGCCGAGGACATCCGGGACTTCTTCCGCACCCCCATCAAGGACGACTGACGAGTCGCCATCTCAGTCAGAGCCGGTCGGCACTTCTTCGGATCCGCCGACGAGGTTCTCGGCGAGCTTCTTCCTTCGGCGCGCCTGGAGGATCTTGACGACGGGCGGGACGGCCAGGACCAGCGCGATCACGATCAGCATCGTCTCGACGTTGTCGCGCACGAACGGGATCCGGCCGAGGAAGGCGCCGAGCAGGGTGACGCCGGCGGCCCACAGCACGCCGCCGATGGCGGAGTAGATGAGGTACTTCTTCGGCTCCATCCGGGCGACGCCGGCCACCGTGGTGATGCCCGTGCGGGCCAGCGGGATGAACCGGGCCAGGATGATCGCGCGAGGGCCGTGCCGGTCGAAGAACTCCTGCGTCCGGGCGAGGTGCTGCCTTTTGAACAGCTTGGAGTCCGGCTTGTTGTACAGCGCCGGGCCGGCCTTCGCGCCGATCCAGTAGCCGCAGATGTTGCCGACGACAGCGCTCACCGAGAGCAGCGCGCACACCAGCCACAGCGGGACGTCGATCCTCCCGCTCGCGGTGAACAGGCCCGCGGTGAACAGCAGCGGATCGCCGGGCAGGATGAATCCGATCAGCAGCCCGCACTCGGCGAAGACGATCAGGCACAGCCCCAGCAGGGTGAACGGCCCGAGGGTGTGCATGATGGTCTCCGGATCAAGCCAGGACGGCATGACTCTCCTTTCGGAAGCCGGTCGTCGACATGTCAGCCTCTCCCCCCACAATCGGCAGCCAACTATCAGTTACTGCGGCGAATCGGACGCTAGCACAACTGGCAGTCGAATGTCGGTTGCTGTCGTGGCGTGGCGGTCACCGCTACCGAGCATCGGTTACGCACCGTCTCGACGCCGCCCTGGGGTCAGAGCAGCCAGTCGCCTTTCTGCGTCCTCGTCAGCAGGGTGGCCGATGGAGGCAGGGGGTTCGCGGCGGCGGCGGGGGCCAGTCCGTCGAGGACGAGCGCGAGGTAGCGCCGCCAGCCCTCGTCGCCGGAGGGCATCGTCCACAGCGTGCTGGTCAGCATGGCCATGATCCTGGGCAGGTCGTCCGGGACGAGGTCGGCGCGCAGCAGGCCGGCGTCCTGCGCGCGCCGCGCGAGCAGGGTCAGCGATTCGTAGAACGGGGTGTAGACCTCCGCGGTCAGGGTGCCGGCGTGGCGTGCGGCGGCCAGGGTGTTCAGCTCGCGGGCCGCCAGGCCCATCGCCGCCTCGATCAGGCCGACGAGGCCGTGCGACGGATCCTGGTCGGCGAGTGCTCGTTCGACGGCAGGCGCGAGGTCTTCGGCGATGCTCTGGTCGAGAGCGGCCCGAACCAGGTCCGCCTTGCTGGGGAAATGGTTGTACAGCGTCCTGATGCGCACGTCGGCGCGGCGGGCGATCTCCTCCAGCGGCGCGTCAGGGCCGAGGTCGGCGAAGACCGCGCGCGCGGTGCGCAGGATGCGTTCGGCGTTGCGCGCCGCGTCGGCGCGCAACCGGCGTTCGGTATCGGTGACCACCACGACAGAGTAGCAACCTGCAGTCGACTGCAACTTGTGCTAGCTTCGACCGCAGAGCGAACTTGCAGTCAACTGCAAGTTCTTGTCGTGCGAGGAGATCCGATGAAGGTGAGCGTTGAGACCGGCGCGTGCGTCGCCGCAGGGCAATGCGTGTTGCTCGCACCGGAGGTCTTCGACCAGCGAGAGGAGGACGGCGTCGTCGTGCTGCTGGACGAGACCCCCGCCACGGAGTTCCACGACGCGGTCCGCGAAGCGGCCCTGGTCTGCCCGGCCGCCGCCATCCACCTGGCCGGGTCGTGACCGGCTCACCGTGGCGCACCGCACTCACCGCTGTCCGACTCCCCAGGAGGATTCCATGACGACCCCCGACACCGAACTGCCGGTCTTCCCCGGCGACCGCGACGCCCGCTGCCCGTTCGACCCAGCCCCCGAGTACACGCAGTGGCGTGCGAGCGGCGGCCTGCGCAAGGTGAACTGGCAAGGCCACGAGGTGTGGGCCGTGAGCCGCTACGAGGACATCAAAACCGCCATGACCGACCCGCGGATCAGCGCGCAGGTCGCCGCGCAGCAGAGCAGCGCGGAACACCACGGCGGCAACATGCCCAAGCTCTTTCCCCGCATGGACGACCCCGAGCACGCCGTGCTGCGGCGGATGCTCACCAAGGACTTCACGGTCAAACGGGTCAACGCCCTGCGCCCGGAGATCGAGAAGATGGCCAACGAGTTCATCGACACGATGGTCGCCGGCGGCAGCACCGCGGATCTGGTCCAGGCCTACGCGCTGCCGATCCCGTCCCTGGTGATCTCCCTGCTGCTCGGCGTGCCGTACTCCGACCACGGCCTCTTCCAGGAGATCACCGGCGTCCTGATGAGCCGCACCGCCACCGAGGAGGACAAGCAGCAGGCCAACGGGAAGATCTTCGGCTACCTGTACGAACTCGTGGCCCGCAAGGAACGCGAGCCCGATGACGCCCTGATCAGCCGCCTCATCCACGAGTACCTCCCGACCGGGGAGCTGACCCGCGAGACCATCGCGATGAACAGCTTCATCCTGCTCAGCGCCGGGCACGAAACCACCGCCAACATGATCGGTCTCGGCACCCTGGCCCTGCTGGAGAACCCGGACACCCTGGCCCGCATCCGCGACACCGACGACCCCAAGGTGGTCTCGGGAGCGGTCGAGGAACTGCTGCGTTACCTGACCATCGTGCACAGCCTCGTCGCCCGGGTGGCCAAAGAGGACATCGAGATCGGCGGCACGCTCGTCCGCGCGGGCGAAGGTCTGATCATGAACCTGCCCGCCGCCAACCGCGACCCGGCCTTCCTCGACGACCCCGACACCCTCGACATCGACCGCAGCACCCGTACGCACATGGCCTTCGGCTACGGCATCCACCAATGCCTCGGGCAGACACTCGCCCGCGCCGAACTGGAGATCGCGCTGCCGACCCTGCTGCGCCGCCTGCCGAACCTGCGGCTCGCCGTGCCACTGGAGCAGATCCGCTTCCGAAACGACATGAGCATCTACGGCGTCCACGAGCTGCCCGTCACCTGGGAGAAGCCGTGACGGATCTTCGATTCGACGGCCGGGTCGCCATCGTCACCGGCGCCGGCGGCGGTCTCGGCCGCCACCACGCACTGCTTCTGGCCTCCCGCGGCGCACACGTGGTCGTCAACGACCTCGGCGGCCCGATCGACGGCGACGGCGACGACACCGGCCCGGCCGAGGCGGTCGCACAAGAGATCCGCGACCAGGGCGGCGAAGCGGTCGCCGACACCCACAGCGTCGCCACCGCCGACGGCGGTGAGGCCATCGTCCGCACCGCGCTCAAGACGTACGGACAGCTCGACATCCTCGTCAACAACGCGGGCATCCTGCGCGACGCACCGTTCGCCGACCTCACGCCCGCTCACCTCGACCCGGTCATCGACGTGCACCTGCGCGGTACGTTCCACGTGACCAAGCCGGCCTGGCTCGTCATGCGGGAACAGGGGTACGGCCGCATCGTCAACACCACCTCGGCCGCCGGACTGCTCGGCACCGCCCGCAAGAGCAACTACGGCGCGGCCAAGGCGGGCGTCGTCGGCCTCACCAGAACCCTCGCGCAGGAGGGCGCGTCGCACGGCATCAAGGTCAACGCCATCGCTCCCATCGCCGCCACCCGCATGCTCACCCACTCCATGGGCGAGGCGGACCGGCAACTCACCCCCGAGGCCCGGGCCATGATGGACGCCGTCGCCGGCAAGCTCGACCCCGCGCTGGTCTCCCCCGTCGTGGCCTTCCTGTCCCATGAGGACTGCCCGATCACCGGCGAGACCTACACCGCCGGCGCCGGCCAGGTCGCCAGATTCTTCACCGGAAGAACCCGCGGCTACTACCACCCCACACTGTCCATCGAGGACATACGCGACCACCTCTCCGAAATACGCGACGAAACCGGCTACACCACCCCCGCCGAACCCGGCGAAGAGATCGCCCAGCTGCTCCAAGCCATCGCAGCCACCCCCAAACTCGCCGACGCATAGTTGCCCACCGAGCTCGCGACCCCGGAGGAAGACTGATGACCAGCACTCTCGATCCCGCGCCCCGGCTTCCTTTCGACCGGCCCAACGCGCTTGACGTCGCGCCGCTGTATGCCGTGCTGCGGCGTCAAGGGGCGTTGACACGGGTGACCACCCCGGCGGGTGACCCCGCGTGGCTGGTGACCTCCTACGCCGAGGCGAGGCAGATCTTCGGTGACCCGCGGTTCGGCCGCTCGCATCCTGAGCCGGACAAGGCGTCCCGGGTTTCGGAGTCGGCGTTGGCCGGCGGCCCCAGGGTCAGCCACGCCGACGAGAAGCGCGAGCACGAGCGGATGCGCAGGCTGTTGACTCCGGCGTTCTCGGCGCCCCGGATGCGGCGGCTGAGCGAGCGGATCCAGGAACTGACCGACCGCTGCCTGGACGACATGCGGGCCGCGCACGACGCCGGGCCCGGTGACCCGGTGGATCTGCACGACCTGCTGGCGTTCCCGCTCCCGGCACTGGTGATCTGCGACCTGCTCGGCGTGCCCCACGCCGACCGCGCCTTCTTCCGCGGCCTGTCAGAACGGATCGGCGGCATGTACGACGGCGCGGACGCTCAGGCGGCCTTGGCGGAGTTCATGGCCTACACCCACCGCCTGGCGGCGGCCAAACGGGAGGCTCCAGGACCCGACGTCATCTCCGACCTCGTCGCCGCCCAGGCCGAAGACCCTGCTTTCACCGATCGCGAGGTGTCCCTTCTGGCCGCGGCCCTGCTGTTCGCAGGGCACGAGACGACCGCCGCCCGGATCGGCTTCGGCGTGCTCTGGCTGCTGTCCGACCTACGGCGGCGGGACCGGTTCTTCGCCGACCCGGACGGCCAGACGAACGCGACGGTCGAGGAGATCCTGCGCATGACCGCGACCTCGGGGACCGGCCTGCTGCGCTACGCCCACCAGGACGTGGAGATCAGCGGGATCAGCATCGCCCGCGGCGACCTGGTCCTCGTCAACAACGACGCGGCCAACCGCGACGCCTCGGTGTTCCCCGGCCCCGACGAGTTCAGTCCCGACCGCAGGCCCAACGTGCACCTGGCCTTCGGCCACGGCATGCACGCCTGCATCGGCGCCAACCTCGCCCGCACCGAACTGCGCATCGTCTTCCCCGCCCTGTTCCGCCGCTTCCCCCACCTGCGCCTGGCCGCCGGCCTGGACGACATCAAAGTCACCGCCAACCAGGCGACCGGCCGGCTGGAGAAGCTTCCCGTCACGTGGTGACACCGGCCGGGGCGGCGGAGTCGCCCCCGTCGCGCTACACCTCGATCTGCGAGCCCATGATGACCGTGCGGTCGCGGGGCAGGCCGAAGTACTCGGCGGCGTCGGCGGTGACGTACGAGGTGGCGATGAACAGCCGCTTGCGCCACGGCGCCATCGTCGCAGCCGTGCCACGCCGCAGCTCGACCTTCGACAGGAAATAGGACGCCTGGTCGAGCCGCAGCCGCCCTTCGACCGTGGCCGGGTCGAGCATCGCCAGCGCGCCGGGCACGTCCGGTGTCTCCATGTAGCCGAAGCGGGCGGTGACGTGGATGATCCCGTCGTCGGCGTGGCCGAGGTCGTCGACGGCGATGCGCCGGTCGGCCGGAACGCGAGGCACGGGCTCGGTCTCGATGGACATGATCAGGACCTGGTCGTGCCGCACGTGGTTGTGCTCGACGTTGGCCCGCATGGCCAGCGGCGCGGTCTCCTTGCCACGGTTGAGGAAGACGGCCGTGCCCGGGACCCGCCGCGTCGGCGCCTGCCCGGTGCGGAGCCGGCCGACGAACGCGCGCAGCGATCCCTCGCGCCGTCGGCGCTCCGCGGTGACGATCTCGCGGCCCCGTTGCCAGGTGGTCATGACGGTGAAGGCGGTCAGGCCGATCAGCAGCGGCAGCCACGCACCGTGGACGAGCTTGGTCAGGTTGGCCGCGACGAACAGCAGGTCCACCGCGAGCAGCACGGTCGCGCCGAGGCTGACGACCCACAGCGGTGTCCTCCACTTCGCGCGGGCCACGTAGAAGAACAGCAGGGTCGTGATGGTGATCGTCCCGGTCACCGCCATGCCGAACGCGAAGGCCAGCGCCGTGGAACTGCGGAAAGCGAAGACCAGGGTGAGCACCGAGACCATCAGCAGCCAGTTGATCCAGGGGACGTAGATCTGGCCCATGGTGGTCGCGGAGGTGTGTGCGATCCGCAGCCGCGGCAGGTAGCCGAGTTGTGCGGCCTGGGAGGCGACCGAGTACGCGCCCGTGATCACCGCCTGGGAGGCGATCACGGTCGCGGCCGTGGCCAACAGGACCATCGGCAGTCGTCCCCAGTCGGGGACGAGCAGGAAGAACGGGCTGCTGATGTTGGCCGGGTCGGTGAGGATCAGCGCGCCTTGGCCGAGGTAGCTGAGAACGCACGCCGGGAACACGAGAGTCAGCCAGGCGCGGTTGATCGACCGGCGTCCGAAGTGCCCCATGTCCGCGTACAACGCCTCGGCACCGGTGACCGCGAGCACGACCGCTGCCAGGGAGAAGAAGGCGACCCCGAAATGTCCGGCCAGGAAGCTCACCGCATAAGCCGGCGACAACGCCTGGAGGATGTCCGGGTGCTCGACGATGCCGGCAACGCCGCACGCGCCGATGGTCACGAACCAGGCGATCATCACGGGCCCGAACACCCGGCCGACCGCCGCGCTCCCCCGGCGCTGCACCAGGAACAGCAGCACGATGATCAACGCGGTGATCGGCACGACCAGATCTTTCAGTGACGACTCGACGACCTTGAGCCCTTCGACCGCGGACAGCACCGAGATAGCCGGGGTGATCATGCTGTCCCCGAAGAACAGTGAGGCGCCGAAGATGCCCAGCGCCGTCAGCACGGCGGCCGCCCGTCCGCCCCGCTGCGCGCTCCACCGCCCCACCAGCGTGATCAGCGCCATGATGCCGCCCTCACCGTCGTTGTCGGCGCGCATCGCCAGCAGGACATAGGTGACCGTGACAATGATCATCACTGACCAGAACACCAGCGACACCACCCCGAACACGTTCTCGACGCTGACCGGAACGGGATGCGGATCGCTCGGATTGAACACCGTCTGCAGGGTGTAGATGGGGCTGGTCCCGATGTCGCCGAACACCACACCGAGAGCACCTATCACCACCGTGAGCCGCACTACGTCGTGCGCGCCCGGACCGCGACCCGCCGACGCCTGAGCGGATCCGCCGTCCGGCGCGGGCCCATGCTGGCGATCGGTCACGACGCTTCTCCTCCGTGCGGGCTGCTGTGCCGGATGATGCCGGTCCCCCAAGATAACTGTCAGTAGCCGAAATCACGTGCACCGGTCACGGTTCGACTCTCGCTTCGAGCCTTGACACCGCCATGTTCGCAGGGAAGTGTATGGATTTCAGTAACCGGTTACAGCGGAGGCAAACAGGTGACCACCCGAATCGACTGGGAGTCCCGGATCTCCCGTCGTTCCGACAGCACCCGGCGCAACGAACCGCCCGCACTCCCACCCCCCACCGGCCTGGTCGCGCAGGCGGGCCAGGGGCAGGTGACCCTGCGATGGCAGCCGGTCGAAGGGGCCGTCGGATATCTCGTCCATCGGGCCGAAGCCCCGGACGGGCCGTTCGCCCCGTGTGACCATCTGGGACAGGATGTGCTGGCCGTGCCCGGCACCTCGTACGTCGACACGACGGGGCGGCCGGGCACGCCGTACTTCTATGCCGTGGCCTCGGTGCCGGAGGTGACGGTGACCGGGGAGCTGGGCCCCGCCGTCCCGGCCACGGCTCTGCCCCCGGACGGCGGGAAACCCCGGGTCACGCTGAGCGTCGGGACGGACGAGACGCCCCTGCACAGGCCGTGGGCGCCGATGATCGGCAGCGAGCGGCTCAGCCAGCTGCGCTGCGCCGACCTGAGCGGCGGCCGG
The DNA here is from genome assembly GCF_042650645.1 of Nonomuraea purpurea. Lineage (NCBI taxonomy): Bacteria > Bacillati > Actinomycetota > Actinomycetes > Streptosporangiales > Streptosporangiaceae > Nonomuraea > Nonomuraea purpurea. The sequence continues at coordinate 65,798 of NZ_JBHSBI010000022.1, forward strand.
CCGATCGGCGAGGAGCTGCTGGCGGCCCTGAGAAGGGTCAGCGCGGAGATCGGCGTCGAGGCGGTGCGCGCCCACGCGATCCTGCACGACGACCTCGGCGTCTACCGGGAGGTCGACGGCGAGCCGGTCCACGACTTCACCGGGGTGGACGAGGTGTACGACGCCGTGCTGCAGGCCGGGCTGCGGCCCGTCGTGGAGATCGGGTTCATGCCGCGCGACCTGGCGAGCGACCCCGAGCGCACCGTCTTCGACTACCGCGCGATCATCTCGCCGCCCAAGGACTGGCAGCGGTGGGGCGACCTGGTGCGGGCGCTGGCGCAGCACCTGGTCGACCGCTACGGCCTGGACGAGGTGCGCCAGTGGGACTTCGAGGTGTGGAACGAGGCCAACCTCGAGGTCTTCTGGTCATCCGACCGCGAGGAGTGGATGCGCCTGTACGACGTGACCGCCTTCGCCGTGAAGGACGTCGACCCGGCGCTGCGGGTCGGCGGTCCCTCCTCCGCGGCGGCCGGGTGGGTGGACGAGCTGCTCCAGCACGTCGCCGAGTCGGGGGCGCCGCTCGACTTCGTCTCTACTCACACCTACGGCAGCCCGCCTCTCGACCTGCGTCCCACGCTGGAACGCTTCGGGCGTCAGGACGCGCGGATCCTGTGGACCGAGTGGGGTGTCACCCCGACCCACTTCAACCCGGTCAACGACGGAGCGGCGTCGGCGATGTTCCTGCTGCAGGGCATGCGGTCGGCGTCGGGACGGGTGGAGGCGCTGTCCTACTGGGTGGTCTCCGATCACTTCGAGGAGCTCGGCAGGCCGCCGCGGCTGCTGCACGGCGGCTTCGGGCTGATCACGGTGGGGGGCATCGCCAAGGCCCGTTACCACGCCCTGCGCCTGCTGTCGCGGCTCGGCGACGTCGAACTGCCCGTCACCGCCTCGGGCGACGGCGCCGGCGGCCTGGTCCAGAGCTGGGCGAGCCGCCACGCCGACGGCTCGCTGGCGATCCTGCTGTGGAACCACACGCTCGACCATTCCAAGGCGAACGGCGGCGCGGGTCTCGACCGCCGGGTGCGCCTGACCGTCGACGGGCCCGCCCGGCCCGTCACCGTGACGCGGCTCGACCGCGACCACGGCGACGTGTCGGTGCTCGCGGAGCGCCTCGGTGTGGGCGAGTGGCCGGCCGAGGATCAGTGGAACCTGCTCCGCGAAGCCGATGTCCTGCGTGCCGAACCCGCGCAGGCGACCCCCGAGGGGGGCCGCCTGGTCATCGACCTCGATCTCCCGCAGCCTGGCGCGGTTCTGGTGGAAGTGCCGGCGACGGATTAGGGATCGAGTCGAGGAGCAGCCTGGTGTAGGAGTGCTCGGCCTGCCTGATCACCCGGAGGGTGGGCCCGCGCTCCACGACCTTGCCATCGCGTAGCACCAGGACCTCGTCGGCCAGCAACCGGGCGCTGAGCAGGTCGTGGGTGATGTAGAGCATGGCGATGCCACGCTCACGGACGAGCCGGTCGAGCAGTTCGAGGATCTCGGCGCGGATCGACACGTCGAGCATGGAGATCGGCTCGTCGGCGACCAGCACCTGCGGCTCAGGCGCCAGGGCGCGGGCGATGACGACGCGCTGCCGCTGTCCGCCGGAGAGCTGGTGGGGAAGCTTGTCCAGGTACTGCGAGGCGGGCGTGAGGCCGACCGTTTCGAGCAGTTCGGCCGACCGTGTCCGGGCTTCGGCCACGGGCAGGCCGAGGTGGTTGCGCAGCGGCCTCGACAGGGCGTAGGCCAGCGTCCTGGTCGGGTTGAGCGCGGCGAACGGATCCTGGAACACCAGCTGGACGTGCCTGCGGTAGTCCTTGAGCCGCCGACCGCGCAGCCTGTCGACGCGGACATCGTCGTCGAACACCACCGACCCCGCTGTCGGCCGTTCGATGCCGGTGACCAGCCGGGCCAGCGTCGTCTTGCCCGACCCGCTCTGCCCCACGAGGGCGGTCACGCTGCCCCGGCGCAGGTCGAAGGAGACGCCGTCCACCGCGCGGGTGGTGCCGTGGCGTCCCCGATAGTCCTTGACCGCATCGCGGACCGACAGCACCGGGGGCCCGGCCGGGGCGCCGGGGCGCGCGGCGGCGAAGGCGCCGCGGGTGGCGGTCTCCGGCACCTCGCCGGCCAGCAGGCAGCGCGTCGCACCGCGCCCGGCCGGCAGCAGTTCGGGATGGGTGGTGGCGCACTCGTCGAGCGCCACCGGGCAGCGGGGGGCGAAGCGGCAGCCCTCGTGGAGCAGGGACAGGTCCGGGGGCCGGCCCGGCACGTAGTCGACGCTGATCTCGGGCGCGCGCGGGTCGGCGTAGGAGCCGAGCAGGCCGCGCGTGTACGGATGCAGCGGCCCGGCCAGCATCGCGCCGGCGGGCTGGTCCTCGACGATCTCTCCGGCGTACATGACCATGACGCGGTCGGCCATCTCCATGACGGTGCCGAGGTCGTGGCTGATGAAGAGCACGGCGAAGCCGAGCGAGGCCCGCAGCTCGCGCAGCCGGTTCAGGATGGTGCGCTGGACCACCACGTCCAGGCCGGTGGTGGGCTCGTCGAGCAGCACGAACCGCGGCGACAGGGCGAGCGCGAGGGCGAGGGCGACGCGCTGCTTCATGCCTCCCGACAGCTCGTGCGGGTACCTGCGCAGGACGTCGGGCTCCAGCGAGACCAGCTCCAGCAGCTCCCGCGCCCGCTCGCCCGGGTCGAGGGAGTGCGCCTTGAAGGTGTCCGCGAACTGGGCTCCGACCGTGATGACCGGGTTGAGGGAGTTCATGCTGCTCTGGAAGACGGTCGAGACCTTCGCCCAGCGCATCGGCCGCAGGGTGTCGTCGTCGGCGGTGGTGACGTCCACGCCGTCGAAGACGACCGTGCCCCCGGTGATGGCGGCGGGCTTGTCGAGCAGGCGGAGCACGGCGTTGCCCAGCGTGGACTTGCCGCAGCCCGACTCTCCCAGCAGGCCGACGAACTCCCCTTCCGCGACGTCGAAGCCGACCCGGTCGACCGCTCTGACCGGAGCGCCGCCGCGCGGGCTGTAGGTGACCGACAGGTCCCTGACCTCCAGCAACGCCATGTCAGTCCTCTCTCAGGTGCGGGTTGCTGAGTGCGTCGACCCCGAAGTTGATCAGCGTGAGGGCGATCATCAGCCCGGCGAAGGCCACACCGGGTGCCACGAGCCAGGCCCACTGGCCCGTGAGCATCGCGCCACCGCTGTTGGCCTGGTTGAGCATCGTGCCCCAGCTCGTGGTGGCCGGGTCGCCGAGCCCGAGGAAGGCCAGCCCCGCCTCGCCGCCGATCGCTCCCAGGCAGGCGCCCATGAAGCCGACCACGACCAGCGAGGTCATGTTGGGCAGGATCTCCCTGGCGATGATCCTGGCCGTGGAGTCGCCGGCGAACTTCGCCGCGGTCACGTAGTCGCGGGTGCGCAGCGTGATGATCTGCGCGCGTTTGATCCGCGCGCCGTACGCCCAGCCGGTGACGCTGATCACCATGATGATCAGCCACAGTCCCTTGACCGGCGAGTAGGCCGCCAGCGTCACCATCAGCGGCAGCACAGGCACGACCAGGGCGAGGTTGATGAAGAACGACAGCACCTCGTCGACCACGCCACGCACATAGCCCGCCGTCAGGCCGATGACCAGGCCGACGACGGTGGACAGCGTCCCGGCCGCCAGCCCGACGATCAAGGAGGTGCGGGCGCCGTACAGGAGCTGCGAGAACACGTCCTCGCCGCGCGCGGTGGTGCCCAGCCAGTGCGCGGCCGACGGCGTCTCGGAGGCGGAGAAGGAGTCGTCGCGCGGCGCGTACGGCGACAGCCACGGCGCCAGCACGGCCACCAGCGTGAACGCCGCCAGCATGATCAGCCCGATCCGGCACTTGCGGTTGCGCCACAGGATGACGAACCAGCCGGGCAGCCGCGAGGCCCTCGACGCCTGCACGGCGGACAGTTCGGCGCTCACGCCACCACCTCCTTCCTGACTCTGGGGTCGAGCACGCCGTACAGGACGTCGGCCAGGAAGTTCGCCACCAGCACGCCGATCGTGATGAACAGGAACAATGCCTGCATCAGGGGGTAGTCGCGGTTGGAGACGGCCTCGAACATCATCCGGCCGAGCCCCGGGTAGTTGAAGATCTGCTCGACGAGCACGGTGCCGCCGAGGATGCCGCCGAGGGCGATGGCGAACCCGGTGACGTTGGGCAGGACGGCGATGCGCGCGCCGTAGGTCAGCGCGATGCGGGGGCGCGACAGGCCGCGCGCCCTGGCCAGCCGGGCGTAGTCCTCGCCCAGCGTCTGCACCATGTTGTTGCGCATCCCGATGATCCAGCCGATCGGGCCGACGATCAGCAGCGACAGCGCGGGCAGCACGCTGTGCTGGACGGCGTCGGAGAAGAACAGCCAGGTCCAGCCGGGGCTGCTGCCGCCGCCGTAGCCGCCGCCCTCGGGGAACCAGTTGAGCGTGACCGCGAAGAGGTAGATGAGCAGCAGGGCCAGCCAGAAGAACGGGAGCGTGCCGACGAACGTCGAGCCCAGCGTGATCACCGAGTCGACCCTGGTGTTGCGCCGGTAGGCGGCCCAGGCGCCGAGCAGCGTCCCGATGACGAAGGAGAGGATCTGGGTGACGCCGACCAGGGCCACGGTCCACAGCAGACCCTGGCCGATCATGTGCGTGACCGAGTAGGGAAAGTAGGTGTAGGAGACGCCGAACTCGCCCCGCGCGAGGGTGGACAGGTAGTCGGCGTACTGCTGGAGCAGGTTTCCCTCCGGCGCGCCGAGCATCTTGCGCACGGCCGCCACCTGGGCGGGGTCGACGGCCTGCGACTGGCCGCGCAGCCGCTGCACGATCGCCTCGGCCGGATCCCCCGGCTGGAGCCGGGGGATGAGGAAGTTCAGCGTGATCGCCGCCCAGAGGGTGGCGGCGAAGAAGCCGGCGCGACGCAGGAAATACCTCATGCCGGCTTCAGGCGCGTGACGATCAGCAGGTTGTCTCCCGGGGCCGCGTAGGGGTCCTGCTCGTTCGGCCAGCCCACGGCCTTGCTGGTCTTGTACTGGAACCACTTGGCGCCGTACCAGATCGGGATCACGGGCACCCGGTCCGTCATGATCTTCGACAGGCCCGCGACCGCCTGCTTCTGCGCGCTCTCGTCGGTGGCGACGCGCAGCTCCTCCAGCAGGCGCTCGGTCTCCTTGTCGTTCCACCGGACGAAGTTGCTGAGCGCCTTCTTGCCGATGGGGGCACCCTGGTCGGCGCCCAGCGGCTCGGAGAAGTTTCTGAACATGTTGCACGAGCCGCCGTGCACGCCGAACAGCGCGTCATAGCTGCCGATGGCGCGGTCGCGGTCGTAGGTCTCGGGGGTGGGCGTCTCGAGGTCGACGTCGAAACCGAGCGCCTTGAGGTTCTTGACGATGATCTGGGCGGCCGAGAGCCAGTCCGTCCAGCCGGACGGGGTCTTGAAGGTGAAGGCCAGCGGCTTGCCGTCCTTGCCGAGTCTGCGCCCCTCGGCGTCCTTGCGGTAGCCGGCGGCCGTCAGCGCGGCGTCGGCCGCGGCCTGGTCGTAGCCGATGCGGCCCTGGTCCTGGATGCCCTGCGGCAGCCAGGCCTCCTGGCCGGGGATGACGAGCCCGGTCTGGCTGGCCTGCTTGACGTAGCCGAGCTGCGCCTTGTCGATGATGGTGCGGTGGTCGAAGGCCGTGGTCAGGGCCTTGCGGAAGGCCAGGTCGTCGAAGGGGGGCTTGGTGAGGTTCATGTAGAAGCTGATGGTGCCGCCGGGCGGGTACCAGTAGTGGTGGTTCTTCGGATCGCGGTCGACGTACGCCTTCTTGATGTCGGGCACGAACATGGCGTTGGTGTCGTACGCGCCTCGGCTGAGCTTGAGCTGCTCGACCGCGCCCTGCGAGTCGGCACTGTGGAAGCGGATCTCCTGAACCTTCACCTTGCCGGCCTGCCAGTAGCCGGGGTTTCTGGCGATGGTCAGCTGCTGCCGGTTCATGGCCTTGACCGTGAAAGGCCCGGTGCCCACAGGTTTGTCGGCGTTGACGAAGGTGACCGGATCGGGAACCTTCGACCAGATGTGCTCGGGCACGATCGGGACGTTGACCGCGAGCGTGAACACCGAGGCGCCCGCGCTCTTGAACGTCATCGTCACGGTGTCGGCGGTGCCGTCCACGGACTCCAGGTAGCGCCCGAGACCCTGCGTGTCGAGTGCCTCGTGCTGCTTGATCAGGTTGTAGGTGAAGGCCACGTCCTTGGCGGTGAAGGGCTGCCCGTCGTTCCACTTCACGCCCTGGCGGATCTTGAACACCAGCGTGCGGGGGTCCGTCCAGCTGTACTCGGTGGCCAGCCAGGGCTGTGGCGTGCACGCGTAGGTGTTGAAGACCATCAGCCGTTCGAAGAGGTAGTCCGTGGCTCCCAGGCGGGTGGCATCGAGGTAGGGGTTGTAGTTGGCCTGTGGCTCGGCGCCGCCGCCGAAGCCGCCGTAGTCCAGGAAGCCGATCATCCCGTCGGCCGCCGGGGTGTCGCGGGCGGCCCCCTCGGTGCCCGTGCATCCTGCGAGTAACACCACTGCGGCGACCGCGATCCCGGCCGGCGTGCGACGTCTCACCTGGTTCACTCCTTAGCTATGTGCGGGGGCACCCGCAGCTCTCGCGGAAGACCGGCTCGGTGGCCAGCACCGCGTCCATGACGGCTCCCCGGTTGCCGAGGCCCGAGATGAGCAGCCGGGCGGTGGTGGCCCCGAGCTCGCGGATGGGCTGGCGCACGGTGGTCAGCCGGGGCTGCACCAGCGACGCCATCGGGACGTCGTCGAAACCCGTGATCGCCACGTCGCCCGGCACCGACAGGCCACGGCCCAGCGCGCCGATCAGCATGCCGAGCGCGGTCTCGTCGTTGGCGCAGACCACGGCGCGGGGCGGGCGCCTGCCGTCGAGCAGTTCGCCCGCTGCCCGGACGCCGTCGGACTGCTGCAGGCCCAGTCGTACCGGGTTGCGCGGCGCGGGCACGCGGGCCTGCTTGTGCGCGGCCTGGAACGCCTCCCAGCGGTCGGTCACGTCGGGTGAGCCGTCAGGGCTGCCGACGAACGCCAGCCTGCGGTATCCGTGGTCGACCAGCAGGTGCCGGGTGAGCTCGCCGATCGTGGAGTTGTCGGCCCTGACCGCGGGGACGCCGTCCATCGGCCGTCCGGCCAGCACCACGACGGGCACCTCCGCGGCGATCCGCCGCAGCGTCTCGGTGCGGACGGTGTCGCCGTGGATGGCGATGCCGTCGACGCGCGAGGCCATGTCGAGCACGCTGTCGTCGGCGTCGTCGCGGTGATGGGTGACCAGGATGTGCACCCCGGTGCCGGCTTCCATCGCCTGTGACTCGAAGCCCTGGGTCAGCTCCGAGAAGTACGGCCCCGCCAGCCCGGGGAAGACGATGGCCACCATGCCGTGCCGCTGCTCGGCCAGCGAGCGGCCCATCTGACTGGGGCGGTAGCCGTACTCCTCGATGATCCGCAGCACGCGCTCGCGCGTCTCCTGGCTCACCTGACCGGTGCCGCGCGAGACGCGCGAGACCGTCGCCACCGAGACGTCGGCGAGCTTGGCGATCTCGCGAACCGTCAGCCGCTTGTTGCCCATGTGCCGCCTGTTTCCGTAACGTTGCAGTAACCGCTTTCAGCGACCATATGTGAGGACCCTCACAGCGGCAAGCCCCCCGACACAAAGGACACGGCCCATGCGGTTCAGCAGGCGCAGGATCCTCATCGACGGCACACCTTCGCTGGTGATGGCGGGCGAGGTGCACTATTTCCGGCTACCCCGGCGCGAGTGGGCATCGCGGCTCGACTGGCTCCTCGACGCGGGCTGCAACGCCGTCGCCTCCTACATGCCGTGGCTGGTGCATGAGCTGCCGGACGGAACGATCGACCTGGACGGCAGCACCGCCGAGCACCGCGACGTACAGACATTTCTGGATCTGGCCGAGGAGCGGGATCTGCTGGTCATCGCCCGGCCCGGGCCGTTCGTGATGGCGGAGCTCAAGAACGAGGGCATCCCGTACCGGATCTACGAGCAGCACCCCCACGTGCACCCGGTGGGCTGGGACGGCGCCCCTGCCCCCACCAGGACCATCGACTACCTCTCCCCCGACTTCCTGGGCGAGGTCGACCGGTGGTACGCGGCGATCATGCCGGTGCTGGCGGGGCGGGTGGCCGCGGTGCAGCTGGACAACGAGATCGGGATGCTCTCGTGGGTGAGCAACACGCCCGACCTGACCGAGGTGGTTCTCGCCGACTTCGCGGAGTGGGCCGCCGAGCGGTTCGACGTCCACGAGCGCTACGGCCGTTGGCCGGTGGGCCGCTCCCCCGAGGCGCCCTCCCTGGCCTTCCACCACGACCTGAGCGACTACATGCGCTCCCGCTACGCCCGCTACATCGCCTTCCTGCGCGAAAGGGCGCAGGCGTACGGCGTCGACGGGCCGTTCCTGATCAACATCCACGGCACCGGCGACGGCAGGGGCCGCACCTACCCGATCGGGATCAGCCAGCTCTACCGCGGCTACCAGGGCCTGCCCCAGCTGACCTCCGGCTCCGACCACTACCTGGGCGACCTGACCGTGGGCAACGTCGCCGACCTCTACGTCGGCAACGCGTTCATGGCCGCCGTGCACGACGCCGACCAGCCGCTGACGTCGCTGGAGTTCGAGGCGGGCACCGGCGACTACGGCGAGGACCTCGGCCGGCTGGTGCCGCCGTCGGCACTCGACCTCAAGGTCAGGCTCTGCCTCGCGCAGGGCAATCGCCTGATCAACTACTACCTCTTCGCGGGCGGCTACAACTGGCCGCTCGACGTGCCCTCCGGCGACGGCAACGACCGCATCGCCTTCACCGGCGAGCGCCACGGCTTCGCCGCGCCCATCGGCCCCGAGGGCCGGCCGAACCTGTCCTACCCGGCGCTGCGCGAGGTGACGCGGACCGTCCGGGGCGTGGCCGGGCTGCTCGCCGACATGGACGAGGAGCACGACGGCCTGGCGCTCGGCTTCGTCCCTGACCATTACCTGACCGAGTACCGCCACCCCGGCGACAGCGCCCGCGCCGAGGTCGTCGCCGACCTGGAGCGCTTCCGCGGCATGGGCGGGCGCGATGTGCTCGCCCGCGCGCTGCTGCTGTCCGGGTTCTCCTTCCCCGCGGTCGACGTGCAGGCCGCCGAACTGCCCCCGGTGCTCGTCCTGGCCGGCGCGTCCACGCTGGCCGCCGCGGTCCAGCGGCGCCTGGCCGACCACGTGCGCTCGGGCGGGCGGCTGCTCCTGGCGGGCCTGCTGCCCCAGCGCGATGTGGACGGCGCCCCCTGCACGATCCTCGCCGACGCGCTCGGGCTGAAGCCCGGTCCCGTCGTGTACGGCGGAGCCGACCGCTTCCCGTCGGTCCGCGGCGAGTCCTTCGAGGTCAGGGTGGACGTCCTGCAACCGCTGACCGGCGCGGGCGAGACCCTGGTGCGCGAGGTCTCCTCGGGGGCCGCCGTGGGCGTGGAGGTGCGGGCCGGCGCCGGCCGCGCGATCGTGCTCGCCTGCGACTACCCGTGCCACCTGGACTTCTGGACGGGTCTCCTGGCGCGGCTCGGCGTGCGTCCGCGCCACACGCACGACGCTCCCGCCCCTGGCATCGTCGTCACCTCGACGGTCGACGGCGCCGGCCGGCGGCTTGTCCACCTGCTCAACGTCGGCCCGGTCGACCAGTCGTTCGTCCTGCGCCGTGACGGCGAGCCGCTGTTCGGGGGCTCGCCGATTCGCCTGGCGGCCAGGTCCGGGGCGATGCTCCCTGTCGGGGTGGGCCCGGTGGCGTGGTCGACGTGCGAGCTCGCCGGGCTCACGGAGGACGGGGTGCTGCTGCGCAGGCGGTACCCGGGCGAGGCCGCCGCCTTCGCCGGGCCGGTCCGCGCCCCTGACGGCGCCTCGGTCTCCCTGACGCCGGACGGTCTCACGCTGGTGCGCTGGACCTGCGCCCCCGCCGAGCCCGGCGAGCTCGCCGAGGTCCGCTGCGGCCCCTAGCCGGGGAGCCTGGCCCGGGTGGCCGCGGAGACCACCGTGTCCTTCTGGGCCGAGGTCAGCAAGCCGGCCGCGACCCACTCCTGCGCGGTGCGGGCCACGGTGGACACGAACCGTCCCCGGTTCGCGAAGGGCGCGTTCTCCCAGACCGCGTCGAGGAACGTCACCGAATCCGCCCGCTCACGGTTGGGCACGCCGGAGTCGATCCTGCCGAAGACGATGGTCGGCTCGACGCGCCGGAAGTAGGCGTGGTAGCGGTCGGTGTCGTTGATGTAGAGGGGGACCAGCGGCAGGCCGTTCGCCGTGAAACTCATCGGCCCGGTGGAGGTGACGGCGCGCGCGAGGTCCCCGGACAGGGTGAAGTCCTTGTAGAAGGAGAACTGACGAAAGGTGGTCTCGTTACTTTTGGCGACCATCGGCACCGGCCCGTAGGCGATGCTCTGAATGGCCGGGATGTCCAGCGCCTTCTCGATCCGCAGCGAGAACGGCATCGTGATCCTCACGGTGTCGCCGCTGCGCCACTGCCGGTCGAGCGTGACGTACTCGCCGGGCTTGGCGTCGAGCCGCTGGTCGCTCTGGTTGACCAGGACCGTGAAGCCCTTCTCCACCCAGTACGGCACCCGCAGCTTCACCACCAGCCGGCCGTTGCCGGTAACCGTCAGCGTCGTCACCCCCGCGGGGTCGGCCGGGTGGTTCGTGACCTGCCTGATCACGAAGCCCTTCTCCGACCAGTTGAGCTCCGAGGCCATGTAGAGGTTCACGTAGAGCGTCGAATCGTCGGCGGAGCGGAAGTAGATCGAGTCCTGGAACTTGGTATGGCTCTCCAGTCCGGTGCCGCCGCAGCAGGTGCCGAGGTTGCCGTAACCGCGCGCCGCGCCCGGCCGCATCGGGATGAAATAGGTCAGCAGCGGATTGGTGGTGCTGTCGGTGTTGCGGCGGGAGGCGAGGATCTGGCCATAGAGTGCCCGCTCGTAATACTGCATGTACTTCGGGTCGGCGGTGTGGAAGAACAGGGCCCGGCTCAGCTTGAGCATGTTGTAGTTGCAGCAGGTCTCGGCGTTGTTGGTGCCCAGGGTGCCGACGATGACGCCGCGCTCGCCGAAGAGCTCGCCGTTGTCGGCCGGACCGGCCAGGCCGCCGTCGGTGAAGATGCGGTGCGGGACGACCATGTCCCAGAAGTTCACGGCCGCCTCGAAGTAACGGCGTTCCTGGTTCTGCTCGAAGACGGACAGGTATCCGATGAACTGGGGGATGTGCTGGTTGGCGTGTTTCCGGTGGAGCGTGTCCTGGTTGTTGACGGTGGCCGTGAGGAGGGCGGTGTTGTCGAAGCACGTGGCCGTCGCGAGGTATTCCGTCTTGCCGCTGAGGGCGTAGAGGTCGGCCATCACGATGTTCATGCCGTTGTACTCGCCGGCGATGTAGATGCCCCACATGCGGTCGAGCTGGGCCCGCGGAAGGTGGCCCAGCCTGCTGTGAACCCAGTCGCCCATCCTGAGCACGATCTCGAGCGCCTGCTCGTTGCCGGCGTACCGGTAGGCGTCGAGCAGCCCTCTCATGATCATGTGACAGGTGTAGTACGGCGCCCAGATCGTGGGATAGGTCGTGTACTGCTCCAGCAGGATGAACTGCGTCTCGGGGTAGGCGGCCAGGAAGCCGGGGTGGCTCGGCCCGCCGGGTTGCCCGGCCTTCGCGGCCAGCGCGTTCTGACACTCGCCCAGCGCGGTGACCATGTAGTCGACCTTGTCCTTGTAGAAGGCGTCGCCAGAGCCCGCGTAGGCCAGAGCGAGGGCGCTGAGGAAGTGCCCGCTGTAGTGACCGCGCAGATTGCCGGTCGCGTCGTCCCAGCCGCCGGGCGGTTGCGCGCCCAGCGTGTCCAAACCGGCGTTGGCCCGGAAATTGGCCAGCATCCGATCGGCTGAATAGGACCGCAGGAAGGTCAGGATCCGATCCCGGTTGGCGGTGAACAGGCTCGTGCCCAGCGTGACCTGGCTGTTCGCGAACGGCTTCACGAGCCAACCGCCGGGCACCGGGGGGTCGTTCTGCGGCAGAGGGGCCGCCATGCGGACCGCTGCCTGGGCCGTTCCTGCGGGCGTCGCCAGCGCGAGCGCGGACGGGGCGGCGGCCGCCAACACCGCCAGTCGAAGCGCCTCGCGCCTGGGCACCGTTTTTGACATCGCACTGTCCTCTTCGTCACTCGGGATCCGATGGGGAGAACATGTAGGCCGCAGGATGGTAGCGCTAACATAGGCGTCACGCTTCTTTCCAGGCCCACATTCCGGGAGTGTCAACGACCTCCTTGGGCTCGTCAAGAGACCGCGAGCGACACCCGGCTTCGCGGGCTCTCCCGCGAAGCCGGATCGGGCTTGGTGCGCAGGTCCCCGTATGTCAGGTCACTTCTCGGGTACGGGTGTGCCGTCGCAGCCCCGGTCGATGCGGCCGGTGTTGAAGTACGACACGAGGTCGGTGGCGCACTCCGGCTCCCGCGGCACCGATCCGTGCATGTCGTCGTCGACGGTGTAGAGGGTGCCGCCGATCGCCGCGCGCATCTGCTTGGTCCACTCATACAGGGAGACCGACTCGTAACGGTGCCCGGACAGGACCAGCGACCCGCCGGTGCGGCGGACCTTGATCTTCTGTACCGGCAGCGGCCAGCCGGCGCACTGGGCGGTGAAGGCGACGGCCCGCCCGGTCACCGGGTTGCGCTCGAGGCGGCGCTGGTAGGTGGCCCAGGCGTCGGAGAACCCGAGCCTGCTGGGGTCCTCGTTGCAGAAGACCGCCTGGCCCGCGGTCGGGTTGAACCGTTCAGGGGCGCCGGGCGCGGGGGCGCCCTGCGGTCCATGGCTCATGAGCTTCTTGAGGGCGGGCGGCGCGGTGTCGCCCTCGTCCTGCAGTTCCTTGAACGCCTGGGCGACCTGCGGCCAGTCCGGTGCGCTCTGGATGGCCAGCATGGCCAGCGTGGAACCGTCGGCGACCATCTCCCAGTCGCTGTAATGCCGGGGTTTGTCGTCGTAGGCACGGCTGAGCGCCTGGACCTTGGCCCGCACCTCCTTCGCGGTTTCGCCGAGGCCGTAGGTGTCGTGGCGCTGGGCGATCCAGGTGGCCATCCGCCCGAAGTTGCGCTCGGTGCCCGCGGCGTGGCCGTCTTCGAAGTCGTCCAGCCGGAACTTCACGGGCGCCACGCTGTCGAGGAACATGCGCCCGACGCTGCCGGGGAACGTGCTGCGGTAGACGGCGCCGAGCCAGGTGCCCCAGGAGATGCCGAGGAAGCTGAGCTTGCGCTCCCCCAGTGCGATCCGCACCCGGTCGAGGTCGCGGGCCGAGTTCAGGGTGGTGAGCCGGCCGAGGAAGGCAGGGTCGGAGTTCGCGCAGGCTCTGTTCCTGGCCACGCCGCTGTCATGGGCGCGCTGGGCCGCCGTCTTGGTCAGCGGACCCGGCTCCGGCGGCTGCCCGCCCATGGCAGGACAGTCCACCTTGGTGCTGTAGCCGACCCCGCGCGGGTCGAAGCCGATCAGGTCGTAGCGGTCGTTGAGTCTCGCGTTCACCTGGTTCATCGAGGCGATCTGGAGGGGGAACAGATATCCGGCGCCGCCCGGCCCGCCCGGGTTGAGCGCGAGGCTGCCCAGCCGGCGCGCCCGGTCGGCGGCCTTGACGCGGGTGATCGCGATGGTGATCTGCCGCCCCTGCGGCTTGCGGTAGTCCAGCGGGACGCTGACGCTTCCGCACTCCATCCGGCCCAGCAGCGCGCGAAATCTCTGCCGCTGCTCGCCGGTGACGGCGTATGCGGCGATCACGTCGTCGGAGTAAGAGGGACACGTCCGCCATTCGACCGAAGCCCGGTCGGCGGCGGCCACGGGCGAGCCCGCGATCAGCGAGGTCAAGGTAACGGCGCTCACGGCCGCTGCGGTCACCGCGCGGCCGGTCAGGGATCCACGTTCATGCATGCGGCCAACCCTGCTGTCCACGCGTGTACACCCGCGTCTGCCCTCGGCCACACGCGCGCGTCCATCGCAAGATGTATCCGGGCGTCGCCGAATCAGACTTGGGATGGACGCGGACGCACCCGGCCCGGCCATAAGCTCGCGGGACTATGACGGCTCTCCGCGCGTGGGCACGCCTGCCGGTGCCGCAGGACGCGGCGCTCGCCGCCGTGCTGCTCCTGGCCTGCGTGCTGGTCAACGACCCGAACGCGATCGTGGGCAGGACGGCGGGCGCTCCTGCCGTCGAAGGGCAGGCCCCGCAGCTCGCCCTGTGGTGGGGCGCGAGCGCGCCGGCCGTGCTCGGGGTGACGTTCCGCAGACTCCGGCCGCTGCCGATGCTCGCCTGCTGCGTGCTGTCCGTCGTGGTGCACGTGGCCCAGGCGGCGCCCCTGACGATCATCGATCTGGGTGTGCTGATCCTGCTCCACAGCGTGGCCACCCGTCGCGCACGGGCCGTCTCGCTGTCCGCCCTGGCCTTGCTGCTGCTTCTGGCCGCCGGATGGAGCCTGCATGCCCCCCGTCCGTTGACCGGGCCGTCGGCCGTGCTCTCCACGGGCCCCGCCCTCGAGACCGCGTCCACGCCGAGTGAGGTCATGACAGTCCACCGCAGTGCCTCGGCCGACACCTGGAGCGGCCTGTCCGTGCTCGGCTCGGCCCTGGTCGCCTCCTGGGCGATCGGCTCCGGCGCCCGCAGCCGCCGCGCCTACCTCGACGAGCTCCGCGCCCACGCCCGAGACCTCGAACGCGAACGCGATCAGCAGGCCGCGCTCGCGGTGGCCGCCGAGCGCGCCCGGATCAGCCGCGAACTGCACGACGTCGTGGCCCACGGCCTGTCGCTCATGGTGGTCCAGGCCCAGGGCGGCGCCGCCGCGATCGACAACGATCCCACCGGCACCCGGGCCGCGCTGGACGCCATCGTCACCACCGGCCGCGATTCCCTCGCCGACATGCGACGCGTGCTCACCGCGGTGGGCGAGGTGGACGACGCCTGGCATCCGCAACCCGGCCTGGCACACCTGCCGGCCCTGATCGCCCAGGTCAACAGGGCAGGAACACCGGTACGGCTGCGCGTCGAGGGCACACCCGCGACGCTGCCCTCGGCCGTTGATCTGTCGGCCTACCGCATCGTGCAGGAGGCGCTGACCAACACCATGAAACACGCGGGAACGGACGCCACCGCCAGTGTGGTCCTCCTCTACCACGACGCGGAGATCGGCATCGAGATCAGCGACACCGGCCACGGCAGCGCCGTGAGCGGCGGCGGCAACGGGCTGCGAGGCATGCGCGAACGCGTCAAGCTGCTCGGCGGCACGTTCTCGGCCGGCCCACGGCCCCAGGGCGGCTTCGCCGTACGGGCGGCGCTCCCGATCCAAGGAGCCGCCGCATGATCCGCGTGCTCCTCGCCGACGACCAGGCCCTCGTCCGCACCGGCTTCCGCATGATCCTCGACAACGCCGACGACATGCGGGTCGTCGCCGAGGCAGGCGACGGCGCGCAGGCCGCGCGGCTGGCCCTCGACCTCCGGCCCGACATCGTGCTGATGGACGTCCGGATGCCCGAGGTCGACGGCGTCGAGGCGACCCGCCGCATCTGCACCGGCACCGATCGCATCCGCGTGCTGATCCTGACGACCTTCGACCTCGACGAGTACGTCTATGCGGCCCTCCACTCCGGCGCCAGCGGGTTTCTCCTCAAGGACACCCTCGCGTCCGACCTGCTCTCGGCCATCCGCGTGGTCGCACGGGGCGATGCGGTCGTCGCGCCCAGCGTGACCCGGCGCCTGCTCGAACGCTACGTCGGCATCGGCGTGGCTCCGCTCACCCCCGCGATCGGCCTCGACGTCCTGACCGAACGCGAACGCGAGGTGCTGAGCCTCATCGCCCGCGGCCTGTCCAACATCGAGATCGCCGAGCACCTCTTCCTGTCAGAAGGCACCGTGAAAACCCACGTCAGCCGCGTGCTGGCCAAGCTCGGGCTGCGCGACCGCGTCCAGGCCGTCGTCTATGCCTACGAAAGCGGCCTCGTACGGACCGGAGCCACCTGAGCCGCTCACCCCCGGTCTCAACCGCCCCATTCGCACAGGTTGAACACGTCGGCCTGGTCGGCGGCGAACAGCGCCTCCTTACGGCGCGCGAACGGATCGCGGGCGGTCGGGTCGAACGCGACCTCCTCGTCGTCGGCGGCGAAGCGGACGGACAGACCGGCTCGGTCGAACAGCCCGGCCCGGATCGCCACGATCTCCGGCAGGTCGAACACGCCGTGGTTCGGCGAGATCACGATGTCCGCCACATGGCCTCCCTACTAAGTCAGTAGGAAAACACGGTAATAACGCGCAGGGAGGCTGTCAACAGCGCATTTGCGCCATGCGCAAACGCCTTTCAAAACCTGCGCGTGTTAGACCTGCCCGAGGAGCAGGGAGAGGGGCAGTTCCTGGAGGGCGCCCGCGGCCGCGCGCACGGCCGCGGCGACCTCCTCCAGCCGGTCGTCCCCGATGCGCGCCTGCGGCCCGCGCACCTCCACGGCGACGTTCACCGCCGCGCCCACGCCGACCAGCGGTGCGGCCACCGCCCGCAGTCCGGGCTGCTCGGGCGGATCGTAGACGGCGTAGCCGCGGAACTGGACGGTGAGCAGTTCGCCGTACTCGCCCGCCTCCGCGATCCCTTCCGGCCACAGCGCGCCGAACGCCACGATCGCCAGCCCCAGGGCCGAACCGGCGGTCACCGCGGATTTCAGCTTTCACCGGACTCCCTGCCATCGCTCTCGCCGACACGCTCCAGCATGCCCGCTCGCCTCGGCACTGCCGCTATTGCAAATAAACCTACCTGCAATGTAGGTTTTCCATGGGGAACCGCCCCCTCAGCCTGAAAGGACGTCCGCCTTGTTAGAGAGCTCACCAGCCCGACGCCCGCGTCGGCTGCGCACCGCGGCCACGGCGGCCATGCTCGCCACCGTCACGGCCATGAGCACCACACCCGCCTTCGCATCGGCGCGCGCCGACGTCGACGCGGCAGTGGAATGGTACGACGTCACCGCCGCCACCATCGCCGCCGCCGGATCCACCACGCAGGTCACCAACAGCCGCACCTGGGCGATCGGCTGGCTGTCCGCCGCACGCGCCCTGCGCTCCGGTCCCCACCGGACCCCCTTCCAGGATGCCGCGCTCGCCTCCGCGGTCCGTACCTCGCTCGCCGAGCTGATCCCGGCGCGCGCCGCCGAGCTCGACGCGGCGTTCGCGGCGACGCTGGCCCGCATCCCCGACGGCCAGGACAAGGATCGCGGCGTGGCCGCGGGAGCCGAGGAGGCCAGGTCGCTGCTCGCGGAACGGGCCGGCGACGGGCTCGACCCCGCCTCGGTCAGCCCGCCCTATCCCGTCCCCCAGCCCGTGCCGGGGGCCTGGCAGCCGACGCCGCCGGACTTCGGGCCGGGCGTCCAAGCGGGCACGAGGCTGGCCAGACCCTTCGTTCTGGACCGCGCCGACCGGTTCCGGCCCGGTCCGCCTCCCGCGCTCGGCTCCGCGCGCTATCGGGCCGACCTCGAAGAGGTGCGCGACTACGGCGCGGCGAACAGCACCGTCCGCACGCAGGCCCAGACGGACGTCGCCCAGTTCTGGCTGGGGTCCTCGCTCACCCTCTACACCGGTGCGCTGCGCGCCGCCCTCGCCCAGTCCCCCCGGTCGGCGTCGAAGCAGGCCGAACTCGTCGCGCTCTTCCACGTCGCGCTGGTGGACACCCAGATCGCCACCTCGGACGCCAAATACACCTATGTACGGTGGCGTCCGGTCACCGCGCTCCGCGCCGCCGACACCGGCCACCCCGCCATAGCCTCGGACCCTGCCTGGACGCCGCTGCACACGACACCGTCGCACCCCGACTACCCGAGCGGCCACAACACCTACTCCGGCGCCGCCGAGCAGGTGCTGACCACGCTGCTCGGCCCCCGCTCCCGCGAACCGTTCGAGCTCACGAGCCCGACCGCGCCCGGAGTCACCCGCACCTACACCACGTGGAAGGTCCTGACGGGCGAGAACGTCGACGCCCGGGTCTGGTCGGGCATCCACACCCGCTCGGCCGACACGGCCGGCGTGACGCTGGGCCGCCAGGTCGCGGCCCACACGCTGCGTCACGCCGCACGACTGTTGTCATAGACCACGCGTAGGACGAGCGGCCATCCGCCGGTGTTTCCCGCCGACCACCGGCAGCGGGAAGGGGCAGGGCCGGCGTGCGCGCCCGCTCAGCCCGTCACGGTCAGCACGACACGCTGGTAGGAGGTGAGGGCGGGCGAGCCGTCGTCGGTGCTCTGCAGGACCACGTGGATGGTCTGGCCGGGTTCTGCGTCGCCGGGGACGCGGAACTGAACCTTCGTCAGGTCGCGGCCGGGCGAGCTTTGAGTGAGGGGGACGGCGCCGGGATAGGTGTCGGCGTCGGTGTACTGCCACCACTTGCTGGTCACGGCGTTCCGATCGGGGTCGGCGGTCCGGCCGACGAGGGTCACCACCTGGCCCCGCCGGACCGAGCGGTCCAGTTGCCCGATCACCTTGACGCTGGGCCGGTGGTTCGCGGCGAAGTATCTCGGGGTGACGGTCCACTTCATCCGGGCGGAGAAGTCGTCCTGGGCCGCGCCGAACCAGCGGGTCGAGGCGTAGTCGGCGGACGGGGTTCCACCGGGGTCGACGTCGGACCCGCTGCGGCCACCCCAGCCGCCGTAGCTCGCGTCCACGTGGCCGCGCAGGCCGTTGTCGAGGAGGTTCATGAAGATCGATGTGTCTCCTTCGGAGATCCATGATCCCTTCTCCTGCGGCGGGGTCCACACAACGTAGCCCATCGCCCTGAGTTGCTCGCTCGTCAGGCCGGAGAAGCCGAAGTGGTCGAAGATGTCACCGGGGACCATTTGCTTTCCGTCGCCCCAGACCCGGTAGAACTCGCCGAACGGCCCGACCTGCGACACGTTGGCCTTCGTCCACGCGGCGGACAGATACCCGGCGTCCTCGGGCAGGACGGCGCTTCGCGCGCCGTAGCCCCAGATCTGGGTCGCCATCTGGCGGAATTCGATGTCGGGCCAGTTGGGCTCGATGTATTTGGCGTAGGCGTCGTCCTGGTCGCCGAATGACTGGATGATCGCCTTCTGCGACACCTTCTTGTAGACGGCGGGCCACTGCGGCGTGTTCTCGTACTGGTCTTTGATGGACTTCAGCGCCCGGGCGATCGTGCTCTGGCCGGCGCCGGTGAGCAGGTAGACGGGGCCGGGCCGGTTGTCGAGGAGCGATCGCTTGATCAGGTCGGATCCGGGTGAGTCCTTGGAGATGTCGCCGTCGAACTCGATGTTGCCGTTGAGAATTCTCGACTTCAACTGCCGTGGGTCGGGATATCCGCCGGCGTGGGTCCGCAGGTTTGGGTATACCCGCTCATAGATGTCGACGGCTTCGTGAATGAAACGTTCGCCCGGCTTCCACCGCCATGAGGCGCACGGGCAAAGGTTCAGCCCGAACCGGGTGTATTCCCGGCCCGGCACGAACCATTTCGTGCCCTTACCGTCGCCGGCCCAGTGCACGCCGCTGCTGGCATATATCAGCGCTTCGGTGTTGAACTCGTTGCCGTAGAGCAGGTAGCGGATGAGGGTGTTCTGGTCGTCCAGTTCGGGGTCGTGCATCAAAATGACGCGCGGCCTCTCATCATCGCCGGGCCCGCGGGCGTCGTCGGCCGTGGCCGGGCTGGCGGGCGCGAGCGCGCACAGAAGGGCGGCGGCCAGAGCCGGGATCGCCTTCCGTCTCTGGGGGGTACGCGGTGACGCTACGGCTTGCTTCATTCGCGTGTCTTTCTTCCGCGGGGCATGTGAAACCTGGGAATGGACTCTTCCGAATTCGGGCAGCGTCCTGCGATTTCCGTGGATCTGGCGATCACGGGACCCAGAGTGGCGATATGAATATCTATTCATGCGCGGAACGTTATTAGTAGCCAGAAATTAACGTGCCCTCCCAGGGTTGTCAATGGCGTCGGCGTTCTCGTCGCCGAGGTCGAGCACGTGCCCGCCGTACAGGTCCCCCTCCATGTACGTCGATTTACGTAGCCGCACTGTCGCCCCAGGGCTGATGCCGGGCGGCCCGCCGCACCACATGATGAGCAGTCATCAGATCAGGCCAGGAAAGGGGCGCATCACATGAAAGCCGTGGTCCGCGAGCTGTCGGCCATGCAGGGCGAGGTGTGCATGCGGCGCTCCAACGGCACGTGGCTGAACGGTCGCCGAGGTGGCGATTGCCTCCTCAAAGACGGCGACGCGGTCAGCGGATGGTGTCCGCCGAGCATTCCCCAGCCCCGATCCCACCAGTAGCGCTTCGCTCCCGGACCTTTCAGGAAGTCATGATCCAGCACCGGAGCAGGCCGGCACGGGGCCGCCGAAGCTGGCTGATGCTCATCGTCGCGGTGGTGTCCGGTGGCGTGCTCGTCAGCCCCTACCTCGGACTCGACAGCGGCGACAGCCGGCTCGACGTGAGCGGCGGGGCGCACTACTACCTGCTCGTCGCGCACATCTTCACCGCGCTGGTCGCACTCGTTCTCGGCCCGCTGCAGTTCGTCCCGGCGATCCGGGCGCGACGGCGGGTGCACCGGGCGATCGGCCGCTGCTACCTCCTCGCCGGAGTGCTCCCCTCCGCGCTGGCCGCCGTACCGGTGGCGATGCTCTCAGACCGCCTCATCACCCAGATCGGGCTGACGATCCCCGCCGTCCTGTGGCTCATCACCGGCTGGCTCGCCATCCGGGCCGCCCGCCGCCGCGACTTCCTCCGCCACCGGAACTGGATGATGCGCAACTACGCGCTCACCTTCCTCGCCGTCACCTCACGCATTCTGGTGCCGCTCCTCCTGCTGGCCCGGGTGCCGTTCAGTGACACGGCGGAGGTCGGCTCGATCGGGGCCGACGCACCATCCATGATCCCGATCGGGCAGGCGCTCGGCTGGATCGTCAACCTCGTCGTGGCCGAGCTCCTCATCAGGAGGCCCGGACCCTGGCGAGCGCAGGTCGCGACGTTGGGCGCTTCGGCGGCACGCAGCTCTATGTGACCAAGGGAGCAGGATTCTGGGGACCGCCGGTGCGGGCCGGCGCGCCTCAGGACATCACGATCGTGGAACTCGCCCTCTGACGCCGGTGGGATCGCGCGGGTGGCTTCGAGGCCGTCCATCCTCGGCATTCTGATGTCGATCCGGCGTGCTGCGCCTGATGACGACCGTGTGAGGGAGTGGTGAACTCTTTTCGTGCACCCTGTCGGGTTTGTCGATCATGCCAGCACAATGATGTTGTGACCAGATTTCGCCTGAAATGTCTGAGTATTCTGATCGGCTGCCTGACGATGGCCGGGCTGTCGGCGTTCCCCGGCACCGCCATGGCGGCGCCCGAGGACGCGCTGTCGAAGGGCGCGCGCCCGCCGTACTCGCTGCTCCAGATGAACCTCTGCCTGAGCGGTTACGCCGGTTGCTACGCCCGGACCCACTACCCGAAGATCATCGACGAGGCCGTGGAGCGCATTCAGGCCAACGACGTCAACGCGGTCACCCTCAACGAAGCCTGCAGCGGCGACGTGGCCGAGATCGCCAGGCGTACCGGCTACCACTTCCGGTTCTCCACGGTCATCTACAACGGCGCCCCGCTGGCCTGCAAGACGCCGGGCGGGCGCGGCGAGTTCGGCAACGCCGTGCTGACCAAGGAGGCGATCCGCGCGTCCGCGGACGCGCCGTACTCCGTGTTCAGCGGGGTGGAGCAGCGCCGCTGGCTGTGCGTGACGACCGCCCGTGGAGTGGACGTGTGCACCAGCCACCTGTCCACCGACGGCGAGGCACCCGGCACCACCAACTCGACTCAGTGCGCCGAACTCGCCCAGGTTCTCGCCTCCCGAGGTCGTCCGACCATCTTCGCGGGGGACGTCAACCGCCGTTCGTCGTGCGCCCCGGCGGACCAGTGGACGCTGACGGACGCGGCCGCCACCCAGGCTCCGGGTATCCAGCACGCGTACGGCAACCTCACGGCTGCGACCCTGGAGCTCGAGCAGACCACGTACACCGACCACGACGCGCTCGTGATCCGCGCCGGCCTGCCGAAGTGACCTGACCCATCAGTCGTACTCGCATAGCCGGCAGGAAATCCAAGGCATTTGGGCCGGCCGATACGAAGGAGGCGGGTCCCGCCCGGGGGGGACGGCGCGGGGCCGAAGAGTTCCGGGCGGTGTCATCTGAATGATGCCCTTGATCCAGGTTTCGGCCGTCCGGATTATCGAGACTGACCGCTTGTGTATTCGAAGCTCATGAATGGGGACGGAAACCGATGAGACGATCTTCCCTCACCGCCGCGCTGGTGGCCGTGTCCGTTGGAGCGATGCTGGGCACGCAGCCCGCGCTGGCGGAGACGAACGGCCGGGATGTTCAGCTTCGGGTGGCCACGTACAACATTCACGCGGGCGCCGGCGAGGACGGCCGTTTCGACGTCGCGCGTCAGGTGGAAGCGATCCGCTCGCTGAACGCCGACGTCATCGCCCTGCAGGAGGTGGACGTCCACTGGGATGCCCGCAGCGAGTGGCGCGACCTGGCCTCAGAGCTGGCCACCGCCCTGGGCATGCGGGTCTTCTTCGGCCCCATCTACGATTCCGACCCGCCGGCGGACGGCAAGCCGCGCAAGCAGTACGGAAACGCGATTCTGTCCAAATATCCGATCCTGTACACGCAGAACCACTCGATCACCCGGCTGTCGACCCAGACGCCCAATCCGGTGCCCGAGCCCGCGCCGGGTTTCCCCGAGGTCGTCGTCAACGCCAAGGGCGCCCACGTGCACGTGTACGGCACCCATCTGGACTACCGCGGGGATCCGACGGTGCGCCGGCTGCAGGTGGCCGACACGCTGAAGATCATGGCCGAGCGTGGGGGCCAGGACCCGCAAGTCCTGCTCGGCGACTTCAACGCT
This sequence comes from Nonomuraea purpurea, assembly GCF_042650645.1. Lineage (NCBI taxonomy): Bacteria > Bacillati > Actinomycetota > Actinomycetes > Streptosporangiales > Streptosporangiaceae > Nonomuraea > Nonomuraea purpurea. Next base: position 88,740 of record NZ_JBHSBI010000022.1, read on the forward strand.
CGCCCCGACGCGCCGGAGCTCGCTCCTCTGTGGACCGAGCTGACCGACACCATGGCGGGAAAGCCGGACATGACCTACCCGGCCAAGACACCCGACAGGCGCATCGACTACGTGGCGGTCTCCCGCTCGGTACGCGTCCGCGCCACGCAGGTCCCGTCCACTCTGGCTTCCGACCACCTCCCTGTCGTGGCCGACCTCACGGTCAAGCGAGGCCGGTGAACCTGCACGGCCCTTCAGTGGGAGTGTGAGGCGCTGCCCGGGGCGGGTTATCAGCCCGAGTCCCATGCTCCGTGACCTCCGCCGCCGGACGTGCGCCCACTGCCGTCCCGCGCGGGCGAGCTCGGGCGAACCGCAGTTGAGGTAGTCGAGTACGGCCTCTCGCGTGCCGTACCGATTCAGCAGGTCTTCCAGTTGGATGAGCGATTCCGATCTGCCGACTTCGAAGGCCGATGTCCGTTCGGCATGGGCCTGCAGTCGGGTACCGATGGTCGGGCAGCCGCATGCCGGGTCGCGATAGGAGTTCAGGCGGATTCGCGGATGACCAGTTCGGTGGGGAGGATCAGTGGGGTGGGCTGCTCGCCGCGGATCAGGGCGAGCAACATGCGGGTCATCTCGCGGCCGAGGGCCTTGATGGGCTGGCGCACCGTGGTCAGGGCGGGATGGGTGTGCCGGGCGGTCACCACATCGTCAAATCCCACAACCGCGATCTCATCGGGCACGGCCCGGCCGTGCTCTTTCAGCACGCCGAGCGCGCCCACGGCCATCTCATCGGAGGCGACCAGCACAGCGTCGAGATCCGGATGCCGCGCCAGGAGGCGAGTCATCGCGGCGGCTCCGCTCGCCTCGGTGAAGTCGCCGTGCGCGACCCGCTCGTCTCCGAGTCCGGCCAGCGCCAGCGCCTCGCGGAAGCCCAGGTGGCGGGATACGCCGACGTGCATGTCGAGCGGCCCGGTGATGGTCGCGATCCGGGTGCGGCCCGTGGAGATCAGGTATTCGGTCGCCTGGCGAGCGCCGTCGCGGTTGTCGGCGTCCACGTACCAGTCGTGAGACCCACCGAGGGAGCGTCCGCCGTACACCACGGGGACGCCACCCTCGGCGGCCACCTTCGCCAAGGGATCGTTTTCCCGCAGGGCCAGCAGCATGACACCGTCGGCCCTGCGGGACTGCAGGACACGGGCCAGCCGGTTCCGGCCGCGCTCGGAGGCGGCCAGGATCAGCAGCAGTTCGAGGTCGGTTTCCTCCAGGACGGCGTTCACCCCGACGATGACTTCCGCGAAGAAGGGGTTGGTGAACAGGGCCTGGTCGTCGCTGGAGACCGCCAGCACGACCGCGCCACTGCGCTGGGTGGCCAGGGAGCGGGCGGCGACGTTGGGCACGTAGCCCAGGTCCTTGACGGCTCGCTCCACGGCCTGCCGCGCGGCCCGGCTGACATGCGGGGCGTTGTTGATCACCCGGGACACCGTGCCCCTGGACACTCCCGCCCGCCGGGCCACCTCGTCCAGCGTCGGCTGCCGATCTGTCATTTTTAGGAGCGCTCCCAAGTGTTCACCCGCTGGTCATGTGGAGCGTACCAGGCCCCGCAATTGTGAGCGCTTCCAGTCGCGATCAGGGCCTGGTCAGTGGGCTGAACGACCCCTCGGCCACCCGCTCCACCACCTCGTCCAGGATCTCGTCGATCGCGCCGAGCACGTGGTCTCCGAGGAGCACTCCGGACGCCGCCGCGCTGTCGTGCACCTGCTCCGGTCGCGAACCGCCGACGATCGCGGCCGAGACCCCGGGGTCGCGCAGCACCCAGGCGATCGCCAGTTGCGCCATGGTCAGCCCGAGGTCCGCCGCGATCGGGCGGAGCCGCTCCACGCGCGTCAGGACGTCGTCGGTGAGCAGGCGGTCCACGAACTCCCTGCGCGCCTCGGCGGGCGGCGCCTGGCCGGGGGAATAGCGCCCGGCCAGCACGCCCTGGGCCATCGGCTGGTAGACGAGCTGGCCGACACCCTCCTTGGCGCACAGCGGGAGGATCTGCGGTTCGATGACCCTGCGGAGCAGGTTGTACTGCGGCTGGTTGGACACGATCCGGTCCAGGCCCAGGTCGTCGGCGATCCGCAGGGCGTCGGCGATCTGCTCGGCCGTCCAGTCGGAGACGCCGACGTACAGAACCTTGCCGCTTCGCACCAGGTCGTCGAAGGCCCGAAGGGTCTCCTCCAGAGGAGTGGCGTAGTCGTAGCGGTGCGCCTGGTAGAGATCCACGTAGTCGGTGCGCAGGCGGCGCAGGGAGCCGTCGATCGAGCGCATGATGTGCTTGCGGGACAGACCTCGGTCGTTGGGGCCGGCGCCGGTCGGCCAGTAGATCTTGGTGAGGATCTCCACCGAATCACGGCGGACGCCCCGCAGCGCCTGGCCGAGCGCCTCCTCCGCGCGGGTCTCGGCATAGGCGTCCGCGGTGTCGAACGTGGTGATCCCGGCGTCGAGGGCGGCGTGCACGCAGGGCTCGACGGTGTCCTCGGTCAGCCAGTTGCCGTAGGCGATCTCGCTGACCATGAGCCCGCTGCGCCCCAAATGGCGAAATTTCATGAAGTCTCCCTAGGTACGCCGGCGGACCCCCAGAGAAAGCCAGGATCGAACCTGTTCACGCCTTGACGGCTCCTTCCATGATGCCGCCGATGATCTGGCGGCCGAATACGAGAAACACGGCCAGCAGCGGCAGCGTGGCGATCAGTGTGCCGGAGAACATGAGCGTGTAGTCGGTGTAGTAGGTGCTGGACAACTGACTGAGCGAGAACTGGACGGTCGGGTTGTCGGCCTCCAGAACGGCCAGCGGCCACAGGAACTCGTTCCAGGTGCCCATGAAGGTGAACAACCCCAGCACGGAGGCGCCCGGCCGCAGGGCCGGCAGCACGACCTTCCAGAAAATGCCGAACGTCGAGCAGCCGTCGACCCGCGCCGCCTCGACCAACTCGTCGGGGACGGCCCGCTCGGCGTACTGCCGCATCAGGAAGACACCGAACGCCGAGACCAGGAACGGCACGATGACCGCCTGCAGCCGGTTCTGCCAGCCGAGCTCCACCATGATCATATAGAGCGGGATGACGCCCATCTGGACCGGGATCATCATCGTGGCCAGGACGACGAGCAGCAGCGCGTTCCTGCCGCGGAAGCGCAGCTTGGCGAACGCGAATCCGGCCAGCGAGCAGAAGAACACCACCGACACGGTCACGGTGCAGGAGGCGATCGCGGAGTTGACCATCCCCACCAGGAAATTGGCGTCCTCCGCCGCGAAGAGCCGCGTGATGTTCTCGCCCAGGTTGCCGCCCGGGGTGAGCGGCGGCGGCCAGTCGCCGACGACGTCGTTGGCCCTGGTGGCCACGACGAACAGCCAGTAGAGCGGGAAGACCGACAGCGCGATCGCCGCCAGCAGGGTCAGGTAGACCACGGGTCCGGAGGTTCGCACGGCTATCTCGCTCTCCTCGTGACCAGGAAGTTGACCAGAGCGAAGGCCACGATGAGCAGGAAGATCATCCAGGCGACGGCCGAGCCGTAGCCGTAGTCGAAGTCCCTGAATGCCTTTTCAAACATGTACATGGCCACGGTCTGAAACTGCCGCAGACTGCCGCCGGAGATGGCGTAGGCGCCCTGGCCGAAGATGAGCGGCTCGGTGAACAGCTGCATGCCGCCGATCGTCGAAATGATCACGGCGAACAGGATCGCCGGCCGGATCAGCGGCACCGTGATGCCCCAGAACTGCCGGGCTTTGGAGGCGCCGTCGATGGCCGCCGCCTCGTACACATCGCGTGGCACCGACTGCATCGCGGCCAGGAAGATCAGCGCGTTGTAACCGGTCCATCGCCAGTCGACCATGACCGAGATCGCCAGCCAGGACGACCACTTGTCCGCCCGCCAGTCCACCGGGTCCACGCCCAGCAGGGCGAGCAGGCCGTTGGCCATGCCGGCGTCGCGGTCGAAGATCTGGCTGAAGACGATGCCCACCGCCGCCACCGAGGTGACGATCGGCGCGAGCACCCCCATCCGGAAGAACATCAGCGCGCGCAGCCGCTGGTTGAGCAGGCTCGCCACGACCAGCGCCAAGAGCAGCTGCGGCACCGTGGCCAGCACGAACATGCCGAGTGTATTGACGACCGCATTCCAGAAGTCGGGGTCGGCGAACAGGTCCGCGTAGTTCGCCAGCCCGACGAATCCCGCGTTCCCCGCGAGTTCCCAGTCGTGGAGCGAGACCCACGCGGTGTACAGCAGCGGGAAGAGCCCGAAGACCGCGAAGATCACGAAGAACGGCGCCACGAAGAGGTAGGGCGAGCCCACCAGGTCGAGGCGGGCAAGCAGCCCCGTCCGCGGCCTCGCGTGCGCGGCGAATGGCACTTTGCTACTTCGCAGCACGCTTGGCGTCCTCAACGGCCTTGGCCCACGCCTCGTCCGGCTGGAGCTTGCCCTGCTCGACGGCCATCAGCGCGTTGCCGACGCGGTCACCGACCGGGTTGTTGCCCGGCCCCAGGTAGACCGGCTTGAGCGCCTTCGCGCTCACCCCGAAGATCTTCCCGACGGGAGCGTTGTTGAAGTAGTCGTTGACGAAGCCCCGCACCGCAGGGTCGTCGATGGCCTGCGGTGATGAGGGGAAGTTGCTCTTGGCCTTGAACGCCGCGATCTGCCCCTTCGCGCTGGTGAGGAATTTCACCAGTTCGGCCGCTTCCTTCTGGTGCTTGCTCTGCGTCGGCACCGCCAGGAACGAGCCGCCGCGAACGGCTCCGTCGCCTGGCACGCGCGCCACGTCCCACTTGCCGGCGTTCTCCGGCCCCGCCTGCTCCTCAATGACGCCGAGCATCCAGGACGGGCAGGGGATGGTGGCGAACGTGCCCTTCTTGAACCCGGCGTTCCACTGCGGGCTCCACTGCGCGAGATTCGCCGACAGCCCACCCTGGACCATCGTGACCGCCTGATCCCAGGCCGCCTTCACCCCGGGATTGGTGTCGATCACCAGGGTGTCGGAGGTGTCGTAGTAGGTGTGGTCGCCCTGCTGCATCAGGATGTTCTGATAGATGCCGCCGGCCGAGTCGAAGAAGTGCGCTCCCGTCTTGGCCTGGGCGAATTTCTGTCCGGTGGCAAGGTAGGCGTCCCAGGTCGGCCAGAGCTCGCCGGCCTTCTCACGGTCGGTGGGCAGGCCGGCCTTGGCGAACAGGTCTGTCCGGTAGCACATGCCCTGCGCGCCGACATCGGTGCCGAGCCCGACGAGTTTGGAGCCGTCGTTCGTGAGCGCCTGCTTCCACTTCCATTCCAGGAAGTCAGCCTTCAGCGACCCGGCTCCATGGTCGAGAAGGTTCACGAACTGCTCGGGTTTGGCCATGAACTGGGTGAGGATGGCCTCCTCCAGCGCGACCACGTCCCCGGCTCCGCTGCCCGAGGTCATCCACTGCTGCAGCTTGGGCAGGTAGTCGCCGAGCTGGGCGATGTTTTCCTGCTTGATCGTTATTCCGGGATGAGCGGCCTCGTACTGCTTGTAGAGCTCCTCGTAGCCGAACTCGCTGAAGGTCTTGACCACCAGGGTGATCTTTCCCTGGGTCGCGGCGTCCGGCGTCTGCGTGCCGGCGCCGCATGCTGCGAGCAGGCCGGTGAGAGCGGCGGCGAGCAGCGGCCGCGCCAGCCTTGTCGTCATGTCATGTCTCCCTGCTTCCGGGAGCGGTTCCAGTAGGGACGGAGCCGCCGGATACACTCGACCACCTGCGTTGACGCCGCGGATTGTGCCGGTGTTCCTGTGCGAACTACAGGACAATATTGGGAGCGCTCCCAGGCGATGTTAAGGGATTCCCGCTCGGCTGAGAAGAGGGCGAAGAGAACAAGGGGCAATCTCCGCGAAACAGTTGACAGCTCGCGGCACCCTGCCGGAGGATCCGGCACTGACGCCGCGGTGTGCCGGGGACGATCTGTCCAGCGACCTGAAAGGTCCCGGTATGTCCGCCACATTCAGGCTGCCCGCAGCCTGCGCCCTCCTCGCGACCCGCGCACGCTCCCCCAATTCCGGTCTCCAGGATCCGGTCGCCCAGCGCAACCTCGCCGGCCACGTGCTCCATCGACGACCTCGGCTCCTGGTCCACCGACGAGGTGGCGATCAACTGGAACTCGTCCCCTGTCTGGATCGCCGCCTTCGCCGACTCCCTGTGACAGGGGATCCCAGAAAGGAGAGCAGAACATGCGAGTGTTAACCCGGCTGGCAGCCGTCACGGCCGCAACGGTGACCGCCCTGTCGGTGACCGTCGCGACGCCTGCTGCCGCCGCGACCGAGCTGGTGGTCAACGGCACCTTCAGCACCGGCACCACGCCGTGGTGGAACTCTGCCAACACCTCCATGGCGGTCGACACCGGGCGGCTGCGCGTCAACGTGGCCGCAGGCACGGCCAACCCGTGGGACGCCATGGTGGCCCAGAACGACATCACCCTGACCAGCGGCAAGACCTACACGCTGTCTTTCGACGCCGCCGCCTCCGCCTCGGTCAGCGCGGCCACCACCGTGCAACTGGCCGACAGCCCCTACACCAACACCCTGACCAAGACGATCGCGCTCACCACGACGAGCAAGCGCTTCAGCTTCCCCTTCACCTCCAGCCTGAGCACGGCGGCCGGGCAGGTGTCGTTCCAGCTCGGCAAGAACGCCGCTCACACCGTCTACCTCGACAACGTCTCCCTCACCGAGACGGCGTCCGGGCCGATCAGCATGACGAGCGGCTTCTACGTCGACCCCGATTCCAACCCCGCGGTCTGGGTGGGAAAGAACGGCGGCGATTCCAAGGCGGCCCGGATCCAGTCCTCGATCGCCTCCAAGCCGATGGCCCGGTGGTTCGGTAGCTGGAGCGGCGACATCACCGCCGCCGTCTCCAGGTTCGTGGGCGCGGCCGACAGCGCCGACAAGCTGCCGATCCTGGTCGCCTACAACATCCCCGGCCGCGACGCGTGCGGCGGTCACTCCGGCGGCGGCGCCGGTACCGAAGCCGCGTACAAGACGTGGATCTCCGCGTTCGCCTCCGGCCTGGGCAACCGTCCCGCGGTCGTCGTCATCGAGCCCGACTCGCTGGGTGACTTCGACTGCATGAGCGAGACGGCCCGGCAGGAACGCATCCGCATGCTGACCTACGCCACCGAGCAGTTCCGCGACAAGGCCGCCAACACCTGGGCCTACCTCGACGCCGGCAACGCCGGCTGGACCGCACCGGCGACCATGGCCTCCCGGCTGCGGATCGTGGGCGTGGCCAACGTCCGCGGCTTCTCGGTCAACGTCTCCAACTACTACACCACCGGCCAGTCGTCCACGTACGCCAACGCGATCAACTCCGCGCTCGGCGGCACCGCCACGTTCGTCATCGACACCAGCCGCAACGGCAACGGCTCCAACGGCGAATGGTGCAACCCGTCGGGCCGCAAACTCGGGACCACCGCACAGGTCGGTGGTGGCGCCGAGATGCTGCTCTGGGTCAAGGTCCCCGGTGACTCGGACGGCAACTGCGGCATCGCCTCGAACGTGCCCGCCGGAACGTTCAGCCCGGACCTGGCCATACGGCTGATCGACGGAATCTGACCAAGCCGTAGTCCGAACGAGCCACGCCTGGGACGACAGCAATCGTTTACGGTCCCGTCATCCAAGATCATCCAATTGGTTGCTGATGATCTTTACGTTGGCGGAGTTTGTGCAGTTTTTCCCACTCACGCGGAAGGACATCCATGCGCATTTCCACTCGGGCATTCGTCGTCGCTTTAGCGACAGCCCTGGCACTCAGCAGCGCGACCGTGGCCGGTACTCCGGCCATGGCGCAGGACGACCCCGCCCTGGCGGCCCTCACTCAGGTGGTGCCCGAGATCGTCGAGGAGGCCAGGACCACTCCGCCCACCGAGATCCCCGAAGGAAACGTCCAACGGCCGTTCGCCATCGCGACGGACCCCGACCGCACGCTGGTCGCCACCGTCAGCGACTCCGACATCGGCATCGGCGTGCCCGACGCCACGGGGGCCGGCAACCAGCCGCTGCCCGGCCTGGTCACCTACACAGCCCAGCAGCCCAGCGTGGCCTACGCCCACCAGCGCACCGGCCAGGTCGCCCGCGCGCTGACCATCATCAAGGACGCCTCGGCGCCGACCGAGTACCGCTTCCCGATCAGCGCCCCCGAGGGCAGCATGCTGGAGGTCGAGGACGACGACGGCACCGTCCTGATCTACAACGAGGACGTCTACCTCGGCGAGATCGACCTCCCCTGGGCCAAGGACGCCAACGGCAACGCCGTGCCGACCTCGTACCGGGTGGAGGGCATGACGCTCATCCAGACGGTCAACCACGCGGGCGCCGCCTACCCCGTGGTCGCCGACCCCGCGGTCAAGCTGCAGTGCGAGTGGTGGAAGGCCATGTGCCGGGTCATCTTCTCGAAGAAGCTGACCAAGAAGATCCACAGCAACTGGCTGTACAGCGGCAGCGCCGCGGCGGCCGAGGCGCTGAAGTACGCCTGCGACAAGATCAAGGAGAAGCGGGCCAGGCTGATCTGCAAGGCGGCCGGGGCGGCGGGCATCGCCTCGTACATCGCCAAGATCAGGGAAGCGTCGAACAAGAACCAGTGTTTCGCGATCCGCGCCCAGTTCCCCGGGCCGTTCGTCTGGGGTGAGGTCCGCAAGAAGAGCTGCCAGAGCAAGTAACCCCGCACCATCCCGACGCCCCCGCCCGATCCGGCGGGGGCGTCGCCCTACGCGCACCCCCCGGAGCACCCATGCCTGCCTTCACGTCACGGGCCCTCGCCGGTGGCCTGGCTCTCTTGCTTGTCCCCCTGGCCGCGCTCGCCTCACCCGCGGCCGCAGAACGGCCCGCCGCCGAGCCGGCGTCTCCGGCAACCGCCTCCAGCGCCGCTTCGGGGGACGACCCGAGCGCCCCCGACGCTCTCGCGGCCGAGCCGAGCGCCCCCGACGAGGCCTCCGCCCGGCTGTCCGCGCGCCTGACGGGCCGGCGCGTCGAGGTCGCGGACGCCCGTACCGAGACCACCACCACCTTCGCCAACCCCGACGGCACGCTGACGGCCGACTCGTTCGCCGGCCCCGTCAGGTTCCGCCGCGACGGCGCGTGGGCCCCGGTGGACATCGCCCTCACCCAGGCGCCGTCGGGTGAGATCGTGACCCGGGGCCACGGCCGGGCGCTCAGGCTGGCCGGCGGACGCGCCGCCGGGATCCGGCAGTCCGCCGCGTCCGGGCCGACCGATCTGATCACGATCGGCGAGGGCGCCGCCAAGGTGAGCATGCAGTGGAAGGGCGCGCTGCCGGCGCCACGCCTGTCCGGCGAGACGGCCACGTACCCGGACGTCATGCCGGGCGCCGACCTGGTCGTCACCGCCACCAGGACGGGTGCCGAGCAGTTCCTGCTGCTCAAGTCCCGCCCGGCGGCCCCGCTGAGGTACAGGCTGGGGCTGAAGGCGCCGGGCCTGGAACCGCGCCGGTCGGCCGGCGGCGGCGTGGAACTGGTGGATGCCGAGGGCAGGGCCGCCGTCACCATCCCCGCACCGGTCATGTGGGACGCCACCAAGCACCCCATCTCGGGCGATCACCTGCGCCGTGCTCCCGTGGAGATGAAGGTCTCCGGCCGCGACCTCATCCTCACCCCGGACCCGGCCTTCCTGAACGACCCGGCCACGGCCTACCCCGTCACCGTGGACCCCTCGCTCAACCTGGGCCAGGTCTTCGACACGTTCGTGCAGGAGGGCTACGGCACCGACCAGTCGGGCGCCACCGAACTCAAGATCGGCGACAACGGCAGCGGCCAGGTCGCCAAGTCGTTCATCACGTGGAAGACCCCCGGCATCGCGGGCAGGAAGATCATCTCGGCCACCCTGAAGCTCTGGAACTTCCACTCGTGGTCGTGCGAGGCCCGCTCCTGGGAGGTCTGGTCGGCCGATCGCGCCACGACGTCGTCGCGCTACCCGGGCCCGCACACGGCCGCCAAGTACGCCTCCTCCAGCCAGACGAAGGGCTACGGGAGCGGCTGCGCCGACGGCTGGGTCACCGCCAGCGTCACCTCGCTGGTCCAGCACTATGCCGACCAGGGCTGGAAGGAGTCCGGCATGGGCCTGCGGGCCGCCAACGAGGGCGACAAGTACGCCTGGAAGAGGTTCAACTCGGGCAACGCCTCGTCGAAGGTGCCGGTCCTGTCGGTGACGTACAACTCCTACCCGAGCACCCCGGTCTCGACCTGGGTCTCGCCGTTCACCGACTACGACGGCACACTCTGGACCAACACGGTCACCCCGCAGCTGCGCAACCACGTACGCGACCCCGACGGCGGCAACGTGCGCGGCCTGTTCGACGTGTACTCCGGCTCGACGCTGCTGATCGACAACCTCTACGGCGCCTACGTGCCCAGCAACGGCTTCTCCGGCGCGAACGTGCCGGCCGGGAAACTGGCCCACGGCAAGACGTACACGATCAGGTCGTGGGCCAACGACGGGTCGCTGACCTCGAAGGCGTACCAGTCGCGGACGTTCTCCGTGGACACCGTCAAACCGCCCGCGCCCAAGGTGGCCTCGGCGGACTACCCCGACGACGGCGGCTGGCATGGCGAGGCCGGCAAGGCTGGCACGTTCACCCTCACGCCGGCCAACACCGACACCGGCTGGATCTCCTACAAGCTCGACGGCGGCACCGCCACAAAGGTGCTCACGACGGGCGCGGCCGTGACGGCCAAGCTGACCCCGGCCACGACCGGCACGCACACGCTCAGCGTCCACACCATCGACAAGGCCGGCAACTCCTCACCGGTCACCGCCTACACCTTCAACGTGGGCTCCGGCGCGGCGGTGGCCGTCCTCACCGCTCCGGCCGACGGGCTGCGCAGCACCGGCAAGGTGCCGCTCGCGGTGACGGGCACGGCCTTCACCGAGGCCAGGTTCCAGTACCGGCGCTCGGAGATCGACGATTGGGCGGACCTGCCGGTGGCGAACGTGACGGGCGCGGACGGCAAGCCGCTGACCGCCTGGCCCGTGGCCGCGCCGGGCGGGGTGTCCGGCCTGGTCTGGGATGCCGGGACGCAGCTCGGCGACGCCGCGGTGCAGGTGCGCGCGCAGGTCTCGGGCTCGTCCGGGGTCACGGTGGAGTCCGTGACGGCCGAGGTCGTCGTGGACCGCCGCGCCACCCGGGCCGCCACCAGCCAGGTCGGCCCCGGCGTGCTGAACCTGCTCACCGGCGACTACCGGCTCCAGACCACGGCGGGCGGCCCGTTCGGCCTGACGCTCACCCGCACGGCCTCCTCGCGCGACGCCGGCGTCACGTGGTCGCCCGCGCTGAGTCTGCTCAAGGAGACGTCGCCGACGTCCGTCGAGCTGACCAGGGCCGACGGCACGCCGGTGCAGTTCACCAAGACCGCGGACGGCTGGCGGCCGGAGCCGGGCGCCGAGGACCTGACCCTCACCGGCGCCTACACGCTCACCGACTCCCGAGGCGAGGCCACGTCCTTCACCAAGCAAGGGGACGTCTACGTACCCGCGGGCCACGCCTACGAGCAGGCCCGCCCCAAGTCGATCACCCGCGACGGGCACACGCTGGAGCTCGGCTACGATGCCGCGGGCCGTCTGTCCACCGTCTCGTTGAAGGCAACGGTGATCACCCAGTACGGCTACGACGGCGCGGGCCGGCTCGCCGAGGTGTGGGACCCGCGGATCAGTCCGCCGCTGAAGACGACCTACGGCTACGACGCCGCCGGCCGGGTCACCACGTTCACCCCGCCCGGCGAACTGCCGTGGACCTTCGGCTACGAGGGCGACGGCCGGCTGCGGTCCGTCAGCCGCCCCACGCTCAAGCCCGGCACCGCCGACCAGGTCGCCGGTGAGGCGAAGTCCACGATCGGCTACGGCGTGCCGCTCACCACGGCGGGCGGCGGCCCGGCGGACCTGACGTCCCGGCAGGTGTCCGGCTGGGGGCAGGCCGTGGCGCCCGTGACGGCCACGGCGGTCCACCCGCCGGGCTCCACGAACCGCCCCACCGTGACGTACCTGGACGAGTCTGGCCGGGCGGTCAACGTGCTGACCCCCGGTGCCCACCTGTCCGCCACGGACTACGACCGGTTCGGCCACGCGGTGCGGGTGCTCACCGCCGCGAACAGGGAGCTGTCGCAGCGGCCTGAGACCGATTACCGGCTCGTCGAGCTGGCCATCACCGGTTACGGCCCGGACGAGCGCGCCGAGCTGTTGTCCACCCGATCTGTCTACGACGCCTCCGGCCGCCGCAAGCTGGAGGAGCTGAGCCCGGTCCACATCGTGAACCTGGAATCCGACGTGGACGAGCTGCCCGCCGGATACGCCATCGGCGCCAGGGCGCGCACCGTCAGCACCCACGACGAGGGCAGGCCGTCGGGAGCGACGGCCCGCGACCTGCCGACCACCGTCAAGGTCGGCGCCGTGATCGTCGGGCGCGAGTCCGAGCCGGACGTGGACGTGAAGACCACCGCCCTGTCCTACGACTGGGCGACCGGCCGGCAGATCAGGACGGTCCGCGACCCCGGCGGCCGGGCGGTCACCGCCGACGCCGCGGGGCTGGTTCTCTACACGGCGACCGGGGGCGGCACCTGCGGCGGGCGGCCCGAGTGGGCGGGCCTGGTGTGCCAGGACGGCGGGCGGACCTACACCTACACCGCCTCCGGCCTGCCCGGCACCGTGACCGAGGGGAACACGGTCACCACGGTCAAGCGCGACCCGGCCGGCCGCCCCATCGCGACCCAGGCCGGCGGCGAGGCCGAGATCGGCCTCGGCTACAGCCCGGCCACCGGCCGGCCCACCGAGCGGTGGCGCGGCACGGAGAAGATCGTGACGGCCTACGACCGGCTGGGCCGGGTCATCTCCCACACCGACGCGGACGGAGGCCAGACCCGCACCGAGTACGACGACCTCGACCGCCCGGTCAAGGTCACGGACTCGGCCCCGTCCACCAGGGTCTACGCCTACGACCACGCGGCCGAGCCGCGCGGCCTGCCCACCTCGGTCACCGACTCGGCGGCGGGCACCTTCACCGCCCGCTACGACGCCGACGGCCGCCAGATCGAGGGCGACCTGCCGGGCGGGCTGCACCTGCTGTCGCCCTACGACGAGCGCGGGCGGAACTACGCTCGGATGTACACCAGGGACGGCGTGGAAGGCCCGGTGATGATCGACCAGGTCGGCCGGAACGTCCACGGGCAGGAGGTGCTCAGCCTGCGTACCGACACCATGAGCGAGCGGCAGCTCGGCTACGACAAGGCGGGGCAGCTCGCGTCGGTGCTGGACATGGCGTTCCCGGTGTGCACGCTGCGCCGCTACGGTTACGACGGCGCGGGCAACCGGACCCGGCTGGCCGTGCAGGCCTCGGACGAGGACTGTCCGGTGGCCGACGACTCGGCCGCAAGCATCACCACCTACGCCTACACCTCCGACGGCAGGCTGACCGGCGACGGCTACGGTTACGACCCGGCGGGCCGCACCACCTCGCTGCCGGGCGGACGGAGCATCGGCTACTTCGCCGACGGCCTGCCGGCCAAGCAGAACTCCGGCGAGCGGAGCCTGACGTGGACGCGCGATCCGGCGGGCCGGATCAGGTCGCAGACCACCGAGGCGGGCGCGGTCACCGTCCACCATTACGGCTCCGACGGCGAGCGCTCCTCCTGGGTGACCGAGAACGGCGCGGTCGTCCGCAACGTGGCCGGCGTCGGCGGCGAGCTGGCCGCGCTCACGGGCGCGACCGGGTCGGTCCGCGTCCAGCTGCTCACGGTCGGCGGGCACGTGGGCACCGAGCTGGAGCTCGGCAGCGGCCTGGCCACCGTGACCGGGTACGACGAGTTCGGCCTGGCCACCCAGTCGCGGCGCTACGGCTGGCTGGGCGGCGCGTTCCACCCGACCACCTTGGACGGGACGGTCCTGGTGTCAGGCCGCCTGTACGACCCGTCGCTGGGCCGCTTCCTCCAACGGCCGTACTGAATTGTCGAGCTCAGAAAGCTGCCGATTGGGCCCCGGGCTGGGCTGGCGTGGGCCGCGCCCGGGGCGGGGGCCGGATCCGGCCGGGGGACGCCATTCCCGTCGGCGAGATCGTGGCCCGCGGCCCTTTTCTTTCAGGGCCGTGGTCCGAGTGGCAGGATTCGAACCTGCGGTGCTCCTGCTCCCAAGGCAGGCGGGCTGACCAAGCTGCCCCACACTCGGATCGTGGAAGCGGTCAGCAAGGCGGCGGCAGGAGCGGGAGGGACAACAGGTCGTGCACTTTTCACCGCTCCTTTCTGCGTGTCGCCGGACAATGTCCAAGGTAAAGCGGTGATCGGCGGGGGCGCCACTTATTTAACGGTGCCCTCGGCGCGCGATTCCGGGGTTTCGACACGGAAGCGGGGCAGGGACTCCGGGTAGTTGTCGCGGACGAAGTCGACGAGGAATTCGCGGACGTCGCACTTGAGGTCCCAGGCGGAGGCCGAGTCGGCGGCGCTCATGAGGGCGCGCAGTTCGACCAGGCCGTTGGGGAGGACGTCGGTGACCTGCAGGGTCCAGTCCTTCTGGTCCCAGAGCGGGTTGCCCTGCAGGAAGGTGTACAGGGCCTCGCGGAGTTTCGCCGTGGGGACGGACCAGTCGACGCGCAGGAGGACGACGGCCAGGACGCGGCTGCCGTGTCTGGTCCAGTTCTCGAACGGGTTCGTCGTGAAGTACGACACGGGCAGGACCAGGCGGCGCTCGTCCCACAGGCGCAGGACGACGTACGTGAGCGTGAGTTCCTCGATCCTGCCCCATTCGTTCTCGACCACGACGACGTCGTCGAGGCGGAGCGCGTCGCTGAAGGCGAGTTGGAGGCCGGCCAGGGCGTTGCCGATGGTGGGCTGGGCGGCGATGCCGACGATGGCGCCGGCGATGCCGGCCGAGGCGAGCAGACCGGCGCCGAGCGCGCGCACCTGGGGGAAGGAGAAGAGCATCGCGCCGAGCGCGACCACGATGATGACGGCGGCGGCGATGCGGCGGACCAGGCCGATCTGGGTCATGATCCGCCGCGCTCTGCGGTTGCGCTCGCCCTCGACCAGCACCAGCCGGTCGAGGACGACGTCGGTCAGCGCGTACGTGGCCTCGATGATCACCCAGGTGAACGCGCCGATGGTGACGAGGCCGAGCCCCCGGTCGATCGTGTCGGCCAGCGCGCGCTGCTCCGGGGACGGGCCGAGCATGCCCGGCCCGAACACCAGGTTGAGCGCCACCACGACGGCCACCAGGAACGCGGGCCTGGTGCAGTGCTCCACCAGGTGCCTGGCGAGCGCCCATTTGCGCCCGACCCGGTTGAGAAACCGCCGGACCAGCTCGACCAGGATGATCGACCCGATCACCGAGATCACGAGAATCGGCCAGTTTGCCGGCGACTGCACCCCTACAACCCCCTAGATCTAGAACGTTTCGTCAAAGGTCACATTGCCCTCCACCGCCACCTGGTAAGCCGACACGCGCCGTTCGAAGAAGTTGGCCAGCTCCTGCACGTCCTGCAGTTCCATGAAGGCGAACGGGTTCGCTGAACTGTACCTTCTGGGCAGGCCGAGCCTGGTCAGGCGCTGGTCGGCGACATATTCAAGGTACTGTCGCATCTGCTCGACCCCCATGCCGGGCATGCCGTCGCCGCACAGGTCGGCGGCGAAGGCCAGCTCTGCCGCCACGGCTTCCTCGATCATGAGGGTGACCTGCTTGCCCAGTTCGTCGTCGAAGAGCTCGGGTTCTTCCGCCCTGACCGTGTCCACGACGCTGAAGGCGAAGTCCATGTGCATGGACTCGTCGCGGAAGACCCAGTTCGTTCCGGTGGCCAGGCCGCCGAGCAGGCCGCGGGAGCGGAACCAGTACACGTAGGCGAAGGCGCCGTAGAAGAACAGGCCCTCGATGCAGGCGGCGAAGCAGATGAGGTTGAGCAGGAACTGACGGCGGTCGGAGGGGCTTTCGAGACGGTCGAGGCCGTTGATCGAGTCGATCCACTTGAAGCAGAATTCCGCTTTGTCGCGGATGGAGGGGATGTGCTCGATCGCGGCGAACGCTTTGACGCGCTCGTCCGGATCCGGGAGGTAGGTGTCGAGCAGCGTCAGGTAGAACTGCACGTGCACGGCCTCCTCGAAGAGCTGCCTGCTCAGGTAGAGGCGAGCTTCCGGGGCGTTGACGTGCTGGTAGAGGTTGAGCACCAGGTTGTTGGCGACGATGGAGTCGCCGGTGGCGAAGAACGCGACCAGGCGGTTGATCAGGTGGCGCTCCTGCGGCGTCATCTTGGCCAGGTCGGCCAGGTCGTTGTGCAGGTCCACCTCCTCGACCGTCCAGGTGTTGCGGATGGCGGCGCGGTAGCGTTCGTAGAAGTCGGGGTAGCGCATGGGCCGCAGGGTGAGGTCCATACCGGGGTCGAGCAGCACAGGGGTCTCCTACTGGCAGGCTTCGCAGGTCTCGGGGTTCTCAAGGGAGCAGGCCACGGCCTGGGGGGCGGCCACCGTGGTCTGGGCGATGCGCGTGGCGGGGCGTGAGCGCAGGTAGTACGTGGTCTTCAGGCCCTGCTTCCAGGCGTAGGCGTACATCGAGGAGAGCTTGCCGATGGTCGGGCTGGCCATGAACAGGTTCAGCGACTGCGACTGGTCGATGTAGGGCTGGCGGGCGGCCGCCAGGTCGATCAGCGCCTTCTGCGGCAGCTCCCAGGCCGTGCGGTAGAGCAGCTTGAGGTCGTCGGGAATGCCGGGGACGTCCTGGACGGAGCCGTCGGCGCGCTTGACGTCGTCGCGCAGCTGTTGCGTCCACAGGCCGCGGGCCTGCAGGTCGGCCACCAGGTAGCGGTTGACCTGCAGGAACTCGCCCGACAGCGTCTCGCGTTTGAAGACGTTCGACACCTGCGGCTCGATGCACTCATAGCAGCCGGCGATGGAGGCGATCGTGGCGGTCGGCGCGATCGCGATCATGAGGGAGTTGCGCAGCCCGGTGGCCGCGATCTTCTCCCGCAGCGCGTCCCAGCGCGGGGTGCTCGCCAGGTAGTGGTCCGGGTGCAGCACTCCCCCGGCGGCCCGCGTGTCGGTGTAGGACGGGTGCCTGCCGCGTTCGGCGGCCAGGTCGGCGGAGGTGTCGTAGGCGGCCAGCGCGATCTCCTCGGCGATCCGGGTGGACAGCGCGAGGGCGCCGGCGGAGTCGAACGGGAGCCGCAGTGTGAAGAACACGTCCGCCAGGCCCATCACGCCGAGCCCGATCGGCCGCCAGCGTCTGTTCGCGGCCTCGGCCTCGGGGGTCGGGTAGAAGCCCAGGTCGATGGTCTTGTCGAGGAAGCGCACGGCCGTGCGGACGGTGCGGCGCAGCCGTTCCCAGTCCATGTCGCCTGAGCGCAGGTGCGCGGCCAGGTTGATCGAGCCGAGGTTGCAGACGGCGGTCTCGGCGTCGCTGGTGACCTCGAGGATCTCGGTGCACAGGTTCGACAGGTGGATGACGTTCTCGGGGCGGGCGGTCTGGTTGGAGGTGCGGTTGGCGGCGTCCTTGAACGTCATCCAGCCGTTGCCGGTCTGGGCCAGCGTGCGCATCATGCGGCCGTACAGGGTCCTGGCCGGGATCTGCCGGACATAACGCCCTTCAGCCTCGTACGCCCGGTACGCGGCGGTGAACGACTCGCCGTACAGGTCCGTCAGGTCGGGCGTCTGCTTCGGGTCGAACAGCGACCAGAGCTCGTCGGCCTCCACCCGGCGCATGAACTCGTCCGGCACCCAGTTGGCCAGGTTGAGATTGTGGGTGCGGCGGGCGTCCTCGCCGGTGTTGTCGCGCAGCTCCAGGAACTCCTCGACGTCGGCGTGCCAGGTCTCCAGGTAGACGCAGGCCGCGCCCTTGCGCCGCCCGCCCTGGTTGACCGCCGCGACCGAGGAGTCGAGCGTGCGCAGCCAGGGGACGATGCCGTTGGAGTGGCCGTTCGTACCCCTGATCAGGGAGCCGCGCGAACGCACCCTGGTCCAGGAGACGCCGATGCCGCCGGCGTACTTCGACAACCGCGCGACCTGCCCGTACCTGTCGTAGATCGCCTCCAGCTCGTCGCGCGGCGAGTCGAGCAGGAAGCACGACGACAGCTGCGGACGGCGCGCACCCGAGTTGAACAGCGTGGGCGAGCTGGGCAGGTACGACAGCGTCGACATCAGCGTGTACAGCTCGGCCGCCTCCTCGACCGACTCCGACAGCCCGCACGCCACGCGGAGGAAGAAGTGCTGCGGGCGCTCCAGCACCGCCCGCGTCTCGGGGTGGCGCAGCAGGTAGCGGTCGTAGACCGTACGCAGGCCGAAGTACTCGAACCGCTCGTCGGCCGCCTCGGAGACCAGCGCGTCCAGCTCGGCGGCGTGCGCGGCGACGAACTCCGCCAGCCCGTCCTGGATCAGCCCGGCCGCGTGCGTGGCGGCGATGGACTCGGAGAACGACCGCACCCCGTGGGCGGCGGCCTGCTCGGCGATCTCCTCGGCCAGCAGCCGGGCGGCGACCCGGGAGTTGGCCGGGTCGGCGATCACCCGCGCTGCGGCCTCCTCGATGGCCAGCCGGCGATCGGCCTCAATCAACTGCGTCATGTGCTCTCTCCTCGCGAGCTCATCCCCCGTGAGGGCGCGCGAGAGCACGGCGGCATGACGCGGCCGCCTGGCTCCCCGGCCCTCCCTCGAGGCCCCTGGTCACAGCACGCCAGGCCGGGTCACGCTCATGGCCGTGCGCGCACGCTGGCAGGTCTTCGGGCTCGCGGGCACGTTCGAAGGCTCCTACTGGCCGTCGCTTCCCGGATCTCTCCAGTGCTCATGACGGCGGTCGTTCCCGCTCACCGCTGCGGGGCAGCCCCGGAATCGCACCGGGTTCCCTTTTGCTCCGCCTCCGCAGAGGCGAACCAGCGATGAGCAGGATCCTACATCTAGTGGCCGTTCCCGCAACTACCCCAGCATGTTGTGGCTTTGGTGGAGGCGATCAGCCCGAGATCCCGCAGCACGGCGCGGGTGCGCTCGACCTCGGAGCCGATCCAGCGCCCGAAGTCGTCGCCGCTGAGCGGGATCGAGAGCCAGCCCGCCGCCCGGCAGGCCGCCGCCCACTGGGGCGAGCCGGTCACCTCGTCACACATGCGGACGGCCCGCTCGCGGCTCTCGTCCGACATGTTCTCCGGGCCGACGGCCGCCGCCCAGTCCGTGAAATCCACCCGTACGCCCGATTCGAGAAGCGTCGGCGCGTCCAGTTCGGGCACCCGCGCGGCCGAGGACACCGCCAGCACCTTGACCTTGCCGGTGTTGATGCTCTCCCGCCAGTCGGCGAGCAGGCCCGCGGCCGCGGCGGCCTTGCCGGACAGCAGCGCCACGACGGCCTCCTGGCTGGTGGGGTAGCCGGTGTAGTCGACCTGCCTGGTGTCCGCGCCGAGCCCCCTGGCGATCAGGCCGAACAGCAGGTGGTCCGGCTCGCCCTCCGGCCCTCCGGCCAGCGGCGTCTGGCCCGGCTCCGCGCGCAGGTGGGCGCCGAAGGCGTCGAAGTCCCTGAAACGGGAGTCGGCCGGCACGACCACGACCTCGACGTCGCCGGCCAGCCTGGACAGCGGGGTGGCGGTGTCGGGCAGGCTCTGGCCGTTGTTCAGCTCGGCGGAGGCCAGCGCGCCCAGGCCGGTCACCGTGATCGCGGTGCCCGCGCCGGTCTCGTATCCGGCCTCGCGGGCCGCGCCGGCGAACGCCTCGCCGACGTGGGTCCAGCGGCGTTCGGCCGCCGTGATCGAGTAGCCGGCACGCAGGCCGGCCGCGCTGCGCGTGACGCGTTCCGCGCCGCAGCCGGCCGCGCACGCGGCCACACCCAGCCCCCATGCGAAGAACAGCCGACGGCGCATTGTGTTTCTCCCCGAACCTCACGAGCCCCCCATTACTCACAGTTATTCACACATTGCGCACAGATACACCTCGAAGCCGGAGGCTATGGCCGCTCCGAAAATGGGAGGATTTATTGGCATTTATTAGGTTGCGGTCATCGTGATCGCTTTTCCGGGCGTTCCCCCCGGTGCTTTTAGCCGGATTTGCGGGCCACTCCGGCCATGAGCGACGACGGCAGCGACCAGTCACCGACCAGCTTGGGACGGTCGGGACGCCAGTCGACGGCCTGCACCAGACCGGGCGGATCCAGGGCGAAGTCCCCGAAGAAGGCGCGGATCTCGGCCGGGCAACGATCGGCGCCGCCGCCGCCCGCCGAGCCCCGGTAGACGCCCCTGGCGCCGCCGTCAGGCTCGACGTACCCCATCGAGGTGGCGTGGCTGATCACCAGGTAGCTGCCCGGCGCCACCCGCTCGCGCAACACGGCCACGGCCCGCTGGGGGTCCGCGGAGTCGGGCACGAAGTGCAGGATCGACACCAGCAGCACCGCGACCGGCTTGGCCAGGTCGAGGAAGCAACCGGCCCTGGCCAGCACGTCGTCGGGGTCGAGCAGATCGGCCTCGACGAACGCGGCCCTGCCCGAACCATCGAGCAGGGCCCCGGAGTGCGCGGCCACGACCGGATCATGATCGACGTAGACGACCCTGGCCTCCGGCGCCACCTCGTGCGCGCTGCCCTGGGTCGGCAGCCCGCTGCCCAGGTCCAGGAACTGGTGGACCCCGGCGGCGCGCACGTAGCGCACGGCACGCTGGAGGAAGGCCCTGTTGGCACGGGCCAGCGCGACCGCCTCCGGGATCAGCTCGGCGAGCTGGTCGATGGCCTGACGGTCGACCGCGAAGTTGTCCTTCCCGCCGAGCATGTAATCGTACATGCGTGCGGGATTGGGCCGCTGTTGGTCGAACTGCCGCACAGTATCGAATTTATGTCGTCTTCAGTGAGATAACGAGGTTTGAGGCGGAATTGTTGGCTTATTACTCCACCGTAACGCTCTTGGCGAGATTGCGAGGCTTGTCCACGTCGCGGTCGAGCGCCACGGCCGCATGGTAGGCCAGCAGCTGCAACGGGATCGTCAACAGGATCGGGTCGAGCTCGATCTCGTTCTTGGGAATCACGATCACGTCGTCGGCCAGCTTCGACTCGGGCTCGCGGTGCCCGACCATCAGCACCTGACCGCCGCGGGCGCGGATCTCGCCGAGCGTGGTGAGGTTCTTGTCGAGCAGTTCGTCGTCGGGGACGATCGCGACCGTCGGCATGTCGGGGCCGATCAGCGCGAGCGGGCCGTGCTTGAGCTCACTGGCCGGATACGCCTCGGCGTGCACGTACGAGATCTCCTTGAGCTTCTGCGCACCCTCCCTGGCCACCGGGTAGCCACGCACACGACCGACGAACATCATGCTCGCGTGCTTGGCGTACTTGCGCGCCAGCTCGGCGATCTTGTCACCCTGGGTGAGGATCTCCTCGATCTGGCCGGGCAGCCTGCGCAGGCCCTCGACGATGCGCCGCCCGTCGGCGGGCGACAGGTCGCGCACCCGGCCCAGGTGCAGCGCGAGCAGCGCGAAGGCCACCGACGTCGAGGTGAACGCCTTGGTCGAGGCGACCGAGACCTCGGGGCCCGCGTGCAGGTAGATGCCGCCGTCCACCTCGCGGGCGATGGCGCTGCCCACGGCGTTGACGATGCCGATGACGCGACCGCCCTTGCGCTTGAGCTCCTGCACCGCGGCGAGCGTGTCATACGTCTCGCCCGACTGGCTGATGGCGACGTAGAGCGTGTTCGGGTCGACGACCGGGTTGCGGTAGCGGAACTCGCTGGCCGGCTCGGCGTCGGCCGGGATGCGGGCCAGCTCCTCGATGAGCTGCGCGCCGATCTGACCCGAGTAGTACGCCGAGCCGCAGCCGATGATCTTCACCCGGCGGAAGGACCGGGTCTCGCGCGCGTCCATGTTGAGGCCGCCGAGGTGGGCGACGTGGAAGCGCTCGTCGAGTCGGCCGCTCATCGTGCGGGTCATCGTCTCGGGCTGCTCGGAGATCTCCTTGAGCAGGTAGTGCTCATAGCCGCCGGTGTCGTAGTGCCCCGCGTCCCAGTCGACGGTCAGCGGCTCCTTGGCGGTTTCGCGCGCGTCGCTGGCGAAGGTGTGGAAACCGTCGGCCTTGAGCACGGCCAGCTCACCGTCCTCCAGGTGCACGACCTGGCGGGTGTAGCGGACCAGAGCGGCCACGTCGGAGGCGGCGAACATCTCCTTCTCGCCGATGCCCAGCACGATCGGGCTGCCGTTGCGCGCCACGACCACCTCGCCCGGCCGCTCGGCGTCGATCACGGCGATGCCGTACGTGCCCACGATGCTCTTGAGCGTCTTCCTGACCGCCTCCTCCAGCGAGTCGTTCTCGTCGGCCGCGTGGGCGATCATGTGGGCGAGCACCTCGGTGTCGGTCTCCGAGGCGAACACGACGCCGTCGGCGATCAGCTTGGCGCGCAACTCGCCGGCGTTCTCGATGATGCCGTTGTGCACGACCGCGATGCGCTGGTCGGCGGACAGGTGGGGGTGGGCGTTCTCGTCACTGGGGACGCCGTGCGTGGCCCACCGCGTGTGCCCGATGCCGAGCCCGCCCTTGAACCGCGCCGGCACCACCTTGGCCAGGTCTGCCACCCTGCCCTTGACCTTGCGGAGTTTCAACCCCTTGTTGGACACCACCACCCCGGCCGAGTCGTAGCCCCGGTATTCCAACCGTTGCAGCCCCTCCAGCAGGATGGGGGCGGCGTCCTTGGGGCCGACGTAGGCCACGATTCCGCACATCGAGGGCTCCTCTTTATCCGTAGATGATCCTGCGTAGCTGCCGCAGGGACAGCTCTGGCGCCGTCACCCGGCGACCGCCTAATTCGGCGGCGATCCTGGGGAAGATCTCGTCGTTGGTGTGACCGCGCGCCTTCAGTTCGCCATGGCGACGGCGGACGTACTCCTCGACGGTCTCGGAGAAGTACGACAGGACGTCGGCGACCACACGGGCGGCCTCCCCGGGACCGAGCGGGCTCGTCCTGGTGAGGTGGGCGATGAGATCTTCGTACGGATGCCGCGCCGTTGACACAGACGAGGACACTACGGCTCTGGAACGAGGCACGCCAACATCCTGCCCGATATCGGGCAGGAATTAACTCCAGCGGGCGGCGGAGCGGCTCCAACCCCTATCCAAGCGAAGACATCCGCGGCCAGGCCGGCCGAGCCCCTTACGCCCGATGACTGGGATGCCGAGTTCGCCCGCCGATCCCGCTGATCACATGCGTATCATCCGACCCGTCTGACACATCCCTTTCTGGGGAACAGTTACGGCGTGTAGTCATATCGTGACGTTCCTTGGGAGATGGTCATGCAGCTCAGGCTTGCCGCCGCCGTCCTGACCGCCGGCGCGCTCATCGCACCGAGCGACGTTCACGCGTCGGGGTTCCAGAACGCTCATACCGGGACGCTGACCGCGGGAACGTCCGCCGCCGGGAGGCGCGTGGGGGTACCCGCTGTTTCCTGGCGGCAGGCCGACTTCGCCGCCGCCGCGCGCGAGTACGGGGTTCCGTTGAGTGTGCTGCTCGGCGTCGCCTACCTCGAGTCCCGCTGGGACGCGAACGGGGGGCTGCCGAGCACGGCGGGCGGCTACGGCCCGATGCACCTGGTGGACGTGGCCCCCGCCGAGGCGTTGACGATCGGGGACGCCATCGGCGACGCCCGGGGCGACGACAGCCGTCCGATGGCGGCGACGCTGACGACGTCCGTGCCCTCGGCGGCCATGCGCCTCACGCAGCCCCAGACGACGCTCCCCGAGGCGGCGCGGCTGACCGGCCTCCCGGCGGACCGGCTCAGGAACGATCCAACCGCGAACATCAGGGCCGGCGCCGCCCTGCTCGCCTCCTACCAGGAGCGTCCAAGCGCCGACCCGGCCGACTGGTACGAGTCGATCGCCCGCTATTCGGGCGCGCAGGATCAGAGCGCCGCCCATGCGTTCGCCGACGAGGTGTTCTCGGTGATACGGGAGGGCGTGACACGCCGTACAGATGACGGACATGTCGTACAGCTCACCCCCGCTCCCGGCCTGACCACGCCCGGCACCACCGCAGCCGGGGAACGCAACAAGGCCGAGGAAGCTGAGGCGCAGTTCGGCACCCGCCCCGACCCTGATGACCTGGCCGGCACCAGCGCGGCAACCGAGGTCCGAGCCGGAGCCGGCGCGATGACCAAGAACCGCCTCAACGCCGATCCCGGCGTAGAGGCCCTGGGCCAGGCCGGCGCCGAAAGCTGGACCGTGCCAGGCCCAAGGACCAAAGTCCGGACCAGAGCGAAAGCCAGGGCCAGGACGGGCTCAGGAGCCAAAGGCCAGGCCGGGAGCGGCCCGGGGCCCGACAGCTGGGCGGAGTCCGGCTCTGAGAACGACGGCTGGGCGGACTTCGGAGCCGAGAACGGGCCCGACATCCCTCTCGAAGGCGAGTTTGAGGCCGACTGGGAAGCCGACGCCATGGGACAGCCGTACGGCTCCCCACTCCCCCGCGCGTCCGGCCAGACGTCCGGCCAGACGGAATGCCCCAGTTCGCTGGCCTGCGAGTGGATGCCCGCCGCCCACAAGCGCTTCGGCAAGAAGAAGGACCGGGACTACGGCAACCACGACCGCATGCTCCGCCCCCGTGCCGTCGACTACATCGTCATCCACGACACCGAGGGCGGCTATCAGGGCATCCCATCCATGATCCGCAATCCGAGGTACGTGAGCTGGCACTACACCATCCGCTCCCGCGACGGACATGTCGCCCAGCACGTGCCGACGGGGAGCATCGCCTGGCATGCCGGCAACTGGGATGTCAACACCCGCTCCATCGGCATAGAGCACGAGGGGTACCTGGCCAAGGGCGGCACCTGGTACACCGAGGCGATGTACCGTTCGTCGGCCAGGCTGGTGCGGTTCCTGGCCGCCAAGTACCACATCCCACTCAACAGAGCCCACATCCTCGGCCATGACAACGTGCCCGGCACCACAGCGAAAATGGTCGCGGGCATGCACGAGGACCCCGGCCCGTACTGGGACTGGGCGCACTATTTCGCCCTCATGGGCAAGCCACTCAAAGCAGCCAAGGACGGCGGTTCCATCATGATCCGCCCCTCGTATGACACGAACCGTCCCCGCTTCACCGGCTGCGTCACCACCAAGCCCGGCCGGCCCTGCCCCGAACACGGCGCGGCGACGGTGTGGCTGCACAAGGAGCCGAGCGAATCCTCCCCCCTCATCACGGACGCCGGGAAACACCCGGGCAAGCCGAGCACGCACAGCGTCTACGACCACAGCGCCCGCGCCTCCACAGGCCAGCGCTACGCGGTCGCGGCCAGGCAGGACGACTGGACGGCGATCTGGTACCTGGGCCAGAAGGCCTGGTTCCACAACCCGCCGTCCGCGCCCACCGCCGTCCCCGCCAAGGGACCGATGGTCACCCCGCTCAAGGCCAACACCGTGGTATACGGCCGGGCGTACCCCGAACAATCCGCCTACAAGTCGGCCTCCTACCAACCGCTGACGCCGCTGCAGTACAAGATCTCGCCCGGCCAGACGTACACGGTCGGCGACACGATCACCGGCTCGTTCTACTCCGCCAACGCCTTCCACCCGTCCAAACACGTCACCACCACCGGCACGGTCCGCTACCACCAGATACAGCTCGGGCACCGGGTGATGTTCGTCATGGCGAAGGACGTCCGCATGGTCCGCTGAATTTGCCACCTCGGGCCGCTCGTTGCGCACAGGCACTCCACGAAGACGATATGGTTTTCCCGTGGCCCGGCGCACGTCGCCCGAGGTTCACGCGGAAGTGGCTCAGTGGTAGAGCATCACCTTGCCAAGGTGAGGGTCGCGGGTTCGAATCCCGTCTTCCGCTCGGAGTACGACTCCTGGTGGAGTGGCCGAGAGGCGAGGCAGCGGCCTGCAAAGCCGTCTACACGGGTTCAAATCCCGTCTCCACCTCGGTGACCGGCGGGCTCCCAGGATCCGCTAAAGTAAAGACAGCACCACGCGGAAGTGGCTCAGTGGTAGAGCATCACCTTGCCAAGGTGAGGGTCGCGGGTTCGAATCCCGTCTTCCGCTCTGAGTTACATAACTCAATATGGACGATTAGCTCAGCGGGAGAGCGCTTCCCTGACACGGAAGAGGTCACTGGTTCAATCCCAGTATCGTCCACCAGGCTCCCAAGCAGACCAGGTCCAACCTGGACAACAGAGTAGAGCCCCAACTCACGGCACGGTCCGGGAGTTGGGGCTTCTTGGTGTTCGGATCGATCACGCCCGCTTTCAGCACCGGTGGTGACGTTGTGCTGACCCTTCGAGAAACAATTTGCAGGCAGGCACTTGACGCTCGTCAGCACAGAGCAGAACATCCGAGCATGGACGAGAAATCCCTAGCAAGTAGCTCCGACAACCCACCCATGCGGCTGCGGTTCGTCGGAAGCACATCCAACCAGGGTGGTTGCCCAACGCTGTATGAGACGGACCGAGGGACCATCGTGGTCCAAGGCCTCCACGTCACGCATCCCACTACCCTGGCCGACGCGCGAGACATCCTCGATGGTGAAGCGTTCGTCGAGGTTCCCAGGGAGTTGTTCAAGTTCCTAGGGTGACCCGCATGGATCTGGTGTCCGGTGACAAGTTCGAGAAGTTGTTCTCCTCGTTCGAGGTGTCCGCGTTCCGCTTGGAAACGCGAGAGCGGTACCACCTGGCCAAGGACGAGGAGGAGCCGCTTCGCCGCTTCCTCGCTGGAGAGCCCGACGACCTGGCGTGGATGCGTGGGTGGCTGGACCTCATGAGACAACACGCCAGACAGGGCCGGACCGTCCGACGCGTTCGGGTGGTCTCACGCCCGTTCTCGGACTACACACGGTTCAGCATGGCCGTGGCCCGCCGGAGCATCCCCGCCGGCGACCTGATTCACTACCTCGACCGCACGGAGGCCGAACGGATCGGCCTCCCCGATTCCGACTGGTGGTTGTTCGACAACGAGCGCCTCGCGCTGCTTCACCTGGACGAGGAAGATGTCCTTCATGGAGCAGAGATCATCACGGATCCGGAGACCGTCGCGAAGTACCGCACGTGGCGTGACATTGCTTGGCACAACGCGAGCCACCTTGAGGAGTTCGTGAACCTCAGTGCGTGACATTGCCCGAGCCCGCCTTGCCATGGGGCAAGAGCTCAAAGAACTGCGACTGGATGCGCGGCTGACCGGGCGGCAACTTGCCACCCGGTTCGGTTGGCAGGGATCCAAGATTTCCAAGATAGAAGGCGGCAAACAGACCCCATCAGAGGACGACATCCGAGCCTGGTGCGATGCGACCGGGCGCCCCGAGAAGGTGGACTCCCTCATCGCCTCGCTGCGCGCCATGGAGACGCTGTACGGCGAATGGCGACGACAACTCAGACTCGGCACGGCTACCCGGCAGAAGTCCTGGGCCGAGATGGAAGCGGAAACCAAACGCTTCAGGGTGTTCGAGTCGGTGCTGATTCCCGGTCTCCTTCAGACCAGCGAATACGCGCGGCTCCGTCTCTCCCAGGTGATCGCTTTCCACGACATCCCGAACGATCTCGAAGACGGCCTGGCGACGCGGATGCACCGTCAAGAGATCCTCTACACGCGGGACAAGTCCTTCCACTTCGTCATCTTGGAAGCCGCTCTCCGTCTCGGCATGGCTCCCTCGGACATCATGCTCGATCAGTTGGAGCGGCTCATTGCTCTGTCGCTCATGCCGCGAATTCGGCTCGGCATCGTGCCATTGAACGCCCAGCTGCCCTTCGCGCCCCAGCATGGGTTCTGGATCTTCGACGAACGCGCAGTTCACGTTGAGACGGTGGCCGCGGAGCTGACGCTGACGCTTCCCGAGGAAGTGGAGCAGTATGTGCGCCTGTTCGATTGGTTCGCCGAGGCTGCCCAATACGGGCAACAGGCACGGCAGATCATCATGAAATCCATGGAAGCTCTCGCTGAGGGTGCTTGAGGTTTCTGCCTATCTCCGGAAGACGCATTTCTTCGAGCAATTGCGAGCAACTTCCTTGTCGATGGCCTTTTGTGCTTCTACCGTCGAGGCATGGCAGGTACACACACAACATCGCCGGCTGACAGTGATCTCCTGTGTCAGCCGATTTCGAAGGAGGAGGCGGCAGCCCAGAGTGCGGCCCTTGACCGGGTTCTGGAGCATCTGACGACCGCCGGCATCCACGCAGAACTGATCAAGCGGCGTACCGACCAATGCGCGCTCAAGCTCTACTCAAACGGCGAGACCCTTTGGCACCCACCAGAACTCATCGTCTACGCGGATGCCGGCCGGAGAATCGCCACGGTGACGATCGGTCCTCGCTCTGGTAGCTACGCGGTCGAGCTGGCCGGCGTCGGGCCCGGCAACCAACCGTTGGCCGACAGGGTCGAATTCGTCCCAGCGGCCAAACCACAGCACGTCGGCTTGTTGGTAGCGCAGAACACCGGAGCGCCCAAATGATCACCGTTGACGAACTGCGGGAGCGCTTCGGCAAGACGTGGGAGATCGCTACGGACTTGGCGCTCGGCGTGGCCGCGTGGCGGCACACAGACGTGACGAATGCCAGGTACAAGGCTGGATTGGTCAACGTCCTTCGCGGGTGGGACCTCGATGAGCTGGCCCAGAAGCTTGCCGAGCAGGACGACAGGTGGCGCGAGCATGCCGGGGCCGCCCCTCCCGCTCCCAAGCCGCGCGTCTTAGGTGGGAGTACAAGCGCCGGCCCATAACCATCCCACCTTGGAGAGCCCAGTGAACACCACTCAACCTCCCGCAACCCAGCACAGTCGCCCCAGAGAAATCATCTGGGAGTGGTCGCCCTTCGCGTCAGAAACGCTTCCCCTCGACGGGATCGAACACGGCTACATCGGGCGAATCCGCGCGTTCTCGCTGGTCCCTCGGGGGCGAAAGGTCGGCCTGCGCACTTATCTGCCGAACGCGGAGGGCCGCCCCCTCAAGGAACGGGAGTTCCCCGACTCCGACAAGGCCAAGATGGTAGCCCACGACATCCTGAAGGTGTTCATGGCCTGCCTCCTGGCCGCGCCCGAGACTCATCAGCAGGCATCCAAGAACGTCCCTGGCCCAAGAGGATCTGACCGCGCATCTAGCCTGGGTGCGACCCCCGACGAGGCCGGGCAGACGAACCCGCGTACGAGAAGGATGTGAGGTTTCCTGCCGATGCATCGCGCTTGCCCTACCCGCGATCGCAACCCTGGTCGGGGCGGTTCAGCGAAGGCCACGCGATTGATCAGGTCATTTCATGTCACGTGCGACCCGCGGCAGGTCCCAGCCGAGCCAACACCCCAGCCGCAAGCTTGCGCACGGTGAGGTCGTCGTCGCGAAGGCGTTCGACCAGCAGCTCTGCCAGTCTTGGGGTAGGACTGTGCCCCGTCACGCAGAGGTTCGTCACCGCATGACATGCCGCCGCTCGGATGGTGGTATGCGGTGAGACGAGCAGTCGCATGGCCAGATTGACCTGGGCCACTCGATCGTCAGCCAACAAGGAAATTATCCAGCCAGGCAGGCCATCCTCGTAAAGGGTGGCGCCCCATGGGGATTCGAGCAACATACTCGTTGTCTCAGCGGTGATCGTTTCGGCGAGTATGGTCAGCAGGCCGTCGTCTGGAGCATCGTCAGTCAGACAGAGAAAAGCGATGGCGGCGCCGAGCCGGGCCATGGGCGCCGCCCGGTCGTCTCTGATCACGTTCTCGGTCCAGGCCCGAGCCGGGGTGGTATCGCCGTCGGCGATGGCCAGCTGAGCAGCGGCCAACACCAGGTATGCCTGCACCAACGGGTCACTCTCCACCTCGTACCAGGCGCGCACGACGGCAATGATCCGAACAGCATCCCGAGACGCCAAGGCAACCGCATACGCCGCGCCAACCCGCACCCTGGGGTCAGGATCGCCGAGAAGTCCAATCAGGACATCCGCCGCATGGGTGATCAGCTCGCCAGTCGCCCGCAGCATTGGGCTGACCCGATGGCCCCATACCGTGTATACCTCCTTGAAATTCCCCCAGATATCCAACAGATCTTTGCGGCTGTAGCGCCGGAAGGGGTAGGACCGGCCAATGCGCCCCAGCAGGAACAGCGCACTGTAGCGATCATGGACATTCGAGTCCGCGGCCGCGGGGCCCACCCGGCCGATCACCTCGGCCGCCGCACGCAGGATCTCCACATCGTCGATCCCTCGGGGACGACCGGCCATCGTTCCTTCCCTCTCATTAGTAAATGCTCGTTCATTTATTAGAAAGCACAACCAGCCGGATGGCAACCGGGACGAGAGGGGTTCTGGTGCCGAGGTGCGATCGTGCCAGGTCGCAGTCGTCCCGCCAGATGACGGCGGCGATACGGGAAGGCCGACATAGGGCTTGTCGGGTTGATAGCTTTGTTCAGCATGCCCACTTCTATGAAGCGACTACGGCAAAACCTCGCCATCGGAATGATGCGCGCAGCCCGGGCGGCGAGTAGAAATCAGGTGACCCGCACCGTGCTGGGAGGCCGTAGCGTCCGGCGATTTCCGCTGGTCAACCGGCTGTACCACACGGTGTTCCGGCTGGGCGTAGCCGGCAACGATCAAGACGTGCGGGCGCGGTACCGGGGTGTCGTGCTGACCGGTCCGGTGTGGGACGCGACGATCATGCCGTCGATCTCGGCGGGATACTACGAGGAGTTCGAGGTCAGCGTCTTCGAGCAACTGGCCTCGGTGAGCCGCTCGATCGTCGACGTCGGCGCGAACATCGGCGCCTACGCCTGCACGGGCGCCGCCCGGTTGCCGCAAGACGGCAGATTGATCGCTTTCGAGCCGGTACCGGAGAACGTCGCCTACCTGCGGCGCAACGTCGAAGGCAACGAGCTCGCCGACCGCGTGACCGTGGAGCAGATGGCTGTCGGGGCCGTGCCCGGCGAGCTGACCGTCCACCTGTCGGGCGAGCAGTCCGGCAAACACTCGGCCGCCGTGGCCAACGTGGGGACGTCCGCCGGTGCCGTCACCGTGCCCATGACGTCGATCGACGCCTACCTCGACGGCAACGGCCTCGGGCCGCCCGACATCATCAAGATCGACGTTGAGGGTTACGAGGGCTTCGTGCTACAAGGCGCGGCTCGGACCCTGGACTCGGCGCCGACCCTGCTGTTCGAGGTGCATCCCGAGCTCCAGGCGAACTGCGGCGGAGACTCGGGCGAACTGCTCGACCTCGTCTTCGCCAGCTACCGCTGGGTCTTCCTGGTGGACGAGCTGGACAACATCCTGCGTCCGTGCACGCGAGCCGACCTCGACGACCCCGGCACTATCGGCCTCTACCGCTCCAACCTCGTGGCCATCGGCCGCCAGGAGCACCTGGACGCGGTCCGGCGATGGCACGACCTCTGACCACGGGCTCGGGTCGCCGGCGATCGGAGGATAATCCTTTGCGCGCCGAACTCAGGTCTGCCTAGGCTCGCCGGGGTGCGGCGTACTGTCATCATCGGCGACATCCACGGTTGTTTTGACGAACTACTCGAACTGCTCGAGAAAGTCGACCTCCGCCCGGACGACCTGCTGGTCAGTGTTGGCGATCTGGTCGACCGCGGCCCTGCCCCGGGCGAGGTGATCAGGCTTTTCCGTGAACGGCCGAACTCCGTCGTGGTCATGGGAAACCACGAGCGGAAGCATGTGCGCGCAATCTTCTCCTACGCGCAGGAGATCACGCGCCTGCAGCTGGGCGACCACTATGCGGAAACGGTCGACTGGATGCGCACGCTGCCGTACTTCTTCGAAAACGAGCACGTCCGTGTGGTGCATGCCGCGATGCTGCCCGGACTTGCGCTGCCCGAGCAGCGAGAGGAAATCCTCTGTGGCTCGACCCGCGGCGAGCGAGAGCTTGCCGCGCAGTTCCCGGACAGCTATTGGTACGAGCACTACACCGACCCCAAGCCGGTGGCGTTCGGCCATCATGTAGCCGGGCGCGAGCCGATGATCCGCGACGGCAGAATCTTCGGCCTGGACACCGGCGCCTGCCATGGCTGGAACCTGACGGCCTTGTGTGTTCCAGGATTCACGGTGCACTCGGTGGAGGCACACGCGGATCATTGGTCGATCGCCAAGCGACACTGGCAGTTGCCCGTACTGAAAACCAAGCCGTGGCATGACTTCACCTGGTCAGAGCTGGCCGAGGCGATCGCGCGGTTCTCATCGGGTCCTGACGCCGCCACACGTGACTGGCTGGAGAGGGTCGACAAGTGGGCCTCGGATCTGCGGTCGTCGATTCCGGCCTTGGTGGTTGCGGCGCATCGCCTCGCCGACGAACTCCCCACAAGCGAGCTGCGGCAGCATCCCGCCGCGCAGTTTCTGTTCCAAGCCCGTAACGGCCGGCTCGACCCAGCCAGCTTGGCCAGGCAGTGCTCAACACCCCGCAGAACAATCGGCTTGGCAGCCGCGTTGGGAGTGGTCGCCCCCAAACTTGACCTTGAATTCTCGGCTGACCTCCAATGAGCGGCTTTCACACGAGTCGGGGCCATGCGGGCGCACGTTTGGGGTCTCGCGATCGTCGGCCCCGTAGTGCCGGCGGGGCCCTGGACAGCAGGTAATTCACCGACGTGTTTTGGGGGCCGAGGATTTCGCGGCTTGGTGAAACGTGTGGCGAAGCGCTCAAGGAGGGCGACCGAGCGGAGCGAGGACGTTCAGGGGGCGGGCTTCAGCCCGTCTGGGAGGGCGCGCGAGCGGAGCGAGCACCGCTCGGGGCGGGTGTCCGGCGGGCAACCACGTCGTCGGGCAAGGGGTGGGTGTGCTGGGCCCACCTACCCCCGGTCGTCGGGTAACGGGGTGGGGGTGCTTGGGCCGTCTACTCTGCGGGGTCGACGGCTATGGTTTCTACGCCTCGTTGTTTGAAGGGTTCGAGGGTTTCGGGGGTGGCGGTGGAGTCGGTGACGAGGGTCCAGTGGTCGGGCATGCGGGCCCAGGCGTGGAACGGACGCCGGCCCAGTTTGGCGGCGTGTACCAGGACGTAGATGTGGCGTGAGCGTTCCATCATCAGTTCCTTGAAGCGCGTCTGTTGGAGGCTGGCCTCGCAAATGCCGTCCTCCGCCGTGACGCCGTCGGCGCCCAAGAAGACGCGGTCGAACGTCATCCGGCTCAGGGCCGCCTCCGCCAGGGGGCCGACGAAGCCCTGGCTGACGTGGCGCAGGGTGCCGCCCAGGCATTCGACGTGGATGCCGCTCGCCCCGGCGAGTTCCTGCAGGGCGTTCAGGCCCGTGGTGGCGACGGTGAGGTCGACGGCGTGCCTGAGTTCGTGGGCCAGGGCTCCGGTGGTGGAGCCCGAGTCCAGCAGGACGGTTTCGCCGGGACGGATCTGGGCCGCGGCCCAGGCGGCGATCGCCCGTTTGGCCTCGAAGGCCTCGCCGATGCGCTGGCGCAGCGAGGCCTCCGGGTGGGTGACGACGGCCATGGCGCCCCCGTAGGTGCGGGCCAGCAGCCCCGCGGCCTTGAGGTGGGCCAGGTCGCGGCGGATGGTGGAGGCCGTCACGCCCAGTTGGGCCGACAGCTCTTCGACACTGGCCAGGCCGGTGGTCGTGGCCAGGCGGACGATCTCGTCACGGCGTGCCTGTGCTGCGCGGCCCATCGATGGTCCCTCCCGTCACATGCCCTGCGCGGACGACAGCTCGGCCGCCTGGCGCAGGGCTTCGATCATGCTACCGGCGTCGGCCACGCCCTTTCCCGCGATGTCGAAAGCGGTTCCGTGGTCCACGGAGGTCCTGATCACGGGCAGGCCGACGGTGATGTTGACGCCCGCCTCAAGGCCGAGGATCTTGACGGGGCCGTGGCCCTGGTCGTGGTACATCGCCACGATGAGGTCGTAGTCGCCCCGGCCCGCAAGGAAGAAGGCGGTGTCGGCGGGGAGGGGGCCGTGGACGTCCACGCCCTGCGCGCGCAGCTTCTCGAGCGCGGGGACGATCTTCTCCTCTTCCTCCCCGTAGCCGAACAGGCCGTTCTCCCCTGCGTGCGGGTTGATGCCGCAGACGCCGATCTTCGGACGTTCGATGCCGGAGCCGCGGATGGCCATCTCGCCGCGCCGGATCGTCCGCTCCACCAGGCCCGGCTCGATCCGCGCGACCGCGTCGATCAGGCCGACGTGGGTGGTGACGTGAATGACCTTGACCTTGGGGGTGGCCAGCATCATGGAGACTTCCTCGGTGCCCGTCAGGTGCGCGAGGAGTTCGGTGTGGCCGGGGTAGATGTGGCCCGCCGCGTGCAGGGCCTCCTTGTTCAGGGGGGCCGTGCAGATCGCCTGGACGTCCCCGGCCATCGCCAGTTCGCTGGCCAGCCGTACGTACTCGTAGGCCGCGTTGCCGGCGACCGCCGACACCTCGCCCCAGGGGAGGTCCTCGGGCAGAAGCTCGGGGTCGATGACGTTGATGCGGCCCGGCCGGTCGAAGGTCGCCTCGCGGACGCTCGCCACGGTGACCACCTCCGGCTCGGCTCCGAGGGCGGCCGCGGCCTTGCGCAGGCGTCGGGCGTCGCCGATGACCACCGGCCGGCAGAGCCGGGACGTCTCGGGGGACATGAGCGCGCCGACGATGACCTCCGGGCCTACGCCGGAGCCGTCCCCCATGGTGAGGGCGATGAGAGGGGTGCTGCTCATTTCAGCCTTTCATGAGTACGAGGTCGGGTCTGAGATGGGTGGCTATGCGGAGGAGGCTGTCGCGGTCGCCGAAGCTGCCCGGGCGGGTGACGACCGAGGTGCCCTGAGGGGTCCGGCTGTGGACGGCGCCGTGGTGGATCTGGGTCACGGGGGTCAGTTCGCGCACGTCGAGCGCGTCCAGAACCCGCCGGGCAGTTTCACCACCGGTGAGAACAAGGTCGAGGTCCCCTGTTTGACCGCGCAGGGTCAGGGCTTGGCGGATGGTCTCGGCGAGGCTGGCGGTGAGGGTGGACGACTCAGCCCCTGCGGAGGTGGGGGTGATGGTGACGACGGTGAGGTGTCCGGCGGTCAAGGCGTCTTGGATCCGTCGTGCGGCGGCGTCTCGCGCGTTTCGCGCAAGTTCCTCCTGGCCGCTTTGCGCAAAAGCCGGATCTGAAGAGGGCCACGCGTCGAGCGTCACCTGCCGCGCCCCATGCTCCACCAGCACCTTGACCTGCTCCACCGCCCCCGGCTCCGCCGTCCCGACCACGACGAGCACCGGTCGATCGGACAGCGGCGGGGTGTCAGGGGCCGCCGGACCGGCGGTGTCCAGGGAACGGCCGAGGGCGGCGGCCAGCCCTCCGGCCCCGATCAGGCAAGCGCCAGGGTCTGCGGCCGACACGATGGCGTCCAGGTCGGCGTCCGTTTCCGCGTCGCACACGGCCACCCGCCCCGCCCCGGCGGCCTCGGCCAGGGCGAGAGCCAGGGCTTCGACACCGCCGCGGACGACGGCGAGGGGGACGAGCAACGACGGCACCCCGCCCAGGGCCGCGGCGACGGTGGCCGGGCAGGCGTCAGGACAGGAGGCCCAGGCGCGCGTTTCGCGCAGCGGCCTCCCGTCCACGTAGGGCACCCCGCCGACCACGACGCGCCCGGCCGACGGCAGCGCGGGCGTCAGCACCACGGGCGCCGGAATGGCCGCGACGGTGGCGGCGACGTTCCCGCGCAGCAGTGAGTCGATCTTGATGAAGACGCGCCGCCCGTCCGCGTGCCGCACCGCCTCCCCCACGATCTGTCCGGCCCGAGGATGGTGCCGGGTGTCGAGGTCGGCGACGAGCACGGGATCGGACCCGTACGGCGGCCCGGACAGCGCGATTCGCGCAGAACGTCCGCCGGACATGAGGACGGCCGCTACCTCCGCCGCCCCTGACAGATCGTCTGCCAGGGCGAAGACGGAGCCGATCCCCATGTTTGCGTAAATCACGCCGCGAGTATTGCACGAAACGCGCAGATTATGCCACAGTGACCCGAAAGTAACGCGGATGTTTCCCCGCACCCCCCAGAACGACATCTCACCTGTTCGATGGAGGGCTGAATGTCTCAGTCCACAAACCCGGAGGTTTCCCGCCGCGCGTTCCTGAGACTGGGCGCCGCGGCAGGCGCAGGGCTCTTGACGGGCTGCGCCGGACCCACCGGAAGTCCCGCGCCCGGCTCGATGGTCCTGGCGCTCAACCGCTCCCTGGTCTCACTGGACAACAAACTCAATCAGTTCGAGGCGGCCGTCACCGTGCAGCGCGGCGTGCGTCAGGCGCTGACCCGCATCGGCCCTGAGCTCACCCCGCAGCCGGTGCTCGCCGAACGTTTCGAGCTCACCTCCCCCACCGAGTGGACGGTTCGGCTGCGCCCGGCCGCCCGCTACTCCGACGGCTCCCCCGTCACCGCCAGGGACGTGGCGACGGCCCTGGAGATGTACCGGAAGGTGAACGGCTCGTTCATCGCCTCCTTCTTCCCCGAGTGGCCCGAGGTGATCGAGCAGGACCAGCTCACCTTCCGCCTGCGAACCGGCAAGCCGCTGCCGATCCTCGACTACCTGATGGCCAACATCCTCATCACCCCTTCGGGCGCCAACCAGGCGGCCGAGCTGCAGAGCGGCATCGGCAGCGGCCCGTACGCGGTGATGAGCGCCGACCGCGGCACCGGCGTCTACACCTTGCGCGCCAACCCGGCCTACTGGGGGCCGAAGCCGCGCGTCGACACGGTGCACGTGCGTTTCATCCAGGAGGAGTCGAGCCGCGTCGTGGCGCTGCGCAGCGGCGAGATCGACGTGATCGACACGATCTCGCCCGACTCGGCCGAGCAGCTGCGGAATCTGCCGGACGTCGCGCTGACCTCCTCCGTCGGCACCCGCATCAACCAGCTCTTCTTCAACTTCCGCAAGCCGGCCGGGCATCCCCTGGCCGACGCGCGGGTGCGCAGGGCGCTGACGTTCGCGGTGGACGGCAGGACGCTCGCCGAGGACGTCCTGCAGGGCACCGTGATCCCGGCCGAGGGCGTCGTCAGCCACATCCTGGCGGGCGCGGTCAAGACCGGCCGCTACGCCTACGACCCCGACATGGCCGGCAGGTTGCTGACCGAGGCCGGGGTCAGGCCGGGCGACCTCGACCTGAAGATCATCTGGGAGAGCGGCGAGTTCCCCAGCGACGCCCTGCTCATGGAGGGTGTGCAGGAGATGTTGCGGCGGATCGGCGTGCGGTGCACGTTGCAGCAGTTCGAGCCGGGCGGCGACATCTCCAAGTGGCGTCAGGGCCGGGCCGGCGATTGGGACATCCTGGGCAACGGCTTCTCCGTCCCGACCGGGCTGGCGTTCTCGGCGCTGCAGGGCATGTACGGCGGCACCGCGGAACGCGAGAAGACCCGCGACACCTACCACGGCTACGTGCAGCCGCAGGTGGTCAAGCTGCTCGAAAGCGCCGCCGAGGAGGTCGACGCGCGGGCCAGGGCCTCTGTCGTCGCCCAGGCCCAGCAGGCGGTCTGGGACACCTGGCCGTGTCTGTGGGCGTTCATCCCGCGCTCGCTGCTGGCGCACCGCAAGCGTGTAAGCGGCCTGTCGCTCGAACCGACCAATTCCTACGACCTCGCATCTCTGCGGCTGGACGGGTGAGCCCCATGATCGGTTATGCCGTGCGGCGGCTCGGGCAGAGCGTCCTGACGGTCTTCCTGACCGTGTCCACCGTGTTCGTGCTGATCAGGCTGGCTCCCGGCGATCCGGCCGCCGCGTTCGCCGGGCCGCTGGCCACGACCGAGGACCTGGCGAAGGTCCGGCAGATGTTCGGGCTGGAAGAGCCGCTGATCACGCAGTACGGGCTGTTCATCAAGAACCTGCTCACCGGGGACTTCGGCACCTCTTATTCCTTCCAGGCGCCGGCGCTCGACGTGGTCATGGGCCGAATGCCGTACACGATCACCCTGGCCGCCTCCGCCATCCTGGTGACGGCGCTGGTCGCGATCCCGCTGGGCGTGTGGATGGCGCGGCGCGCCGACACGCGCAGGGAGCTGGCGGCGAACGTGCTGACGATCGCCGGCCAGTCGATGCCGGAGTTCTGGACCGGCGTCATGCTGCTGACGCTGTTCGCGGTCGTGGTGCCGGTGTTGCCGGCGTCCGGGTTCGCCACGTGGGGCGGGCTGGTGCTGCCCACGGTCACGGTGGCGGTCCTGCAGATCGCGCTGATCTCGCGCCTGGTGCGGCGGGAGATGTGCGCGAACCTGGCCGCCCCCTATCTGACGGTGGCGCGCTCGCGCGGCGTCTCCTCCTTCGGCCTGACCTGGCGGTATGCGATGGCGAACTCGGCCATCCCGGTGCTGACCGCGCTGGGCACCCGTTTCGCCGCCATGGTGAACGGCGTGGTCGTGGTCGAGGTGGTCTTCGCCTGGCCGGGCGTCGGCTCGCTGGTGGTGCGGGCGCTGGAGACCAGGGACTATCCGCTCATCCAGGCCACGGTGCTGGTCACGGCCGCCGCCGCGGTGCTGGTGCAGTTCCTGGTCGACCTGGCCTACTCCGTGCTCGATCCCCGCATTCGCCTAGGAAAGGCGGTCAGCCGATGACCACCGCCGTCACCCCCGCGCTTCTGGCCGGGGCCGCCGTCACGCGGCGGCGCCGGGGCAGGAAGCTCAAGCTCTGGGCCGGCTCGGTGTGCACCGCGATCGTGGTGCTGCCGGTGGCGCTGGCCAACCTGCTCCCGATTCCGGGGCCCGACCAGCAGGATCTGGGTTCGCGGCGGCTGGCCCCGCTGACGGACGGGCACCTGTTCGGCACCGACCAGCTCGGCCGCGACCTGCTGGCCAGGGTGCTGCACGGCGGGCAGGTGTCGCTGCTGATCGGCGTGCTCGCCGTGCTGGTGTCGGGGATCGTCGGCATCCTGGCGGGCTCGGCCGCCGGGTACTTCGGCGGTTGGGTGGACGCGGTCGTCTCCCGGCTGCTGGAGGCGCAGCTCTCGCTGCCGCTGCTGATGATGTTGCTGCTCGTGGTGGCCCTGTTCGGCGCGTCCGTGCCGGTGATCACGATGGTCATCGCGCTGGCGCAGTGGCCGGAGGTGGCGCGGATCGCGCGGTCGCTGGTGCTGGTCGAACGGGAGAAACCGTATGTGGACGCCGCCCGCATGCTCGGCCTGCGCCGGGCGGGCGTGCTGGCCGTCCACGTCATCCCGAACATCATCAGGCGCGCCGGGCTGGTCGTCCTGCTGCTGCTGGCTCAGGCGGTGCTGCTGGAGAGCGCGCTCAGCTATCTCGGGGCGGGCCCGCAGCGGCCGTTCGCGACCTGGGGGCGGATCATCTCCGACGGCCAGGACTACGTCACCACGTCGTGGTGGCTGGTGACGCTGCCGGGGCTGGTGATCGTGCTGCTGGTCGTGGGCGTGAACCTGGTCGGCGACGCCCTGTACGAGCGGAGGTGAGGGACATGCTGGACGTGACGGACCTGCGGGTCGAGCTGATGACCGAGCGCGGCGTGGTCAAGGCGGTGGACGGGGTGTCGTTCTCGATCGAGTCGGGCGAGACCGTGACCATCATCGGCGAGTCGGGCTCGGGCAAGTCGACGACGGCGATGGGCGTGCTGCGGCTGCTGCCCGACGACGAGGCGGCCGTATCCGGAAAAATCGTGATTGATGGCCATGATGTGGTGGGCAACCCCCGAGCGGCGGCCCGGCTGCGCGGCGACAAGGTCGTGCTGATCCCGCAGGACCCGATGACGGCGCTCAGCCCGGTCCACACCATCGGCGGCCAGCTCGGCGAGGCCGTCCGGCTGCGCGACCCGAGCCTGTCCAGGAAGGCCGCGGCCGACCGCGCGGCCGACCTGCTCGGCCAGGTCGGCATCCCCGACCC
Organism: Nonomuraea purpurea; assembly: GCF_042650645.1. NCBI lineage: Bacteria > Bacillati > Actinomycetota > Actinomycetes > Streptosporangiales > Streptosporangiaceae > Nonomuraea > Nonomuraea purpurea. Next base: position 128,389 of record NZ_JBHSBI010000022.1, read on the forward strand.
TCGACGGCAGCTCGGCCGGCACCCCCACCAGCTCTCCGGCGGCATGCTCCAGCGGGTGCTGATCGCGATCGCGCTGGCCGGGCGGCTGCGACTGCTGGTCGCCGACGAGCCCACCAGCGCGCTGGACGTGACCGTGCAGGCGGCCATCCTCGACCTGCTGCTGAGGCTGCAGGAGGAGACCGGGATGGGGATCTTGATGATCACGCACGACCTCGGGGTGGCGCGGCTGGTGTCCGACCGCGTCCACGTCATGAAGGACGGGAGATTCGTGGAGAGCGGCGAGGTGGAACAGATCGTGGACGAGCCCCGGGAGGACTACACCCGGTCGCTGCTGAGCGCCGTGCCGAGGTTCCGATGAGCGGCGCGCTGCTGGAGGTGCGCGACCTCGTCGTCGAGTACGCCACGGGCCGCGAGCGCTTCCGCGCCGTGGACGGCGTCAGCTTCTCCGTGAACAGGGGCGGCAGCCTGGCCGTCGTCGGCGAGTCGGGCTGCGGCAAGTCCACGATCGCCAGGTCGCTGGTGCGGCTGCTCACCCCGACCTCGGGCGAGGTGCTGCTGGACGGCCAGGACCTGGCCCGCATGAACGAGCGGCGGCTGCGGCCGATCAGATCCCGCATCCAGATGGTCTTCCAGGACCCCTACGGCTCCCTGGACCCGCGCATGACGGCCGCCGAGATCGTGGGCGAGCCGCTCAAGCTGCGCGGCGTGCGATCCGGGGCCGAACGCGAGCGGGAGGCGGCCGGGCTGCTCGACCGGGTGGGCCTGCCGTCGAGCGCGCTGGGACGGCGGCCCGCGGAGTTCTCCGGCGGCCAGCGCCAGCGGATCGGCATCGCCAGGGCGCTGGCCAGCCGCCCCGAGGTGCTGGTCTGCGACGAGGCCACCAGCGCGCTGGACGTGTCCGTGCAGGCCCAGGTGCTGGCGCTGCTCAACGAGCTGCGCAGGGAGAGCGGGCTGACGTATGTGTTCATCTCGCACAACCTGGGCGTGGTGCGGGAGATCAGCGACGAGGTGCTGGTGATGCGGGCGGGCCGGATGGTCGAGCACGGCCCCACCGGCGAGGTGCTCGCAGAACCCCGGGAACCCTACACGCGGGCGCTGCGCGCGGCGGCGCTCGATCCGACGACCATGCGGGGGCGCAAGCCGCGCGATGTGCTCGCCGCAGCGAAAGGAGTGACCCGATGACCCCCGAACCGGTGCTCGGCACCATGACGTTCGGTGACACCGTGGACGCCGAGACCGCGGGCCTGATGCTCGACCACGCGCTCGAGGCCGGGGTGACCGGCGTCGACACGGCCAACGGCTACGCCGGCGGGGCCGCGGAGGAGATCCTCGGCACCCTGCTGCGGGGCCGTCGCGATCGGGTGGTGCTGGCGACCAAGGCCGGCATCCCGCACCCCGACGCGGGCGGGCACGCGCCGCTCTCCCCCGCCGGGCTGCGGGCCTGCCTGGAGGGCAGCCTGCGGCGGCTGGGCGTGGAGCACGTGGACCTGTTCTACCTGCACCAGCCCGACCGGGCCACGCCGCTGGAGGACACCCTGGCCACGGTCGCCGAGCTGATCGCGGAGGGCAAGATCGGCAGCTTGGGGGTGTCCAACTACGCCGCCTGGCAGATCGCCGGCATCACGCCGCGCCCGGTGGTGGCCCAGCAGCTCTACAACCTGCTGGCCAGAAGGATCGAGGACGAGTACGCCGAGTTCGCCCTCACCACCGGCCTGCGCACGATGGTCTACAACCCGCTGGGCGGCGGTTTGCTGACCGGCAGGCACCGCTTCGACCAGGCCCCGGACAAGGGCCGTTTCGGCGATTCGCGGCTGGCGGCGATGTACCGGGAACGGTACTGGGACGCGGAGTTGTTCAAGGCCGTCGAGACGCTCGACGCGATCGCCGCCGGGGCCGGGATCCCCCTGGCCGAGCTGTCACTGCGCTGGCTGACCGGCAAGCCGGTGGTCGACGCGGTGCTGATCGGCGCCTCCGGACTCGGCCACCTGCGCGCCAACCTGGCCGCGCTGGCCGCAGGGCCGCTGCCGGACGACGTGGCCGCCGCCTGCGACGCCGTGGGCGACGGCCTGCGCGGCCCGATGCCGAGGTACAACCGATGATCACTGACCTGCTGCCCACCCCCACGGTGCAGGCGCACGCGGCCAACCTGATGCCGCTGCCCGGCGGTGATCTCGGGTGCGTCTGGTTCGGCGGCACCCAAGAGGGTATGTCGGACATATCTATCTGGTTCTCGCGGCAGAGCGGCGACGGCGGCGCCTGGTCGGCGCCCGTGCGGCTGTCCGACGACGACACCCGTTCCGAGCAGAACCCCGTCCTGTTCCCCGCCCCCGACGGCGCGCTGTGGCTGCTCTACACCGCCCAGCACGCGGGCGACCAGGACACCGCCGAGGTCAGGATGCGCGTCTCGGCGGACGGCGGCGCGAGCTGGGGCCCGGTCCGCACGCTCATCCCCGCCGACCCCGACGGCGGCGTGTTCGTCCGCCAGCCGATCGTGGTCCTGGAGGAGTGCTGGCTGCTGCCGGTCTTCCGCTGCAAGCGGCCCGCCACCGGCAAGTGGGCCGGCGACCACGACACCAGCGCCCTGTACGTCTCGCGCGACGGCGGGAGGACCTGGGCGCACCAGGAGATCCCCGGCAGCACCGGCTGCGTGCACATGAACGTCGTCCCCCTGAGCGACGGCACGCTGCTCGCGCTGTTCCGCAGCCGCTGGGCCGACCACGTCCACGAGTCCAGGTCGCAGGACGGCGGCAGGACCTGGAGCGCCCCCGAACCGACCGCGCTGCCCAACAACAACTCCTCCATCCAGGCCACCCGCCTGGCCGACGGGCGGGTGGCGCTGGTGTTCAACAACAGCAGCAGGGCCGACGCCACCGAGCGCCGCGTCTCGCTCTACGACGAGATCGAGGGCCACGGGCAGAGCAGCCAGGGGGCCGCGTTCTGGGGGGCGCCTCGGGCCCCGCTGTCGCTCGCGCTGTCGTCCGACGGCGGGCGCACCTGGCCCGACGTGAGCGACCTCGAAACGGGCGACGGCTACTGCATGACCAACAACTCGCGTGAGGGGCTCAACAGAGAGTTGTCGTACCCGTCGATCACGCAGACCCCCGACGGCGAACTACACGTCGCCTACACCTACCACCGCAAAGTGATCAAGCACGTCCGCATCGGCGTAGAGGAGATTTGATGACCGCGGCCGAGTTCGCCAGAAAGATCCGCAACAGAGAACGTTGCATCGGCTACTGGGTCGTACTGGACGCCCCCATCGCCACCGAGCGCCTGGCCCGGCTCGGCTACGACTACGTCGCGCTGGACGGCCAGCACGGCCTGATCGGCAACGACGGTCTGCTGTCGGGCCTGATGGCCGTGGACGCGGGCGGCCGTTCGGTCGGCATGGTGCGCGTCGAGTCGGGCGACCCGGCGGTCATCGGCCGGGCCCTGGACTTCGGCGCGGGCGGCGTGATCGTGCCGCTGGTCGACACGGCCGAGGACGCGGCCCGCGCGGTCTCCGCCGCCCGCTACCCTGCCGGGGGCCGCCGCTCCTACGGGCCGATGCGCTCGATGCTGCGGATCGGCCCCACCCCGGCGGAGGCCGACGACAGCGTGCTGGTCCTGGCGATGATCGAGACGCCGCAGGGGCTGGCTGACATCGAGGCCATCTGCGCCACGCCCGGCCTGGACGGCGTGTACGTCGGCCCGTCCGACCTGTGCCTGGCCGTCGGCGGCAGGTTCCCGAACGACCCCGAGGTCGCCGAGGTGTTCGAGGCGGCGCTTGCGAAGGTCAGGAACACCGCCAGGGACGCCGGGATCGCGGCCGGGATCCACAACCCCGGCGGCGAGCAGGCCGCGCGCCGCCTGGCCGAGGGGTTCACCTTCGCCACCGTCGCCTCCGACCTCGTCCACCTGGAGCAGGCCGCGGCCGCGCATCTGAAGGCCGCGAGGGGCGAATGAGGGTCCTGGTCACCACGCCCACGTTCGCCAAACACTCGCAGGAGCCGCTGCGGGTGCTGCGCGAGGGCGGCTGCGTGGTCGAGCACGGCGGGCTGGAGCGCGTCGCCGGCGCCGAGGCGGTGATCGTCGGCCTGGACGCCGTCACCGCCGAGGTCATCGAGGCGGGCCGGGGGTTGCGGGTCATCGCCAAGCACGGCGTCGGCGTGGACACCATCGACGTCGAGGCGGCCAGGTCGCGCGGCGTCCCCGTGGTGTACGCGCCGGGCAGCAACTCGCGCGCCGTGGCCGAGCTGGCGTTCGGCCTCATGCTGGCCGCCGCCAGGAAGATCGCCCAGTCGGACGCGGCCATCCGCGCCGGCGGCTGGCCCAAGCTGTTCGGCCCCGAACTGGTCGGCAAGACCCTCGGGATCATCGGCTACGGCCGCATCGGCCGTCTGGTGGCCGGCTACGCCCGCGCCTTCGGCATGACGGTCGTGGTCCACGACCCGTACGCGACGCTCGGCGGCGAGGTGCGGGCGGCCGGGCTGGCCGAGTGCCTGGCCGAAGCCGACTACGTCAGCCTGCACCTGCCCGCCACGCCGGGCGCGCCCCCGCTGCTCGGCCGGGCGGAGCTGGAGTCGATGAAGCCGGGCGCGATCCTGGTCAACACCTCCAGGGGCGGCCTGGTCGACGAGGAGGCCCTGGCGGAGCTGCTGCACGCGGGCCGGCTGGGCGGGGCGGCGCTGGACGCCTTCGCCGACGAGCCGCCCTCGGCCGGCAGCCCGCTGCGCGACGCGCCGAACACCGTCATGAGCGCCCACATCGGCGCCTGCACCTACGAGGCCAACAGGGACATGGGCGTGATGGTCGCGCAGGACGTGCTGCGCGTGCTGCGGGGCGAGACGCCGATGAACGAATGGAAGAGCGCATGAAGATCGACAGGGTCCGGATCGACCGGGCCACGTTCGAGATGACCGACTTCGCCAAGCACCCGACCGGGTTCTCGCTGGTCTACCAGCCGGGCAGCCGCAAGACGGTCAGCGCGTACGCCATACGCGTCCACACCGACCAGGGCGTGACCGGCGAGTACGTCGGCGGGAACTCCGTCGGCGCGGCCCAGGTCAACATGTTCGGCAAATACCTGATCGGCAAGGACCCCTTCCAGCGCGAGCTCATCTACAACGACGTCAAGCGGCAGCTCCGCAAGTTCGACAAAATGGGCATGGGGCTGATCGACATCGCCCTGTGGGACCTGATGGGGCGGGCCTTCGGGGTGCCGATCCGTACCCTGCTCGGCGGCTGGAAGACGCGGCTGCCCGCCTACGCCTCCACGGCGGCCGGCGACCGCGCGGGCGGGCTGGACAGCGCCGAGGCGTACGCCGACTTCGCCGTCCAGTGCAAGGAGCTGGGCTACCGGGCCTACAAGCTGCACGTCTGGGACGACTACACGATCCCCGAGGTCGTCAAGACGATCCAGGCGGTGCGCGACGCGGTCGGGCCCGACATGGACCTCATGCTGGACCCGGGGTCGAAGCTGGAGACCTTCGCGCACGCGGTGCAGGTGGGGCGGGCCTGCGACGAGGCCGGCTACCTGTGGCTGGAGGACCCGTACAAGGACACCGGCATCTCCATCCAGGGCCACAAGCGGCTGCGGGAGCTGATCAGGACGCCGCTGCTGCAGACCGAGCACGTACGCGGCCTGGAGCAGCACGTCGACTTCATCTGCGGCGGCGGCACCGACTTCGTGCGCGCCGACGCGGAGTACGACGGCGGCGTCACCGGCGCCCTCAAGATCGCGCACGCGACCGAGGGGTTCGGGCTCGACGTCGAGCTGCACACGCCCGGCCCCGTGCAGCGCCAGCTCATGGCCTCCATCAGGAACACCAACTACTACGAGATGTCCTTCGTGCACCCGAAGTCCTCGGAGATCGGGCGCAGCCAGCTCATCTACGCCGACGACTACCGCGACGGCCTGACGGCGATCGGCTCGGACGGCTGCGTGCCCGTCCCCGAGGGGCCCGGCATCGGCGTCACCTACGACTGGGACGTGATCGCCGCGCACACGGTCGACACAGTGGAATTCTCGTAAATGGCTGATCTTCAGCGTGCCACGGCCGTGGCACGCTGAAGGTCACGGCCAGACCTTGGCCTCGGCCTCGAACACCGCGCGGTCGCTCTCCACGGGCAGCACGCACAGCAGGTGGCCGCCGGGCGCGCGCAGGGTGCGGCACTCCTGCCAGCGAGAGACCTCGCTCGCGCCGAGCGCCACCAGCCGCGCGGTCTCGGCATCGACGTCGTCGGTCTCGAAGTCGATGTGCATGCGCGGCTCGTCGTCGACCGACTGAACGGCCGCCAGCGGGCCGGACATGGCGCCGTGCAGCGAGGTGAACTGCTCGTAGCCGGGTAGCGGCTCGGCCGTGGCCCCGAGGGCCGCGGCCCAGAAGGCCGCCGCGCGGGCGGCCTCGGGCTCGGGGGTGTCGATCAGGAGGGCGTACACACGACTGCGATGCATGATGATCAGCTTAGCCTCAGCGGCCGGAGATCAGGTTGGCCAGCCGGGCGTAGGCGGAGGTGGTGTTGCCTCGGTCGTTCTCGTGCCGGTCGGCGGCACGGAAGAGGGCGTAGATGAGCTGCACGCCGCTCCAGCGCAGCGGCTCCGGCTCCCACTGGCGCACCTGCCGCCCCACCCAGGGCAGCGTGGTCAGTTCGGTGTCGCGGCGCAGCACCAGGTCGCGCAGCGTGCGCCCGGCCAGGTTCGTGGTGGTGACGCCGCTGCCGACGTAGCCGCCCGCCCAGCCGAGGCCGCTGGCGTGGTCCAGGTGCACCGTGGAGCACCAGTCCCTGGGCACGCCGAGCACGCCGCACCAGGAGTGCTGGATGCGCGCGTCGGCCGCCTCGGGGAAGAGCTTGATCAGCATCCGCCACAACAGCGCGACCGTCTGCGGCTGCGTGGCACCCCGCGTGTCGGTACGCGAGCCGTAGCGGTAGGGCACCCCGCGCCCGCCGATGGCGATGCGGTCGTCGGCCGTGCGCTGGGCGTAGATGTAGGCGTGCGCCTCGTCCCCGAGCAGCTCCCGGCCGCTCCAGCCGAGGTGCTTCCACACCTCGGCGGGCAGCGGCTCGGTGACGATCATGGAGCTGTTCATCGGCAGCCACTGACGGTGCTGGCCGGTCAGGGAGGCGGTGAAGCCCTCGGTGGCGCGGATGACGTACTCGGCCGTGACGGCGCCGCGCGGGGTGAGCGCCGAGGCCCGTCCGCCCTGGCGGGGCCTGATCTCGGTCACCGGCGTGTTCTCGAAGATGTCCACGCCCAGCGCCGCGACCACGGCGGCCAGGCCGACGGCCAGCTTGGCGGGCTGGATGCGGGCGCAGTGCGGGGAGTAGGAGGCCGCGAGGGTGCCCGCGGCCCGCACCCGCTCGTGCTGCTCGTCTCGGTCGAGCAGGCGCAGGTCCTCCTCGCCGTACCCCCAGGCGCGCAGGTCCGCGATCTCCTCGCGGAGCCGGCGGCGCTGGGCCGGGTTCGTGGCGACGTGCATCAGGCCGCCCTTGTGGATGTCGGCGTCGATGCCCTCCGCCCGGGTCACCTCGATGACCTCGTCCACACCCCGGAACATGGCGTGCTGCAGGTCGATCATCGCCTGCCGCCCGCGTGCCTTGGCGTGCCGCCGGCGCGACCCGGCGAACTCGGCCGACAGCCACCCGCCGTTGCGCCCGGACGCGCCGAACCCGGCGAACTCCTTCTCCAGGATCGCGATCCGCAGGCCGGGGTCGGCCTTCTTCAGGTAGTAGGCGGTCCACAGGCCGGTGTAGCCGCCGCCGACGATCGCCACGTCGTAGTCGCGCGGCCCCGGCAGCGCGGGACGCCGATCGGGCAGGCCGATCTGGCGGTACCACCAGGAGACGCCACCGTTGGCGAAGTCCTTGGCTAGCGGGATGTCTTTCATGTCAGCACAGCCTCCACATCGGGCGAGTCGGGTAGCAGGACGGAGTCGGCGACCCGCCAGGTGAGCGTGACCTCGTCGCCCCCGCGGGCGTCGCTGAGGTGTCCGGCCTGCTCGCGTACCAGCGCGGCCGAGCCGTCGGGCAGCCGCAACTCGAGTTTCCTGCTGGAGCCAAGGTAGATCTCGCCGGTGACAGTGGCCGGCAGGGCGTTCCATCCGGGGTCGGGGGCGAACCCCGCCTTGCGGACGGCCAGCCGCTCCGGGCGCACGACCAGCGCCCCCTTCGTGTCCTCCAGCGTGCCGGGGGCCCGCAGCAGCCGCGCGCAGACGCCGATGCCCTCGGGCGTGACCTCGCCGCGCAGGATCGTCGACTCACCGAGGAAGCGGGCCACGAACAGGGTGGCGGGCCGCTCGTACAGCTCGTCGGCGGGGCCGACCTGCTCGATGCGTCCGCCGTTGAACACCGCGACGCGGTCCGACAGCACCAGCGCCTCGTCCTGGTCGTGGGTGACGTACACGAACGTGGTGCCGAGCTCGCCGTGGATGCGCTTGATCTCCAGTTGGAGCCAGTCGCGCAGTTTCTTGTCCAGGGCGCCCAGCGGCTCGTCCATGAGCAGCACGCGCGGGCTGTAGACGATGGCCCTGGCGACCGCGACGCGCTGCTGCTGGCCGCCGGACAGCTCGCGTGGGTAGCGGTGGCCGTACTCGCCGAGGTGGACGGTGGCCAGCGCGGCGGCGACCAGTTCGGCCCGCCGCTCCTTGGGCACTTTGCGCTGTTTGAGCGGGTAGGCGATGTTGTCGGCGACCGTCATGTGCGGGAACAGGGCGTAGTGCTGGAAGACCATGCCCATGTCCCGTTTGTGCGCGGGCGTCGCGCCGATGGCGGTTCCGTCCACGGTCAGGTCGCCGGAGCTGGGCCGGTCGAAGCCGGCGATGATGTTCAGCGTGGTCGTCTTGCCCGAGCCGCTCGGCCCGAGCAGCGTGATGAACTCGCCCGGTTTGATCGACAGCGACACCTCGTCGACGGCGACGAAGCCGCCGTAACGCTTGGTGAGGCCGGTCAGCTCGATGCCGGCGCCGCGCGAGGCGAGATCGTTACTGAGGGGCACGTGACCTCCTGGCGACGAAGAAGGTGGCGGCCAGCACGAGGCTCGTGGTCAGCACGATGATCATCGTGGCCGCCGCTGCGATGGTCGGATCGGTCTCGCGGGTGACGCTCGCGTACATCTTGACCGGCAGCGTCTGCAGATAGGGGCTCTGGATGAACAGCGAGACGACCACCTCGTCGAAGCTGGTGACGAAGGCGAACAGCGCCCCCGCGGCCACGCCGGGCGCGACCAGCGGCAGCGTCACCGTGCGGAAGGCAGTCCAGCGTCCCGCGCCGAGGCTGGCCGCCGCGCTCTCCAGCCGCCGGTCGAAGCCGCTCAGCGCGGCGGTCACCGGGATCATCACGAACGGCAGCGCGAGCACGGTGTGCGCCATGACGAACCCCGCCAGCGTGCCGACGAGCTGCAACTTCAGGAACACGGCGTAGACGCCGATGGCCAGTACGACGCCCGGAACGATCATCGGGGCCAGCATCGAGCCCTGGACCAGCGCGAGCCCGCGCATCCTGGCTCTGGTCAGGCCGAGCGCCGCCGCCGTGCCGAGCGTGGTGGCCACGATGGTGACCAGCAGGGCCACCTGGATCGAGGTCCACAGGGCCGACACCCAGGCGGAGTCGCTGAAGAAGTGCTCGTACCAGCGCAGGGAATAGCCGTCGGGCGGGAACTTGAGCGAGGCCTTCGAGGTGAGGCTGAGCGGCACGACGACCAGCGCGGGCGCGACCAGCCACACCCCGACCAGCACGCAGAACGCCCACAACACCCCGCGGCCCGCACGCGCGCTCATCCGGTGACCCGCTTTCCCACGCGGCGCAGGGTCAGCCCCAGCATCGCGATCATGGCCAGGGTGAGCCCGAGCAGCACCACGCCCATGGCGCCGCCGCGTCCCCACTTGAGCAGCCCGTTGACCTGCGTGAAGATCTGCTGCGAGAGCAGCGCGTCGGTCGGCGAGCCGAGCAGGGCCGGGGTGACGTAGAAGCCGAGCGCGCTGATGAACACGGTCAGGCAGCCCGCCGACACCCCCGGGAGCGAGAGCGGCACGTAAACGGTGAAGAACGCCTTGACGGGGCGCGCCCCCAGGCTGCCCGCCGCAGTGATCAGGCGCCGGTCGATCCCGCTCATCACCGCGTACAGCGGCAGCACCATGAACGGCATCAGGAGCTGAACCATCCCGATCACGACGCCCGTCTGGGTGCGGATCAGGTTGAACGGCCCCAGCCCGACCAGCCCGAGCGCGTCGTTGACCACGCCGGTGTCCTGCAGCAGGATCACCCACGCGAACGTGCGCACCATGAGGCTGGTCCAGAACGGCACCAGCACCAGCAGCGTCAGCACCACCCTGGCCCGCGTCCCGGCGATCGTCATCGCGTACGCGTACGGGTAGGACAGGGCCAGCGCGATCACCGTCACCCACAGCGCTGTGGTGAACGTGCGGCCCAGCACGCGCAGGTTCTGCGCCTCACCGAAGAACCAGGTGAAGTTCGCCACGCCCGGCGCGGGGTCGGTGAACGCGCTGATCACCATCGAGATCAGTGGATAGAGGAAGAAGACGGCGAGCGCGATCAGCGCGGGCAGGACCAGCAGCGCCGGGCGGCGTTCTGGCTCCGCCTGGCGCGTGGCCGCCGACGGCGCGACCGCCTGGAGGGTTCCGGCCATCGGGGATCAGCCGCCGAGCCAGGCCGACCACTTCTCGATCATCTCCGGCTGGTGTTGCGCCCACCACTTGGAGTCGATCTTGAGTGCCTTCTCCGCCGTCCCCGGGCCCGTCGTCAGGAACGACTTGCCGAGCTCGTCCAGGTTCGGCTTGGCGTCGGTGTTGATCGGCGAGTACGACGTCAGCTCGGTCAGCTTGGCCTGCTGCTGCGCGCCCAGGTAGTAGTTGATCAGGGCCATCGACGCCTTGGGGTTCTTGGCGTTCTTCGGCACGGTCAGCGAGTCCATGACCGGCATCCACTGGTCGAAGCTCACCTGGAACGGCGCGCCGTTCTTGACGGCCGCATACGCCCGGCCGCTCCAGATCATCGCCAGGTCCACCTCGCCGGACTCCACGAGTTGCTGGGCCTCGGCGCCGGTCTTCCAGAAGACCAGGTTGGGACGGATCGACTGCAGCTTCTTGGTGGCCCGGTCCACGTCCAGCGGGTAGAGCTGGTCGGGAGCGACGCCGTCGGCGACCAGCGCGGACTCGAACGGCCCTGGGGCCGAGTCGCCGGGGTTGCCGGAGATGGCGCGTTTGCCGGGGAACTTCGTGGTGTCGTAGAAGTCCTTCCAGCCCTTGGGCGGGTTCGCGCCGAACTTGTTCTTGTTGTAGGCCAGCACCATGCCGTACTGCATCGCCGGGACGGTGCACTCGCCCGCCAGCCCCTCGGGGATCTTGGACTTGTCGATGATCGTGTAGTCGAGCGGCTGCAGCAGGGTGCCGCACTGCGCCTCGGCCCAGATGGAGTCGGCGTCGATGACGTCCCAGGTGACGTTGGAGGAGTCGACCTGGGCCTTGATCTTGGCGTAGTCGGTGGGGCCGTCCTGCAGGATCTTGGCGCCTGACTCCTGGGCGAAGGGGTCGACGGCGGCCTTCTGCTGGCCCTCCTGGTAGACGCCTCCGTAGGAGACGAAGCTCATGTTGAGGCCGCTGAGCGCGTCCTTCTTGACGGTGCCGGCGGCGGCGGGTCCTGAGCCGAGGTCGATCGAGGCAGGCGCGGTCGAACCGGCGCCGCAGGCCGTCGCCAGCAGCAGCGAGGCCGCGACGGCGGCCGTACCGGCCAGTCGCGCCGAGTGCTTCGGCATGGGTTACCCCCTTGTCGCGGGTGTTTCGTGGGGTTCAGGCTGATGGAGTGGGCGGGCTCACCACCCACAGGACCTCAGCGGTCTCATCGTTCTCGTTGACGACGCGGTGGGGGACGGAGGTGCGGTATTCGACGCTGTCTCCCTGCTCCAGCACGTGCGCGGCGGCCGAGCCCGCGGGGCCGAGCCAGAGGGTGATCCGGCCGCGGAGCACGAGGAAGATCTCTTGGGCGTCGCCGTGGGTGTAGGGCTCGTCCCCGGTCGACGAACCCGGTTCGAACTCCCCCGCGTACATCTCCATGTTCTGGAGCGGGCGCTGGGAGATCAGGAACTTGCGCGCACCGGGGCCGGTGGGCAGCTCCGGACGCTGAGCTCGGCGCACCACGCGGTGGCCGACGTCGTCCTCCTCACTGAACAGATCCGCGATCGTGAGCCCGAGCGCCGAGGCGATCCGCCTGAGCATGCCAACACTGGAGCTGGTCTGCCCCCGCTCCAACTGGCTGATGAAGCTGGCGCTCGCCCCTGCCTGGGTCGCGAGTGCGCGCACGGTCATGTGGCGCATATTGCGGTAGGCACGGATGCGTGCACCCAAGCGGGTGTTCTCCGACATCGTCATCGAACCTCTCGAATGGCTGCACTGAACAAGTTGTTAAGTAGCAATGAAAGGACCGTACACATGCCAGCGAACGACAAACAAGAGGGCATCGCGTAACGAGCGGGTAAAAGCGGTCAGCCGCGGGTCGGGCGCTCGTATCCCTCGTCGCCCCCGTACACGTGCAGGTCCGGGTCGTACTCCGGCTGGTTGGCCGGGCTGGTGGGAGAGGCGGTGTGCTCGGAGGCGAAGTCGTCGGAGGGGTCGGGCGGCGGCGGGAACAGGTAGTCGTGCCAGGTGATCTCGCCCTTGGGGGTGGCGTCGGTGAGCAGGTCGCCGGCGCGCTGGGCCGCGTACAGGCGGCCCGGATAGCGGACGGGCGGGCAGGGGCGGCGCAGGTCCCTGGCCCGCAGCCACGTCTTGACCAGCTCTTCGGTGTCGATGACCTGGGGGCCGCCGTACTCGATCTCGGTGCGCAGGGGGCCGCCGGCGAACAGGCCCGCCACCCGCGCGGCGACCTCGCCCGAGTGCACCGGCTGCCAGGGCAGCGAGCGGTCCACGGGCAGCGCGGGCAGCGCGCTGAAGTCCTTGAGCCGCCGGTCGAGCGACTGGTGGAACGGCGTGGCGCGCAGGACCGTCCAGCCCAGGCCGCTCTCGGCGATCAGGCGCTCGGCCTCCAGCTTGTGGGCCAGGTAGCCGACGGCGGCGCGGTCGGAGCCGACGACCGAGGTGAACAGCAGGTGCGGCACCCCGGCGGCGTGGGCGGCGGCGATCAGCATGCGGGTGCCCGGCACGTCCACGACGCCGCGCCCTCTGGGGCCGCTGGTGGCCAGGTGCGCGATCGCGTCGACCTCGCGCAGGGCCTCGTCCAGGCCCTTGCCGGAGACGAGGTCGCCCCAGATCCACTCGACGTGGGCGGTGCTGTCACGCTTGGCGCGGCTCAGCGCCCTTACCTGGTAGCCCTCCTTGACCAGCGCGGGCACGAGGGCGCCGCCCAGCGTCCCGGTGGCTCCCGTGACCAGAATGCGCATGTCGGGCCCCTACCCGGGAATTTCCGAAAATGTCCGATCGGGACCGCCCTCCTTGTCCATGGAGCGGTTGAGGCAGGATGCTTGCCCTCATGCGTACTCAGGTCGGGATCATCGGGGCGGGCCCCGCCGGGCTGCTCCTGTCTCATCTGCTCCACCTGCGCGGCATCTCCTCCGTGGTGCTGGAGAAACGCAGCCGCGACTACGTCGAGCGGCGCGTGCGGGCCGGCGTGCTGGAGCAGGGCACGGTGGACACGCTGGTCGAGGCGGGCGTCGGCGAGCGGATGAAACGCGAGGGGCTGCCGCACCACGGCATCGAGCTCAGGTACGGCGGCGCCGGGCACCGCATCGCCTTCGAGCGGCTCGTCCCCGGCAGGTCCATCACCGTGTACGGGCAGCAGGAGGTGGTCAAGGACCTGATCGCGGCCCGGCTGGCGGCAGGCGGCGACATACGCTTCGAGGTCGAGGACGTGGCCGTGCACTCGCCGCAGTCGCAGCCGTACCTGACGTTCGGCGGCCAGCGGCTCGACTGCGAGATCGTCGCCGGCTGCGACGGCTTCCACGGCGTGTCACGGCCGTCCATTCCCGAGGGCGTTCTGAGCGTCTTCGAGCGGGACTATCCCTTCGCCTGGCTCGGCATCCTGGCCAGGGTGGCGCCGTCGTCGCAGGAGCTCATCTACACCAGGACCGAGCGCGGCTTCGCGCTGCACAGCATGCGCTCGCCCACGGTCAGCCGCTTCTACCTGCAGGTTCCCGCGGACGCCAGGGAGGAGGAGTGGCCGGACGAGCGGATCTGGGCCGAGCTGAAGGCCCGCCTGGAGACCGTGCCCGGCTTCACGCTGACCACTGGCGAGATCATGGAGAAGGGCGTCACGCCGATGCGCGCCTTCGTCGTCGAGCCCATGCAGTACGGGCGGCTCTACCTGGCCGGCGACGCCGCCCACATCGTGCCGCCCACCGGCGCCAAGGGGCTCAACCTGGCCGTGGCCGACGTCCGCGTGCTGACCGAAGCCCTGGCGGCCTACTTCGAGCGCGGCTCGGCCGAACTGCTCGACGGCTACTCCGCGGCGTGCCTGAAGCGGGTGTGGCGGGCGCAGCACTTCTCGTGGTGGATGACGACGCTGCTGCACACGTTCGAGGACGACGACCCGTACGCGCGGCGGCTGCAACTGTCCTACCTGGACTACGTGACCTCCTCGGAAGCGGCGGCGACGACGCTGGCGGAGAACTACGTTGGAATGCCATGGTGAACGACCCCGACGGCGGGCATCGCACGCCCTCCCACGCCGGCGACCCCGACAGCGGGCATACCGCGCCCTCCCACGCCGGCGACTCCGGCGGCGGGCTCCTGGCGCCCGTGCGCGCCGGCACCCGGGTGGAGGCGATCACCTCCGACGCGGCCTGGCTGCACGCCATGCTGGAGGCCGAGGCGGCGCTGGCCCGCGCGCAGGCCCGGCTTGAGCTCATCCCGCACGACGCGGCGGCGGCCATCGCGCGCACGGCTGACCTGCTGGTCCTCGACCCTGCCGACCTGGCCAGGCGGGCCAGGAAGTCGGCCAGCCCCGTCGTCCCGCTCGTGGCCGACCTGCGCCAGGCCGTGCCAGGGGCGGCCGAGTACGTGCACCGGGGCGCGACCAGCCAGGACATCCTCGACAGCGCTGCCATGCTGGTGGCCACGCGGGCGGTACGCGGCATCGTGGGCGATCTGGGCGCGATCATGCGGGATCTGGGCGAGCTGGCCGAACAGCACAGAGACACGCCAATGGCCGGCCGGACGCTGGGGCAGCAGGCGGTGCCGACCACGTTCGGGCTGAAGGCGGCCGGGTGGCTGGCCGGGCTCATGCGGGCCCGCGCGCGGCTACGCGAACTGCGTCTACCCGCCCAACTCGGCGGGGCCGCAGGCACCCTGGCGGCCTTCACCTCACAACCCGGCCAAGCCGCAGACGCACAGACCACCCCACCGACACAACCCAGCGGGGCCGCGGGGGCGCAGGCGGCGCTTGCCTCGTCCGAGCGTGTGTTCGCGCTGGTGGAGGTGTTCGCCGAGGAGCTGGGGCTGGCCGTGCCCTCGGCGCCGTGGCACGCCGAACGCTCCGTGGTCGCCGACCTGGGCGCCGCGCTCGCCGGCACGGCCCGCGCGCTCGGCAAGGTGGCCTCCGACGTGATCCTGCTGGCCCAGACCGAGGTCGGCGAGGTGGCCGAGTCCTCGGAGGGGAGTTCGTCGGCCATGCCGCACAAGCGCAACCCGGCCCTGTCGGTCATGATCCGCTCCGCCGCGCTGCAGGTGCCCGTGTACACGCAACTGCTCGGGCAAACCGGAGAGCACGAGCGGGCCGCGGGCGCCTGGCAGGCGGAGTGGCTACCACTGCGCGAGGCGCTGCGCCTGACGGGCGGGGCGGCCGAAACCGCCGCCGAACTGGTCGCAGGGCTGCGGGTGTTCCCCGAGCGGATGCGGGCCAACATTCAGATCGGAACGGACGTCGGCGCGGCCCCCGAACTCGTCGACCGCATCCTCGCGCAGTACCGCGAAGGCCGCTGACCTTGGGTGATGCTTTAAGGTTGCCTGGTGGTTTTCGAGGACGGCTGGGCGGCTTCGCCCCTGCGATGGTTGATGGGTTCGCTGGGCGAGTCGCAGCTTGCGCGCATGGACGCCGACCCCGGGCTGGTGGCCGCGGTCGACCAGCACGTGGCGGTGCTGCGTGACGCCATCCCGCTGGACCGGGAGACGCTGGTCGACTACCTCCTGGGCTTCCTCGACGAACTGCGCCATCGCGGCTGGGTCTTCAGCGGCGAGTCCGACGCGCCGGCGCTGCGGCTGACGGCGGTGTGCTGGCTGGCCCGCGAGCTGGGCTTCCTGGAGGACGGCAACCCCGCGTGATCCGATGAGCCCTCAATCGGGTGGGAACTCCGACGCGCGGTGGGCGCCGCCCGGTGTCGGACGGGTGGGCGGGGTCTCCTCGGCCATCGACCGGGCGTCCTCACGGCCGCGCTGATATGCCTCGGCATGCGCCCTGGCCTGCGGTGCCTCCTGTTCGATGCGGGCGATCCAGCGTTCCCAGCGCTCCTGCATGGGCCGTATGAGACCGCCGCCGACGCCGATCGCGATGATCGCGCCGACGGTGGCGAGGAACGTGATCAGGACGGGTGTCGTGACGGTGGTGGCCACGCCGATCTGGTTGAGCGCGGCGATGATGCCCAGCGCCCAGATGAAGATCGCCGCGACGGTCGCCACCCAGCGGCCGTAGGACAGCCCTCCGAGCGCGCCGTCCAGGATGTCCTTGACGGCTTTGGCCACGGCTCCGGCCACCACGATGATCACGATGGCGACGATGGCCTTGGGCAGCCACGCCACCACGCCGGCGAGCAGCAGCGAAATCGGGTTCGGCCCGAAGACGCCGAAGGCGAGTTGCAGGGTGATCAGCAGGATCGCATAGAAGACGATCCTGGCGAGCAGGCTGCTGGCGGTGTACCTGCTGCGTTCCAGCCACCGATGCACCCCGCTGCGCTCCACGGCCCGCTCGAAGCCGATGCGTTCGAGCAGCTTGTCGACGATCTTCTCCAGCGCCTTGGCCACGATCCAGCCGATGATGAGCACCACGATGAACGCGACGAGCTTCGGCACGAACGTCGCCACCGCTCGCCAGGCGTCCGTGAGGCCCTGGCCGATGTTGATGTCCACGGTTCCCTCCCCCGAGGAGCCCTTGCCACGGCGCTACCCACCCGGAATCGGTATATGCACGCAGTGCACTCGAAAGTTCACATAAGGCAACATTTCCCCCATGGGACGCCTCACTCAGGTTGGTGGGCGCCGTGCCAAGGGTCGTAGTCGACTTCAAGCGCCTCCTGCGCCGGCCGCTCCCCCTCGGGAACGTGCTGCAGGTTGACCCGAACCCGGTACCAGACGCTGCTGCGCCCCCGCATCGCGTCCACCAGCACGTCGGCCGGCTCCAGCTTGGCCGCCACCTCGGAGTGCCGGGCCTTCCATCGCTCGAACCCGGCCATGGCCTCGTCCTGGTGCTGGGCGCGGGCGATCTCGATGAGGGGCATCGTCTGCTGCCTGCGCCCCTCGCCCTTGGGCGGCTTGGGCGCGGGCCCGAGCTCCTCGGCCAGCTCCAGCAGCCCGTCGAGGGAGCCGGCGTGCTGATCGATGTCGGCCCAGGGATCACCGCGCTCGGCCAGCCGCCCCGGCACCGTCTCGATGGTGAACGCCTCGGGCCTGCACCCCGGCACCTCGTCCCAGGACAGCGGCGTGGACACGCGGGCGTCGGCCACGGCCCGCACGGAGTAGGCGGAGGCCACGGTGCGGTCGTAGGCGTTCTGGTTGAAGTCGACGAACACCCCGTGCCGCTCCTCCTTCCACCACCGGCTGGTGGCCAGGTCGGGGGCGCGCCGCTCGACCTCGCGCGCCACCGTCTCTGCCGCCTTGCGCACCTTGGCGAACGGCCAGCGCCGCTCAATCCGGGCGTAGACGTGGAAGCCCCGCGACCCGGACGTCTTGGGCCAGGCCACCAGCCCATAATCGGCCAGCACCTCCCGCGCCACCTGCGCCGTCCTGAGCACGTCGGACCACTCGACGCCGGGCACCGGGTCGAGGTCGATGCGGAGCTCGTCGGGCTTGGAAAGGTCGTCGAGGCGCACCGGATGCGGGTTGAGGTCGACACACCCGAGGTTGACCACCCACAACAACTGGGCCAGATCGGTGCAGACCACCTCTTCCGCGCTCAGGCCCGAGCGGTACTTCAGCTCGGCCACCTCTATCCAGTCGGGCCGCTTGGCGGGCGCGCGCTTCTGGAAGAAAGCCTCCTCCTCGATGCCCTTCACATACCGCTTGAGCACCATCGGCCGCCCGTGGACCCCGCGCAGCGCCGCGTCGCCCACGGCCTGGTAGAAGTGGATCAGGTCGAGCTTGGTGTGACCGCTCTTCGGGAAGAGCACTTTGTCGGGGCTGGTGATGCGGACCTCACGTCCGGCGACCTCGATGTCGGGCATGGGCTCACCCTACGCGGGCCCACCGACAGGACTCAGTGCGTCAGTTCGGAGCGGCGGGCGCGGCTGCGTGACTCCCAGTACGTCAGCCCGCGCCGCCGGTGCGCGGCGACGGCGGCCTCGTTGTGCTCGATCGCCTTGCGCGTGTGCCCGAGCCTGAGCGCGAGTTCGGCCAGCACGTCCTGCACGCAGCCCAAGGCCGCGCTGCCCATGCCCATGACGACCTGCTGGTCGGCGATCGGCAGCAGCAGCCGGTACATCTCCCCGGGATCGGGCGTGCCCAACTGGGCGGCCACGAGCCCCCAGACGGGGAAGAAGAAGTCCGCCGACCAGTCCACCCGCAGGTCCACGCCCCACCGCTCGACGAGCTGCCGCGCCTGCTCGGTGCGCCCCACATCCAGGCAGGCCAGGACGGCGAGCGGGCGCACCATCGTCATGAGCGGACGGTCGCCCTCGGCCACGAGCTCGTCCAGCACCTCCGCCACCCGTCCCTGGCCGCGTCGGCACGCGTAGAGGGCGGCCAGACGGCGGGCGTCCAGACCCCACAGGCTCGCTCCGAAGACGATCGCAGGGAAGCGTTCGATCAGCGCCTCCACCTCCGCCCACCGGCCGTGCAGCACATGGTCGGCGGACTGGGAGACGCGGACCATGGCCTCCAGCTCGGGCCGGTCGACCTCGTGAAGGAGCTGCTCGCAGCGGGCCAGGTCCCTGTGCCACTCCGCCAGCTCGCCCGCCCGCACCAGGCACGACATGCGCAGAACCCGCGCCACCAGCCTGGCCTCCCTGGGCAGGCCGGGGATGGCCACCATCTCCTCGGCCGCCGCGAGCCGCTCGGCGTTGCGGCCAGGGACGAAGCTCGCGATCAGGTAGTTGTTCAGCGCCCTGGCCAGCAGCATGGGCTCGCCCACGCGGCGGGCCAGGACGACCGCGTCGAGCGCCAGCCGCTCGCCCTCGGCGCGCCGGGGGCCGTAGTGCAGCTCGGTGCCGAGCGTGCCCAGGAGCGCGGCTCTGGAGCGGTCGTCGAGGTCGCCGGCCAGCAGGCCCTCCAGGAGCGCGACCATGTCCTCGTCCACGGTGCCGTACGGGCGCCAGTTCCACACCGACAACCCGCCGAACACCGACACCGCCGCCACCAGCGCGTCCCGGTCGCCGAGCCGCCGGGCCTGGGCGACGGCCTCGCTCAGGTCGCGGTAGGCGCCCTCGGCGTCGCCCAGGGTGCGGCGGGCCTGGCCCCGCTCGGTCAGCACGCGGCAGCGCGCGGGCGAGTCGCCGGGCGGCAGGTGGTCGAGCGCCAGCTCCCACATCTGGACGGCCTCCTGGTAGCCGTGCCGTTCCGCGGCCTGACCAGCGGCCAGGACGGCGTAGGTGACGGCCTTGGGCGCGCCGCCCAGCCTGGCCGCCGCCGCGAAGTGGCCCGCCAGGATCGCCGGATCGGCGCCGGGCAGGGTCTCCAGGTGCCCGGCGGCCCGCAGGTGCAGACGGGCGCGGTCGAGCCTGGTCAGGCCCGCGTCAAGCGCCTGCCGTACGAGGGCGTGGGAGAAGCGGTAGTCGGCGGCCTCGGTCAGCAGCCCGGCGGCCAGCGCGGGCTCCAGGTGCGACATGACCTCCTCCACGGGGCGCTCCACAAGGGCGGTCAGCAGGTCCGTCCGCACTTCCCTGCCTGCGACCGCGGCGGCCCCGAGCAGCTCCCTGGTGGGCTCGGGGAGGCGGGCCAGGCGGCGTTCGATGACGTCGCGGGCCCCTGCGGGGACGTGGTGGCGTTCGCGTTCCGGCAGGCGGAGCAGCTCGGTCAGGTAGAACGGGTTGCCGCCCGAGCGGTCGAGCAGCTCCTGGGGGTCGGCCGCCACGCCACGCAGGCGCAGGTAGTCGCGCACGTCCGTGGCGTCGAACGACGACAGCGGCAACCTGCGGCCCTCCCGGGCCAGCGCGCCCAAGGTCTCGCGCAGTTGCTCGGGATGCTCGCCCGGCTCCGGCCTGAGCGTGGCCACGACGAGCGCGGAGGTCCTGGACAGCTCGCCCGCGACGTGGCCGAGCAGCTTCAAGGAGGAGGCATCGGCCCAGTGCAGGTCCTCGAACACCGCGAGCAGGGGGCCGGTGCGCAGCTCCGCCAGCACGGCGTCGTACAGGTCGAACAGCTCGGGGTGCGGGGAGGCGGGGATCAGGCCGGCGCGGGTCCACGACCAGAACGCGGGGGCGGTGCCGCCGTCGAGGCAGCGGCCCCACTCCACCCGGAAGCCCCTGGCCGCGGCCAGGTCGGCGGCGGCCCTGGCCAGGCTCGTCTTACCGATGCCCGCCTCACCGGTGACCAGGACGAGCCCGCCTCTGCCACGCCGGGCCTGCGACAGCAGCTCCTCCAGAACCCGCAGCTCACCTTCCCTGCCGACCAGCCTGTCCCCGTCGAACGCAACCGCCGTCCCCGGACGGGCGCCCCCGGGGACGGGCGCGGCGGCAAGGTTGGGCGTGGGAGTACCGCCGCCCGCGAGGGCGCCGCCCACCACGGGAGTACCGCCAGTCGTGAGAGCACCGCCCACCAGGGAAGCGCCACCGGCCAGGGGCGCGTCGAGATCGGGTGCCTGGTCGAACACCGCCTGCTCAAGCCGTCGCAGCTCGGGGCCCGGCTCGATCCCCAGCTCGTCGGCGAGCAGCGCGCGCACCCTGCGCAGCGCCACCAGCGCATCGGCCTGGCGTCCGCCACGGTACAGCCCGAGCACCAGCAGCCCCCACGCCCGCTCCCGGTAGGGATGCGCCTCGGTCAGCGCCTCCAGGTCGGGCACGCTGGCCTCCCCCAGCGCCAGCCGGGCCGCAAGCCGGTCCTCCTCGGCCGCGAGCCGCAGCTCGCCCAGCCGCGCGGAGGCCGCCGGCGCCAGATCGGGGAACTCGGCCAGCGGCTCCCCGCGCCACAGCGCGAGCGCCCGATCCAGTACCCGGGCCGTCTCCGCGTGCCGCCCCTGCTTCAGCAGGCGCGCGCCGTCGGCGGCCCACGCGGCGAAGCGGCCCACGTCGGTCTGGCCGGGCGTGAGGTTCAGCAGGTAGCCCGGCTCGCGGGTGAGCAGCACCCGGGGCGGCGTGCGCGGCCTGCGTCCCGGCTCCAGCACCCGCCGCAGATGCGAGACGTACGCCTGCAGCGTCGCCGTGGCCTTGGCCGGCGCCTCCCCCGCCCACAGCTCCTCGATCAGCCGGTCGAGCGGGACGACGCGGCCGGGCTCCAGCGCCAGCCTGGCCAGGACCGCCCGCTGCTTGCGAGTGCCGAGGTCGAGCCGGTTGCCGTCGTCGTCGTCCACCTCAAGCGGGCCGAACAGCCTGACTTCCACGAGCCCCAAGTCAACCCCAAGTCCCCCTCAAGTCATAAATCGCAAGCTGGATGTCATGAACGAGCTGAAGAACCTGATGAACGGCCGCGTCCTCGTCCCCGGCGACGAAGGCTTCGACGAGGCGCGCAAGCCGTGGAACCTGGCCGTCGACCAGCCGGTGCGCGCGGTCGTCGAGGTGGCCGACGCCGACGATGTGGCGGCCGCCATCGGCTATGCCCGCCTGCACGGGCTGGCGGTGACCGCCCAGCCGAGCGGCCACGGCCCCTCCGGCAACGCCGAAGGCACGATCCTGCTGCGCACCCATGGGCTCGGCGGGGTGGAGATCGGCGACGGGGTGGCCCGCGTCGGCGCGGGCGTGAAGTGGGGCGAGGTGCTGGCGGCGGCGAGCCCGCTCGGGCTGACCGGCCTGGCGGGCAGTTCGCCCGTGGTGAGCGTGGTCGGGTACACCTTGGGCGGTGGTTTGAGCTGGTTCAGCAGGAAGTACGGTTTCGCCGCCGACACCGTGCGGGCCTTCGAAGCGGTGGACGCCGAGGGCACACGGATCAGGGTGACGGCCGATCAGGATCCCGAGCTGTTCTGGGCGCTGCGCGGCGGGGGCGGCGACTTCGCGATCGTGACGGCGATGGAGTTCGAGTTGCGTCCCGCCCCCTCCCTGTACGGCGGGCGGATCATGTGGCCCGTCGAGCGGGCGCCCGAGGTCCTGGACGCCTTCCGCGAGGTGACCCTGTCCGCGCCGGACGAACTGACGGTCTGGTTCGACCTGCTGCAGATCCCCGCAGGCCCCGGATTCGTCATGATCGACTGCACCTTCCTGGGCCGGGACCCTGGCGGGCTGCTGCGACCCTTCGACCTGGTCGGCGGGGCCGTCAGCGACAACAGGAGGCCGCTGCCGGTGGCCGAGCTGGGCTCCATCTGCGACGAGCCCACCAACCCCTCACCGGGGACGAGCCGGTGCGAGCTGCTGACCGAGCTGGACGACCAGGTGACCGCCGTACTGCTGGGCGAGCCGATCGACCCGCTGATAAGCGTGCAGATCCGGCATCTGGGCGGCGCACTGTCCAGCCCCGCTGACGGCGGCGGCGCCGCGGGACACTTGGACGAGCCGTACCTGCTCTACGCATTCGGGCAGCCTTCCGAGGCGACCGACGAGCGCCTCGGGCGGCTGGGCAAGGCGCTGGTGCCGTTCAGCAGCGGGCGCAAGCCGTACACGATGCTGCACGGAGGCGAGCAGGCCGCGGCCGCGTTCCCGCGTGAGTCGCTGACCAGACTGCGCGCCCTCAAGCGAGCCCGCGACCCGCACGGCGTGATCAGGGCCAACTTCCCCGTTCTGGCATAGAGACCGCCACGGGCTTAGAGATCGCCGAAGTCGCCGTGGCGGCCCGCGCCTGCGGCGAAGCGGGCGGCGCCGCCCACGGCGTCGGGCAGCGAGACGAGCCCGTGGCGCAGTTCGTTGCGCATCGCCTCCTCCTCGCTCAGCCCGTCCTGCTCCAGCGCCGACAGCCGGTCGCCGCGCAGGCAGGTCTGCGGAAAGCGGGCGATGTCGCGGGCCAGCTCCTCGGCGTGCCGCCGGGAGGTGCCGGTGGGGACGAGCCGGTTGGCCAGCCCCCACTCGTACGCCTCCCGCCCTTCGACCGGCCGGCCCGTGAGGATCATGTCCATGGCCCGCGATGAGCCGATGAGCCGCGGCAGCCGTACGGTGCCGCCGTCGATGAGCGGCACCCCCCACCTGCGGCAGAACACCCCGAACACCGCATCCTCCTCGGCCACCCGCAGGTCGCACCAGAGGGCGAGCTCAAGGCCGCCCGCGACGGCGTGCCCGGCGACGGCGGCGATGACCGGCTTGGTCAGGCGCATCCTGGTCGGCCCCATCGGCCCGTCGCCCTCCTCGCCGACGTGGTTGTCGAGCGTCTTGAGATCGGCTCCTGCGCAGAACGTCCCGCCCTCACCCCACAACACCGCCACGGCGGCATCGGAGCCTTCGAAGTCGCGGAAGGCGTCCACCAGGGCGTCGGCGGTCTTGCGATCGACGGCGTTGCGCGCCTGCGGCCTGCTGATCACCACGGTGGTGACGGGCCCCTGGCGCTCCACACGTACGGTCATGCGGCCTCCTTCGTCGGCCTCATGATTCCTTGTTCACTGATGACCTCGACAAGCTCGGTCACGCGCCCCTCCTCGGGGGTCGGGGAACGTGCCGAGCGTACGTTCCGAGCCGGCTTTCGGCCAGCACCCACGGGTCGCGTCGCCGCACCCTGGCCATCGTCCCCGGCACCCCGGTTGAAGTCCCGGGGCACGATCCGTGGCTGCCGAGCCACCCTCCACCCGCGCGCGGGAACGTGACTACTCTGTCGGCGCATGAAGCCGATCTTCCAGCTCCCGCCCAATTCCCCGCTGGCCGCCGCTGTCTCCGAGGACTGGGATCTGCTCCCGCTGCGCATCCCAGCCGGATGGAACGTCATCTACAACGCCCTGGATGCCCGACGCCTGCCGGATGGAAGGGTCGAGGCCAACGACTCCGAGGACCTGTATTGGGCGCGTACCGCACCACCACCGTGGCTGACCGAGCAGGAGGTGGCGGAGAAGGGTGGCTTGCGGGCTCGGGAGATCAACATAGACGCCGGCTGGTACAGCGGCTACGGCTTCCGCGTCGTCGTCCTTGACCCCGACTGGGACCATGAGCGGGCCTCCTGCACCACGTCCGACCTCGACAAGTTCGTCGCCACCCTGGAGGATTGGATGCAGATGATCACCCAGCAAGGCAAGCTTCCCACGTCGTGAGCCGGCAACCAGGCAGTCGCCTGCCGATCATCGGGCCTCGCCGTGCAGGATCTGATCGAAGACGCGTCTGGCGGTTGAGGTCAGCGTCCACGCGAGCAGTTCGTCCGCAGGAGCGACTGGGGTGGTTCGGGGCACGCTACCTGACCGTGGTGGCGGGCTCCCAGTCGTCCAAGCCATCTCGTACCGTGATTGGCCCGAACACAACTGAGGACGAGCCCTCAGGACCCGCCCTCAGCTTTCACGCACCACCGGCCCCCACGTCCGGCAAAGAAGTGTTCGTGTCCTCTCGGACGCCCGCGGTATCCGTGACCACGTCGGCCCACGTCAAGCGGAAGATTTTCGGCGGGTGGTGAGCGTTCACGTTCGACGTGGCGGAGGCATGTCCGAGAAGATTGCTCAAGATAGCGAAGCTTCCGGTTAGAAGCTCACGTTTCACGAGTTCGGCGTCGCTTCTTACGAGCTGCGGGTGCCGTATACGGTTCCGCGCCGTGTGCGGTGAGTCGCCAAACGCCGGCCCCTCTCTGACTGGCGGCGCTGCACATCGATGGCAGACAGACTTTTATCAGCGCGACGCGCTCCTCGATCTTCGACTCTGCCGGCATCAGGAAAACCGGAACACCTGCTTTGAGATACGCCTCATACTCGTGCGGGCGTTCAAAGATTCGAAAGTCCGTAGCAAGCACCACCCATCCTTGCTGACCTACCCTCGGCAACCAATCATCATCATCGGCCCCCAGCGCCTGATCCCTTGACCCGTACAACTCAGCAGGACTGTGGACGCGATACCCCAGACTGGTGAGGAGTCTCCGAATGCTGCGGCTGACGCTGTTCTCGTCGAGGTAGAACTCAGGCGGCGTGGCCCACGAGGATGCGGGCGGCGGTTCGGACGTCATCAAGGGTGACTCCGAGCTCATCGGCTATCACCTCGAAGTCCTCCTCGGCCCTCACCATGGCGGCGACGTCCGCCACGCGGGTACGAGACTCCTCGAAGATGGGTTGTCCAAACGCTCGCAGCGGATCGACGACGATGTTCGAAGGCGCCCAGTGCCGCAGGCGGAGCATCGCCGGGTAGCCGTCTTCCGCTCGTACGACATACTGCAGGTAGTCGGTCACGATCTCGCGGATCACCTGCTGACCGGTGCTGCCCTCGATCAGTCCTTCTCCTTCTGGAGAGGTCTTCGAGAAGTCCCATAGGACATCGATGCCGTCCGTGGCCAGTTCCGGGGCGACGAGAACGTACTGTCCGTATTCTCGCTGGAGCCGCTCCAGCGCGGGACGGATCTTGCGCGGCTTCACTCCTGCAGCTCTCAGCGCATCCAGCACGTATGCCTCTGCCATGGCCGCGAAAGGTACGGTGGCCATGCGATGATCGGCCGGCTGCGGAAGAACGTGCAGCAGCGGCCGGCCCCTCTCGTAGCCACGCGCCCAGTGATTGAACGTCTGCTGGGGGATGCTGAGGAAGCGGGCGGCGTCGCTCTGATTGAGCAGGCCGTTCCGAGTCCTGATGTCGTCCATGCCGCACACCTCCTCTATGGCTCGCTGTCATCTTCTCTCACAGACTCGATGGGTGCACAGACGGCCCGCCGATTAAGCCACTTCAGGGCCGCAACGCTACCTGCACTTCCGAGTCCGGGAAGGCTGAATGGACTGGTCATGTGGCGAGTGGCTGCGGCCATGCCAGGTCATCGTCGGCCAAGCCGTGCTCGTTGCTTGGCGGCGGTGGCGGGTAACCGCGCAATGGCCTGCCGATCATCGGGCCTCGCCGTGCAGGATCTGATCGAAGACGCGTCTGGCGGTGGAGGTCAGCGTCCACTCGGTTTCGCGGACGGTCTGCGCCGCGCGGTCGGTACGGCGGACGAAGCCCTGGCCGGCGGTGGCGCAGAGTTCGTACGTCGTTTCGCGGCATTCACAGGTGTGTGAGATCACCCGGATGCGCGGCGCCCGAGGGAGGGGGTCGTACCAGGTCAGGCTGACGTGGCCGTCCAGGGGCGGCTCGACGTGCGGACCATGGAAGTCGGGGATGTTCGACATGTCAGGCGGTCCTTTCCTCAAGTTCTCTACGAGGTTCCTGCGTGTGATTTCGATGCGGGACATTCGCTATGTCCGCTACGGGAGGAACATGGATAGGCAGCTCGAACCAGACGTTTCGGCCGAACCAGCGCCTTCTGACTCCCCATTTCGTCGCCACGGCCGCCAAGATCTGAAGCCCTCGTCCGCTGGTCTCGAATAGGGCGTCGTGAAGTCGCGGCCCCGACCACCACCCCTGGTCCACAACCTCGATACGGATCCGGTCAGCGCCGAGCCACAGGCGGACTCGAAATGACCCATGTTTCCAACGGCCGGACATAGTGTGCTTTATTGCGTTGGCGGCGAGCTCGGTGACCAAGAGCCGCAGATTCTCCAGGAGGTTCTCGTCATCAGCGGCATCCGGCAGTGCCATAACGAGCCAATGAGCAGCATAAATCCGTACATCGCTGACGATCTCGGAACGACCAGGAAACCGCATCTCACCGACGAGTCGTATTCCGGACGCTGCCATATTTCCCACCTGCCCCATTTCGTGGAGTTCGACGCATATCCCGGTTGAGCTTGCCGGGCCCTGTTATAAAAACTTGCGAATCACTCAGCTGCCGATAGCCACTTCAAACATTGCCCGCAGCGCGCTACATTGTCTTGCGGAACAATCCCAGAGCGGTCCCAGACTTCAACTGGCAACAAACCAGAAGAGCTGGAATGGACGTGGTTACGGGAGGCGTGATGCCAGCACCCAAGCTGCTTGACCCTACTGCCAGCCCAGCGGCACATTTCGGTGCCGATCTACGCAAATACCGATATGCCGCTAAATGGACTCAGGCGCAGCTTGCCGACCGCATCGGCTACAGCAAGAGCCGCATCGGCAACGTAGAACGCGGAGACGAGAACCCCACGCGCGAGTTGATCGAGCTCTGCGAAGAGGCGCTTGGTCTCAACGGCCCCCTGCTCTCCCACTGGCCGGCCATCAGCGGCAACCGGATGCCCGACTGGTTCCGGCAGTGGCCACCGATCGAGAGGAAAGCCGATCAGCTCCTCACCTGGGCCCCGCTCATCGTGCCCGGACTGGTACAGACGGAGGAGTACGCGCGTGCGATCTTCGAGGGCGGGCCTCACATGACCCCGCAGCAGGTCGACGAAGCGGCCGAGGCCCGAGTGGAGCGACAATCCATATTCAATCGGCCGAATCCGCCTCAATTCCTTGCTGTGATAGACGAGGGCATCCTGTATCGTCCGATTGGAGACGAGTTCGTAATCCACCGCCAGCTAGAACACCTGATCACTCTGGCCGAGAACAAGTGGTTCACCGTCCAACTACTCCCGTACGCAGCCCGGTGTACGGCAGTGCTGGTGGGCCCGGCTCTCTTGGCGCAGCAGAACGGAGTGCCGGTCGCCGCCTACGTCGAATCAGCCGTCCATGGTCGCGTCGTTGACTCCACCAGCGAGATCAAGCGACTCGTGGACCGACTCGAACTCATACGCAGCGCGGCGCTCCCTGAGTATCTGTCAGTGCAGCGGATCAAGGAGAGAGTGCAGCGTGGAGTTGAATGAGGAAGTCGCCAAGGAGATAGCGAACCCGGCCGGATGGATCACGGCGTCAAGCGACCAGGGTGGCGACTGTCTGGAGGCCAAGCATCTGTCCGACGGCCGCATCGCGTTGCGCGACACCGAACAGCCGAATGCCAAACCATGGGTGGTCCGTCGGGCCGTCTGGGACAAGTTCGTAGTAGGTGCGAAGAACGGCATCTTCGACTTCTAACGTCATCAACCGAGCAGCCCCGCGGGAACGTCATGGCCTCCTGCTGGGAATCGGCCTGCGCCTGAGTCGCAGCAGGACTCAGGCGAGGTCATACTTCCGCCTGATCGCGGCGGCCTCCTCCTCGGGCACTTCGCTGGGCGTACGGCTCAGGGCCTGGCGCAACTCGTCCATGATCGCCTGCGCGGAGGCACGGGCCCTGGTGCTGAGCTGCGTGAGCTGAGCGTCGAACTGCTTGGCGGTCGGCCCGGTCCAGACCTTGCCGGAACGGAACATTCGGCAGGGACGATCGACATCGCCGTCGATCTGTTCGAGCATCGGGCCGACCGTGCGGACGGCGTTCTGGAGCGCCTCGTGCAGCGGATTGCGCACCATCGCGGCCATCGCCTCAGTCCTTCGTCTTCTTGGGAGCGGGAGAGGCGTCGGGGATCAGCTTCGGCGCGACCAGCTTCATCATGGCCACCACATCAGCGGTGTTGTCTCGGCCTTTGACGCCCCGCACCAACTCCACGATTACGCGGTCCTGGCCGCGCACCAGCATCGCGGCGGCCTGGGTATTGTCGGCGCTGCCGTCTTGAGAGTAGAAACCGACCGCACCGGGAACGATCTCGGGTAGCTTCTGAGCTCCTTGACCGATCTCCCACTCGACCTCTTGCGCGGATCCGGCGGGAGACAAGGAAATCTGCAATACTTTCGGCTTGTTCCCATTCGGCTGGTAGACATGACACGAGCCAGTACCGTAATTCTTGCCGTCCAGCTCTTTCCCAACGGTCATATCAAAATCACCGTCGACGATCGGGTCACGTATACCCGTCATCAGCCGCACTGCATCGAGCGGAACGTAGTCACAGATATACGGAGAAGCCGCCATCGAGGGGACCGGCGTCCTGTCGATCGGCAGACTCTCAGGCTGCTGGCAAGCCGCCGATGCGAATAACGTGCCTAGCAGTGCCACCGACAAGGCCAGATGCTTCTTCATTATCACTTGAACTCCGCCTTGCCGTCCCGGAAACCCTGGCCCAGCTCGCCGTAAACCCTCTTCCACCGCTCTCCGGCGAGGCCGTCGTAAAGCCACCTTTGGTAGGCGTCAAGCCGCGGCTGGATATTTCCCGGGTACGGGGCCATTTCATGTGGCGTCATCAGTGAATTCCCGTCGCCCTTCAGGAAGTTGTTCGGTGACTTACGAGGGTCTTCCCTCTCCTCCACCCCCTCCAGGGATGCCCACGGATGTGTTGGGGCTGCAGGCTGGTTCTTGCCGAACAACTCATGTCTCAGCATGGCATCGGCGGCCAGTTGATCGTGCAGGAACCTCGCTTTGCCATCGGCTGTATTGGCCTCGTACGTCGCCATGTCCGAATTCTTTTCAGTTTTAGCGGAGTCAGCAATCATGCTGATCCACTCCCCTACGACCGCGGCAGTGATCGCCCCGGCAGGCGCTTGCGGGATCGCGAGCCCAGTCTTGACCACCGCCATGAATATCTTCATATTCTTCTCTTGAGCCTCGTCCAGATCCTTACCTTGCTGGATTTTGGCAAGCCCGCTGGCGTCGGTTATAAGTCCGAAGCCCGCTGCGGTTTCCCGCGCATTGGCCAGGAGAGTATCGACACCCTTTCCAGCGGCCGCCTGCGCAGCACCATGGTCGAGAAGCCTCCTTGACCAGGCGGTTTGGGCCGCCATCACCGCCCCCAATGCCTTTGAATCGTGCTTGAAGGCGTCCTCCATGACCTTACGCAGATCTTCTTTCTTGAACTGCGCACCCCAAATCTGATCAGTTGCCGGCAGGTTAACGCGGCTAGCCCCATAAACGTTTGAATCGCCACTGTGCGGAACCTCCGCAACTCGATTGACGTCGTTGATGTAGGCAGCGAGGATGCGGGCAGTGGTGCCGGTGGTCGCGAAGGATGGGCCGTCGGTGTCCGCCAACACCCGCTGGGCCTCCCAATGGATGAAATCTGAGGCGATCTCGGCCGAGATGAAGCCCGGCGACGGTTCCTGGAGCGTGCCGTCACGGTCCCGGTAGGTCATCGTCGCCGCCTCCAGCGCTTTCCCGAAGGCCGTCCCGTTGTCGTACATGGGCCGTTCGGTCACATAGCGCTTCAACACGCTGGGGTCTCCGGCGAAAAAGTCCTGGGCCGCCCTGGGATGGTTGGCCAGCGCCTTCATAACCCCGATCATCGAATCGTTTGGATCGCCGGCCAAGGCCGGGTCGTCCCAGGCCTTCCGGTCCAGGCTTTCGAGCGTTGTGGCCGCAGCCACCAGGAATTCCCGGTTGAACGTCCCGTGCGGAAGCAGCTCCGCGAGCGCGTGCTGATCCACATGGCGCCCAAGATTGGTGAGCAGTTCCTTCCTCCAGGACGCGTTCAGCCGCGAGCTGGCCGCGCCGAGCGCCTTGCCCAGCGCCGCCTGCAACCGCTGCTTGCGCGCGTCCTTCTGGTACACCAGCGCCGCCATGAGCTGGCGGAACTTCTGCGTTCCGAGCGCGTACATCAGCGACGTGGCGAACCCTTCGTCGCCCGCTCGTTTCTCAAGCTCGGCGACGGTCTTCTCATCCACTTCGCTGCCATGGTCGAGCTCACCCAGCTTGGCCGCTGCCGCGTACACGTCGGTGTCCCCGGAGGCGGCGTTGTACAGGGCCTCGTCGAAGGGCCGTATCCCGCCGGTCGCGTCCGACCCCCATTCCGTGTTCACCGCCTGGATCGTCTCGTTGCGGCGGCGTAATTCCGGCCGTTTGGCGCTGATCCAGTTGCCGAGTTCCCGTAACGCGTTCAACCGCGAGGTGTCCAGATCGAGGTCCTGCAAGGTCCGGCGGATCTGCGGTTCATGTCTGCCGAGCATGGTCTCCGCCTGGCCGAGGTCGCGTTCGAAGTCGTGCATCAGCTTCGGATCGATCCCCGAATACTCCCAATCGGGCGGCTGCGCGACCGCCGGCGGGGTCAGGGAAGGGGGCGCCGGGGTCGTGTCGACGCGGGCCGGAGGTTTCACCGGCGGTTGCTCGGGCGGCGGCTGGGGGGTTGGCGACGGCGGGGTCGTCATCAAGGCTCTCCGGCACGGTCGAGAACAGCAGAATTATCCCCCAACCCGGGGTTGCCGGTGTGTGCCCCATAACGCAACAGCATGGTCATTCCCGGCTTCGAGAAGCGCAGACGCCAGGATGTACGCAGAGAACGCCCCGGAGGTTCGTTCCCATGCGTCAACATCGGTATGCCCCGCGTCGGCGGCCCAGTGCCGGAGGGCTACGAGGTGCCTGCGGCTGCGGTAGCAGCCAGCAAAGTCCGACTTTTCGTACGAGTCCATGAACTCCCGCGGAGCATAAACTCGATCATTCCGAGAACGAGGTGACGGCCGCGACCAGGCATGAGAGGGTGCTGGTCATGTTCGCAACAGATCAGCAGGCGGGAGTGACCGGTGTCGGCTACGAAGGGCTCGACCTCGACGAGTTCGTCCGGCGTCTGTCCCAGAATGGCGTAACGCTGCTGATCGACGTCCGCCTCACTCCGATCTCTCGCAAGCGGGGCTTCAGCAAGACTGTATTCTCGGCCGCGCTCGCTGACGCAGGGATCGCCTACGAGCACATGCGTGAGCTGGGCAATCCGAAGTGGAATCGGGCCGGGTTCGCCGGAAGTCCGGCTGAGCTCGGGTCAGCCCGCGCGTTCTACGCCCAGTACCTGAATCAGGACGACGCTCGCCACTGTCTTGAGCGCATCGTGCACGCGGCCCGGCGGGAGACAGTGGCGATCATGTGTTTCGAGGCCGACGAGCACCGCTGTCATCGCGATCTTGTCCTGGAGGCTGTACGCGAACGGCTCAACTGCGCGATCTCGGCGTAGGTCGCCTGGGGTAAACCACCCCGAGCACGATGAAGCTCCTCGGATGGGCCTGCTGGTTGCCAACGTAGAAGATCGTGTCCCGGTCCGGCGCGCACATCATGTCCCAGAACTTCTCTCGTATGACGTCTTCCAGCGAACGCGGGCGCCAACTCTCAGCGCGCGGGTCACTGGTATTGGGCTTGGCCTCCAGAGTTACGATGTCGTACTTGTTAAATTTGCTGCCAACGTCCAATTCTCGATAGTTGATTGGATAGAGGCGTATCCATCCTGGGTTGTCGAGATTTAGACTGAGCGCAGCAACACAAACCGTCTCACCGTAGGCCTCGGAAGGGTTCGGTGCGGCTTTGACGGTAATCAATACTTTTAGCCGCCGGTACTGAGAATCATGCGGCCTTGCCTGGATCGTTCCAAAATCTGGACCAAACAGCGAATGCTGCGCCACAGTAAACAACACCTTGTCTTGACTGTTCGATATTCAACTCCAGCAGCGTACTTTACGAAGACTTAGCGATCAGCATTTTCCAGCGATGAACTCGATCTACCGACCGAGGCGGGCATGGATCCAGACTCGGACCTTGTGGCTCATCTCGTCGTGGGAGATACCGGGGTCGATCACATGGTAACTACAGGGAAGGTTGGACAAAAGAGGAATGCCCTATAACCAATGAGATAGCTATGTATGGGCGCATCCCCGGCGCGGGCCAGAGGACTGGGCGCGGAAGTGGCCGCCGAACGGCTTCGAGAAGCGCAGACGCCAGGATGTACGCAGGCACGACCTCAGTCTCAGAGGTTCGCTGTCATGCCTTCACGGAGCGGACGTTTCCGACAACCCTCCGGCGGCCCGTTCCGATCATGCGAATCGCCATCACTTTCCGTGCCCATGGTGTAACAATGAGCGTCAAGGTGTCCCGATGCCCTCGTCGAGATGTTCCACCACCGCCCCAACTCGCGGTGGAAATCCTGCGCGACCTCATGGGCGTGGATCTGCCTGACACCCCGCAGACCCGCCGCCCAAG
Source organism: Nonomuraea purpurea (assembly GCF_042650645.1). Taxonomy (NCBI): domain Bacteria; kingdom Bacillati; phylum Actinomycetota; class Actinomycetes; order Streptosporangiales; family Streptosporangiaceae; genus Nonomuraea; species Nonomuraea purpurea. Next base: position 161,457 of record NZ_JBHSBI010000022.1, read on the forward strand.
ACCTGTTCACCGAACCGGGGCTGACAGCCCACAGAGGAGCGGAACGAGGATGAGTGAGTTCGAGCGGCCCGACACCAAGGCCAAGATCGGCGAGATCAAGCCCGATTGGGTTGCAGCATGGGAGGCCACCTGCGAACAGCTGCGGGCAGAGTTGCGCGGCACCCAGCTCGCCGACATGCGCAAGCGCCTGGGCATCACCCAGAATCAACTCGCCAAACGCATGGGCGTTTCTCAGGCTCATGTGTCCCAGATCGAGCACGGCCAGATCAGCGGACTGGACACATTGCGTACCTATGTCATCGCGTTGGGCGGCACGCTGGACATCGTGGCCGTTTTCGGCGATCACATCGTGCAGATGGCCTGACAGGCACTTCGCCCTCATGGATGAGCTCCTCGCCGAGATCGCCGTCACCCCCGCCCCGGACACGATCAGAGAGCGACTGGAGGCGCTCCGGTCGCTCGGCGGCGGGGCGAGTCACGACGACGTCGTGACCGGGATACGGAAGATCCGGGAGTCGTGATCGTCATCGACAGTTCGGCGCTCGTCGAGGCCCTGGCCGGAGACGCCCCCGCAAAGGAACGAGGCAGTTTCGAGCAGGCGACCACACCGACCGGCCGCCCAGTCACCGTTCTGCGGATGTGACGGGCGCCCGAGTTCCCGGTAAAGGCCAGTCCCACAGATCTTCTTCAGCACCCACTCCGAGATAAGGGCTGGGCCGCCGTACAACTCAGCCGTAGGCGATGACCGCGCCCCGCGTCGTATTGCCAGACTGGTCGGTAGCGCGGGCGTCGCCCTGCCGAGCCGCTAGCTTCCCGCTGGAGGCCGGCCCTCCGGGCCGCCAGTGTCGTCCCAGTTCGGCCTGTCGACCACGACGCACGGGCCGACATCGCCGGGGATCACCAGTGTCGTGAGTATCCACCATGTCTTCCCCGTCTTCGGCGACTCTGCTCCGGGGACCTCCTCCTCTTCGTTCCCGGCGAACTCCAGGACCAGCGTCTTGTCCGCATCGATGAGCCGGGGATTGATGTCCAGCCCGCCTTCCCGCATCTGGACGGCCCCTTCCGCCGGAAGGGTGCTCATTCCTCTGTTCTTCTTGCACTCCTTGCCGGACTCGAGGTACGTGATGTCCGCTTTGACGCCCGCCACCTTCAGATCCTGCTCCAACTGATCGGCGTCTTTGAACTCGCGGATCTCGACCCCCACAGTGCCGTCCGCCTTCTTGCTCACGGCGTACGCGGGCGATTCCGTCCCCGTCAGCAGCGGCACCGCGAACGCCGCCGCAGCGGCCAAGACGGCGACCGCGCCCCCGGCATACACCCTGCGAGTGACGCGGCGTCGTCGTTCGCCGCGGTACATGATCTCGGCCTGAAGTTCCATCAGCAACTGCTCCTCGTAACTCATCCTGGTGCTCCATCCGTGACGAAGGGCAGGTTCCGCAGTGTCTGGCGGGCCCGGTGCAGCCGTACCTTGGCGGTCCCCTGCCGGATACCGAGGGCGAGCGCCGCTTCCGTGACCGTGAGCTGGTCGATGACGACCAGCTCCAGCACGGCGCGCTCACCCTCCGGCAGCTCCGCCATGGCCTCGAAGGCCAGCCTGGCGTGCCGCTCGGCGTCGATGCGTTCCTCGAGCCTGGCAACGTCGTCGGTGTCCAACGCGCGTCGCCCGCTCACCCGGTCCGTCAACTGGAGCTGCTTGTACACTCGCCGTCGTTCGGCCGAGAGCGTGTTGCGGGCCACGCCGTAGAGCCATGCGATCTCGGTGCCCAGCTCCGCCCGGTAGGTGTGTGCCGAGTCGAGCACCGCCACGAATACCTCGGCCACCAGGTCGGCGACGGTATGCGGGGCATCGACGCGACGGGCGAGGAAACGGGTTACCGCATCGACATGCCTCCGATAGAAGGCCGCGAAAGCCACAGGATCTGTGGCGATCTCCGCCTGCTTTCGACGCACCGGCCGTGCTCCCTTCGTCGATTCACACTCCTGCTTGGCGAGAACCGGCGAAAAGGGTTACAACCGCAGCTCATGCGTGCCTGTCTCCCGCCGAGCGACGCCTACCGCGGACGCAGTAGATTCGCGGCTCGTGCGGCGTCTGCGGCAGGGAGAGGTGTCTCCGTCAGGAGGATGACCGGCGGTGGGTTCAGCGGACATAGTTCTGGCGTGCAGTCGCAGAAAGCGGAGGAGAACCTCATGTCCGTCCTATCTGTGCTTGCCGCACAGGCGGCCTCGCCAGTCTGTATGACGCCGGCAGAATGCGCGGGCCAGGGTGTCGATACTTTCCTCGGGACCCCGCAGCGAATCTGGGCCAGTGTGGCCGCACTGGTGGCGCTGAGCGGCGTGGTCATCGGCTGGCTGGCGCTGCGCTCTGTCCGTCGTACCGGCAACGGCGGGAGGAGGGGAGCCATCGTGGCCCTGATGGCAGGGCTGACCGGCGGGCTCAACGGCGCGGTGAATCTGGCTGTCGCCGACGGTGGTCTCGGCACCGGCAACGGAGTATTCGGTGGGGCCTTGGCCCTGCTGCTTGGGCTGGTCGGTGCGGTCCTCGGCTGGCTGGCTCTGACCCGCTCCCGCCACATCGAGCTGAGCAGCTGACCGCAGCGAATACAAGCGCGCGATCGAGGCCCTGGAAAGTGCGGCTGCCCTATTAAGAGCTCATGCTGGATTGGTCGGCCGAGTCCGCAAACTCTGATCGCCCATTGATCTGATTTTCGCAGAAATTTCATATAGGGCAAGCACAACTGAATTCGTCCAACTCTTCTGCCTCTATTGCTAAAAACCATAGTAAGCCGCTCCACAGCAGGTCAGCCCAAGAAAGATTTCAGGGGAAACGCCGCTACCGAAAAACGGGGGAGAGAGCGAGGGAAGTGCGCACGCATGGGCGCTTTACGCATCGTGATCACTGCTGCCGCTACGTGCTGCAGCGCTCACGAGCCAGATACTCACGGCCACGGCTAATGCAAAGCGCGCAACGGCGTCTCTGCGCAAAAGACGTCGGCTGCCCCCCAGCAGCCCACATGCACCCGAACTCCAGACGAAGGAACACCGAAATGGCCACGTCCACCAGCCTCCACGCTTCCATCGCCATTCTGGCCGTCGCCGGCACCGCGGCCGCCGGCGCCTTGGTCGCCGCTCCCGCCGCAAGCGCCGCCGCACGGACCACCACGGCGGTGGCGTCCATCGTCCCTTCGGCGAGCGGGGTGGTCTCGCGCCGCGGTGCCCAGGCATGGAGTAAGTGGTACACCGTCAGGGTGAATACCAGGCTGGGAATTCGGACGACCAAGTGCCGCACCCATGTGAGCGTCAACACCGGTTCACGGATCAAGCTTCGCGCCTACATCGAATGCAACCGAAGGACCGACATCAACATCAATGCCACAGGGACCAGGGATGGCGACCCCCTCCGCGGAAACCAGAGGGTTTGCATCAGCACCCGCTGCGAAACCGTTGCCTGGGTGAACAACCGTAAGGGCGTGCAGCGTTGGTGCGCTACCACCTGGCCGATCATCAACGGCACCTGGCTGCCTGGTTACAACAACCGGCCCCGTGCGTGCATCAACTACTGACAGAGATGATGTAGGTGAGGACCTCCCGCCAGGGTCTGACCCAGCTTCTGACTGACTTCGGGTCTTCAACGGGATCTGTCGGCCTGGGGCGGGAGGTGCTCGCCGGCACTCACCGGACGTGGCGTTGTGACCTCATCGGAGCCGGGCCAGAGGCCCCGTCTCTGTCTTGTCCACGTTGCCCGACTGGTGCGTGCCGCCCTGCCCATCGGTCAAGAGCACAGGACGACGATGCCCTCCATTACACCCCGGGCCGTGACGAGCAGCGAAGTCGCCGGCGGCGTCGACGACCTGACTGCCGATCGCGCCTGGGACCTGCGAGCCAACTTCAACGGCTACGACGCCACCTACATCGCCCTGGCCGAAGCGCTGGACTGCACCCTGGTCACCACGGACGAGAAGATCTACAAGGTGGCCGGCACGTACATCGACGTCGACCTCTGCTGATCACTCGATCGTCTTCGGTGGCGGTCTCCCCATGGTCTGCCAATGCGGTTACCCGGGCGGCCGAAACCCCCTTTGCCGCTCGTTACGGGCGGTAGGCATCTCGGCGGTGTTTGATCGTCTGGATGGTGACAGCGTGCTTGTCTTCATCGATGCGGTAGACCACGCGATAAGTCCCACGCCGGGCGACGTGTAGCCCCTCGTACGGCTCTTGCAGAGGTTTGCCGACACGCCACGGCTCACGCGCGATCATACCTGTGATCAACTCCCAGGCCGCCGCCGCCACGGACTCGGGCAGGCCCGAGGTGAGCGCGCGGCGAGCGGGCGGATCCAGAAGAATGGTGTAGCGATCACTCACGCGCTCGCCCTACCCAGGCGCGCCGCAATGATGGCGGCCATCTCCTCCTCGGTGGTCACGTCGCCGCGCTCCTCGGCAGCGGCGGCCTCGACCAGGTCGGCACGCATCTCCGGGTCGGCGAGGATCTCCAGGGTCTCCTGCAGGGACTCCCACTCGGCCACGGACATGATGACAGCATGGGGCCGCCCGTTGCGAGTGAGGGTGAAGTGATCGTGCTCTCGGGCAGCCCGATCGGCCAGCTCGGTCAGTCGGTCCTTCGCTTCACTGATCGGAATGAGCTCCATACGATAATGATATCTCGGTGGCTTCAATATCGGCCAGATATCCGGCCACTCTTCCAGCCGAGGCCCGGCACTCGCGGCAGCGGAAGCGTCCCTAAGGCCCCGCCGTGGAAAGAACGCGGCGGTTTCGAACAGGCGACCACACCGACCGGCCGCGAGGTCACCATTCTGCGGGTGTGACGGGTTCCTGAGTTCCCGGTAAGAGTCAGATGGTTCCCTCGGGCCCGCGACCCTCGGCTGTGGTTGCCGCTCGTCTGCGAGCTCGATAAGCCGCAGCCTTGACGCGGTTGCCGCACTCGTCCATCCCGCACCAGGTGCGCCGGGCTCCGCGCGAGCGGTCGAGATAGATGCGCGTGCAGCCGGTGCGACCGCATTCCTTGAGACAGGCGTGTGGATCGGCGAGCACGGCGATGCCGCTTCTGGCTATTTGAGAGAGAACCGCGCGGAGGTCTCCCGACATGTGCAGCCCTGCGTCGCTGAGCTTGATCGTGGGCGCTGGGCCGGCGGCCGTGTCGTTGACAATCTTGAGGCTGGCCGGGTCGAAGGGCCGATCGAGCACGCGGTCGAGAGCAAGGCGGTAGGTCGCTTCTCGCAGTGACAGCGCGGATTCGAAGGTTGGGACGTCGGCGGTGACACGGTCGGGGAGCTCGTCGCATTCGGCCACCCACCGTTCGAGGTCTGCGGGCGCGGCCAGGACGTCGATGGGCTCGTCTCGACGGGACAGCACGGTGCCGGCCAGATCGAGGGCTGGGTTGCCGCTCACGAACGCGAATTCCACGTCACCATCTTGACCGGTGACGAGGAGGGTGGCAAGGTCGTCACCTGTTGAGCCGGTGACAGCAGGACGAACAGGAGAGCGCATGGCCGAGATCCGCGACATCGAGGTCGTCGTCTTCGACGTCCTCGGAACGCTGGTCGACGAACCCGGCGGGCTTCGAGCGGCAGTTCGCGACGCGCTGCCCGCGTCCGACGATGCGTCTGTCGACGTGCTACTCACCTTGTGGCGGCAGCATGTCGAGCTGGAACAGCAGCGCATCGCGCAAGGGCAGCGCGCGTACGTCAACACCGAGATCATCGACGGAGAAGCTGCTCAACGGGTGGCCGACCACGCCGGGCTCACCGACCCGACGACCATCGCCCGGCTGGCCACAGCGGGCCGGCGCCTGCCGCCCTGGGGCGACTCTGTCGCCGGTCTCGAGCGGCTCGCGCAGCGGTTCCCCGTGCTTGGGCTCTCCAACGCCGGCCGCACCGCTCTGCTGCGACTCAACGCTCATGCCGGGCTGCGCTGGCACCAAGCCTTGTCCAGCGAAGCCGTCCTGGCCTACAAGCCGGCGCCGGAGGTCTACCAGCTCGCCATCGACACCGCCGGATGCCCACCAGAACGTGTGCTCATGGTGGCCGCCCACGCCTGGGACCTCCGCGGAGCCCAGGCGAGGGGCATGCGGACCGCCTACGTCCGGCGACCGGTCGGAGATCCGCCGACGAGCTTCGATGACTTCGACTGGCGGTTCAACGGGCTCGACGAACTGGTCACTACGCTGATGGCGAGGTAGCCAGAGCGATCCGCACTCCACGCCAGCGGGCCCCGCACCGCACTGGGGTTTCGACACCCGGGCGCTGCATGGTCCTTACTCCGCCAGGGGATTCCATCGAGGAGGAACTGGTTCAGGCCCTCTCCGATACTGCTGACGCCTGGAAGGAGAAACGTCTGGTTGCGAGGTCAAGGCTCGGCGGCAGAGGAATCTCAACGGCGATTTCTCCCGTCCGTGTTACGGCCCGCCAGCGCCGAAAGTCCAGGAACCGTAGGTAACCTTCGAGCTGTTCCGGTTGAGCGTCAGTCCAAGGCGCGAGCCATCCGTCGTCGTCCGGGCACGCGTCCTTCGTCTGGCCAGGCTGATGAAGTGTCGTCAACGCGCCAACATATGCCGCGAGATCGGTGTCGTCGTAGGAACCTTCGTGGGGATGGTGCGGGCAGTAGTCAAACTCCAGATCAGCATGGTGATACGCCTCCACGAACGCTCGCCACCGCCCTAGCGCGGGGCCATCGACGATCACCCCTTGGTACCAGGGATAGGTATCCTGGACGTCGTCCAGGACGATGCCGACGATGAGTTCATCATCAAAGTACAGACGTATGTCAAGCTCGTCGAATACCTCATCCATGGGCGTAACGGTACTGAAATTGATCAGTTGCCGCTGCTGCTACGACGCTTCCTTCCGACGCCCAGCTCCTTTTCACGGCGATACTCGGCCACCACTCCGGTCGAAGACGAACTCCACGCCAGCGGTGTTCTCGGGCCAAGCCCAGGCGTGAATCTCTGCCTTGGCGAAACCCAACCTCAGCCGTTGTCAATAGCTCACACATGCGGCTGCTTGGCGTGAGCCTGGGCCCGGCTTACAGACTTTCGACGAACCGCCGCAGCACCGGCGCCCCGTCCCCCACGCGCCACATCACCGCGGAAGTGATCGGTGGGGTGGGCCCGTCGAGTGGCACGAAGGCCACGCCCTGGCCGCGCAGGGCCTGTGCCGAGGCGGGCACCAGTGCCACCGCCAGTCCGGCCGCGACGATGATGAGCTGCGTGGAGAGCTCGCGTACGTAGTGGCTCACCCGCGGCGTGAACCCGCCTGACGCGCAGATGCCGTGTACCGTCTCGTCCCACTCCCGGCAGATCTCCGGGGCGAGCAGGACGAAGTGCTCTCCCGCCAGCTCGGCCAACTCGACGGCGGGGCGGCCGGCCAGCGGATGGTGCGCCGAGACTGCGGCCACGAAACGCTCGGCGGACATCTCTCGCAGCATGGTGCCGTCTTCCAGGCAGCCGTCGAGCGGCCCCAGCCGGGCGATGAACGCGATGTCCACCTGGTGGTCGCGCAGCGGTCCGGCCGGCGACCCGAGCGGCAGCTCCCGCAGCTCCACCTGGACGTCCGGATGGTCTCGCTGGAAGGTGGCCAGCGCGGTCAGGAACGGCGCGGAGGATGCGGTGGGCACGTAGCCGACGCGCAGTCTGCCCAGCTCGCCCCGCCCCGCGCGCCGGGCGACCGAACGCGCCTGTTCCGCCTGCGCCAGCGTACGCCTGGCCTCGACCAGGAACGCCTGGCCCGCGTCGCTGAGCCTGGTACGGCGACGTTCGCGGATGAGCAACTCGACCCCGAGAGAGGACTCCAGCCGCAGGATCTGCTGGGAAAGAGCCGGCTGGGCCAGATGCAGCCGCGCGGCGGCCCGGCCGAAATGCAGCTCTTCGGCGACGGCCACGAACCCTTCGAGATGCCGCAGATCGAAACTCATGCATTGAGGTTATCAACTCATCGTGATCCAGTCTTTGACGCGATGAAGTGGTGGTTCCTACCGTCGTCTTCATGAACCACGAACCAACATCCGCCGGGCAACTCACCGGAAAGGTCGCCCTTGTCACCGGCGCCACCTCGGGAATCGGTGAGGCCATCGCCCGGGCGTACGCGCGAGAAGGCGCCCATGTGATCCTCACCGGCCGCCGGGCCGAACTGGGCGAGAGCGTGGCCAAGCAGATCAGGGCGGACGGCGCCAGGGCCGTGTTCCTGGAGGCCGACCTCACGGAACCGGGCGCGCCGGAGGCCGTCGTGCAGGCCGCGGCAGAGGCGTTCGGGGGCCTGGACCTGCTGGTCAACAACGCCGCCGCCTTCGCCGCCGGGCCCACGCACACCGTCACAGAGGATGACTTCGACCGGATCACGACGCTGAACTACCGGACCCCGTTCTTCGTGACCAAGGCGGCCCTGCCGCACCTCCTCACGAATCAGAAGAGCAAGATCGTCAACATCGGTACGCTCGGCGCGGTCAAGAGCTGGGCCGGCGCCTCGGTCTACAACTCCTCCAAGGCAGCCCTGGAGAATCTCACCCGTACGTGGGCCATCGAATACGGCCCCCAGGGCGTCAACGTGAACGTGATCAGCCCCGGCATCGTCGTGGACGCCCCAATGTCGGCCACCGTGCTGGCCCAGGTGGACGTCGAGGCCCACATCCTGCCCACTGTCCCGGCCCGCCGCCTGTGCACCGTCCGGGACGTGGCCGACGCGGCGATCTTCCTGGCCGGGCCGGGCTCGGACTACCTGCACGGTACGCGGATCCTGCTCGACGGCGGCCTGACCGCATGACGACCCGCACCCCCGCACGCCAGGGCGGCGTCCTGGCCCTTCTGTGCGCCGTCCAGTTCATGGTCATCCTCGACACCACCATCGCGAACGTCGCCCTGCCCGCCATCGGCCAAGCCCTGGACCTGGCGGAGTCGACCCTGCAGTACGTGGTCACCCTGTACGCGGTGACGTTCGGCGGCTGCCTCATCCTCGCCGGACGCGCCGGCGACCTGCTGGGACGGCGTCGCCTGTTCGTCGTGGGAACCGCGCTGTTCGTGGTCGCGTCCGCCGCGTGCGGCCTGTCCCCCACGCCTGCCCTCCTCCTCGCTTCGCGGACGGTTCAGGGCCTGGGCGCCGCCTTGATCTCCGCCACCGCGCTCAGCCTGCTCCTGGCCATCTATGCCGAGGGAGAGGGACGCAACCGCGCGCTGGGAGTGTGGAGCGGCTTGGGCGCCACCGGAGCCGGGGCGGGCCTCATCTTCGGTGGCCTGCTCACCGACACGCTCGGCTGGCCATCGGTCTTCCTCGTCAACGTTCCCATCGGCCTGGCCGCCCTGGCCTGCACCCGAATCCTGCCACCGGACGCGCGCCCGGTACGCAGACGAACTGCTTCCCGGCTGGAGAGTTCGATCGCGTCCAACGGATACGCCACGCTCGACATTCCCGGCGCGGTGACTGCCACGGCGGGCATCGGACTGCTGATCTACGGGCTCACCCGGGGCCAGCAGGACGGTTTCGCCTCGCCGGCTGCCATGACCATCCTGACCGCCGCGGTGGTTCTGCTGGTCGCGTTCGTGCTGATCCAGCGGCGTTCCGCGATACCGCTCGTCCCGCTGCGGATCCTGTCGCACGGCGCGGTGACGGGCGCGAATCTGGCCATCCTCGCGCTGACCGCCGTGATGGGCGCCCAGGGCTTCTTCATGATGTTGTTCATGCAAGGAATCCTGGGCTATTCACCGATCGAGACCGGCCTGGCCGTCTTCCCGTCGAGTCTCATGGCGATCGTCGGCAGCACCGTGGCCACCAAACTGGCCGCGCGCGTCCAGCCCCGCGTCATCGCTGCGGGAGCTCTGGCCGCGGTCGGCGTCGCGGAGATCCTGCTGGCCCAGATCACCCCGGCCAGTTCGTACGTGGTGGACATCCTGCCTGGCTACCTCCTCTTCGGTGCCGGGCTCGGCTCGGCGTTCGTCGGCGCCAGCATCGTTGGGACCAGCGGTGTCGCGGCCGAGGACCAAGGCGTGGTGTCCGGGCTGCTGAACACCGCCCAGCAGGTCGGCATCGCGGTCGGCGTGGCAACCCTGGTGACGGTCGCCGTCGCCCACACCGCGAACCTCCCCACCCCGGCCACGTCAGCGGCGCTCGTCTCCGGCTACCGCCTGGGCCTGCTCATCACCGCAGCCGTCGCCGCCGCGGGCAGCCTCGCCATTCTCATCCTCTCCCGGTTACGTGCCGCATCGGCTGCGCACCTCCAGCGCTGACGATGTGACCGCGAGCCGTCGGACAAGGTCTCGGCGGGCCGATCCTCCAATTTGGCACCTAGAGTAATGATGCGACTACAATAAGCCCGTGGGCGGCTACGTCCGAACCATTCGCGAGTACATGCGCCAGCAACCATCCTCAATCTGGACGGAACTGCCGCTTGCGGGCGAACGACTCTCGGAGATCGTCCTTTTCGGCCACGGGAAGGATGCCGAACGGGCGGCGATTCATCCAACTCATCCTGATCCAGTCTTTGACGCGATGAAGTGGTGATTCCTACCGTCGTCTTCACGAGCACCTCGCGCGCCTTGGAATCCTCACGGGAACCGACCACCTCGCGGCTTTCCGGCAGGTCCATCACCTGTCCGGCCTTAGCGGCGCCGCGACGACGTCGTCGCGGTATTCGGCCTGCATCTGCGTCTTGCAGTGCGTGACGATCTCGGCGATCTCCTTCTCCGAGACGTACGCGTTCTGGATGCGGATGGGCTTGCTCGCGCCCATCGG